>CAZDLO010000010.1:0-63565 GCA_964506325.1 uncultured Tangfeifania sp.
CACGTTTAATTTTTTCATAATATATGGTTTCATTTAAACAATTTTTATCAGCAATTTTATCAATATTAGTTTGCTTACTATGGTCTCCAAAGTTTGTAATGGTAAGTCGTTCCTTAGCGTTAAATGATTTGGGGTTATTTTTGCCAATACTTTTAAAATTAGTAGTTTTAATATCACCGTAATCCATATCAGGACATGAATTATTATTAGGTAAATTCCCAAACAAATCAAATTCAACAATTTTGCCAACTAAGCCTTTATCTTTAATTGATGTTAATTTAAATTTACTAGAATTTTCATTACAAAACTCCTTTAATTCAGGACAACTAGAGTGAATAAGTTTAATTAAGTCATCAAGAGTACATTTTCCTTTAAATTTAATAGATTGTTTAATTAAATTATTAATATAAATAGTATAGTCTTCATTTTCTTTTATTTGAGATAAAGTAAATGCATTTTCAATTATTAATATTTTTTGAGAAGTATCCATTAGATTATAAATATCATCAAGATTATTTAATAAGAATCAATTTTTTTACAAATAACTCGATTAATTTAAAATTAACAATTTTAATAGCAAATTAGGAAACAGTTTAAAGCTATTTGCATTATAAATTATATAGATATGAGCAATAATATATTGACAATAGATAATAAAGAAGTATTTGATTTTTATGAGAAACATTCTCTCAATTTCGAACAAATGAATGTATTGTTTTGTAATATTTTACAGACAATAATTACCAGTACAGACAAATCATTTAATCAAAGTATGGCAGTAAAATTATTTGAAAATTTAAGTGTAATTACTAACAAGGTAAATTCAATTGAAAATAGTGTTGGTAATTATCAAAAGGATGTAAGTTCTCTCTTGAATGTTAAATTCAATGATTACAGAAAAGAATGTATGGCAGATTTGAAACTAATTCTTAGCTCAAATAATGTTGACCATATAACTCCTCTGATTCGTGAAACCAATGCTAATTTAATTGATAAGACAACCTTAATTATAAATGAATTATTGCCAAAAATTACAAACTCATCCAACTTCCAATGGTCAATGAAGCGAAATGCTGGAGTGCCCTTTTTGTGCTCGAAAATGCTATAAAATGCTGTGTTTTGCGATGTTACTGATTTATATGTGTTTAATAATCAATGCGATACAATTTTGCTCTTTTCACTGGCAGTCAAAAGGTCATCGGTTCGATTCCGATATTCTCCACTGAAAAAGAAAAGGGTTACTAGTACAGATACTAGTAACCCTTTTATTTTGCTGCCTCGTTGGAATCGCCGCCGGCTTTCAGGTCGTCATTCTTGATGGTTCTCCGGGCTTTCTTGATTTCACCCTTCATCTGTCCAAACCTGTAGGATACATTGATGTTGAGTTGCCTTCTCAGCGAATAATAGATGCTGGTTTGGTTGAAATCCGGATCCTTCAGCGTTGTTTCATTTTTGTATTTCTCCTGGAAAGGACTGTTGATATTGGCTGACAATCTCAGTTTCTTGTCCAAAAGTTCATGTGAAACCCCGAAGGAGTTGAAATAATAGGCCGAAGTCTGGCCCTGGAGCATAACCTCAGGAGTAAAAATGCCGGCACTGCCGGAAACCGTACCGTTCTTCCAGGCACTGTACCTTACATTAACATAGGTCTGGCTGCTTATTCCCTCGTTTTCCAGATTCCTGTCATCATTGGAGGATACCTTTTTGTAATATAGGTTCAGGTTCAGGTTGGTATTCAACTTTTTCCCGATCTTCAGGCTGCCGTACATGCTGGTTCCCAGTTTCCGCATCTTCCCGATATTGTCGTATGTGCTTATTTTCACACCATTCGAATTGATGGTGGTATACCGCTCAATGGTATTGTTGGTAATGGCCCCGGAGAGGTTCATGTTTACATTGTACTTCGCCGTAAACTTTCCATAGGAAAAGTCAAGGACATGGGAAACTTCGGCGCTCAGGTCCGGATTTCCGTAGTTGATGTTCAACGGATCAAGGTCGTTGACATAAGGGTTAAGGTACCATATTCCGGGCCTTGACAACCGCTGGGTATAGGAGAGTTTCAGGTTTTGTGCGGATTTGAGATTTTTTGAGAAGGTGATATAAGGAACCAGGTTAAACATTCTGTTGGTGAAGGAGGTGTCGGTCAGCGATTTAAAGTAGCCGTCATTCAGCGTCCCTTCGGCCCTCAGCCCGGTTTTTATGCTGAGTTGCTTCAGTTTGACGAGGTACCCGGCGTAAAGTCCAAAGATATGCTGGTCATAATCCAGGTTGTTGGCCTTTGAAATCTCTTCCTCCCAAACGGCAGTAGCATCGTTGTACTGAAAAACATTTGCATCACTGTAGTTCTGCCTCAGAATATACTTGACTCCTGCCTCTAACTGGTGGATTTTTGTAATCGGATCAAAATAATCAACCTGGAAGGTGTGCTCCCTTCCATAGGCATCATTCACCGAGCGCTGCCTGTAAGAGGGGTAATTCAAGATGCCCTCCACCGCATTTTCATTGTCGGTATTGCGCGGAGAATTGTCCAGCTTGTAGGAAACCGTAAAGGACTTGTCCGGCTTTTTGTAGGTTTTTTGGTAATCTATGTTGGCCGACATGCTTCCAAAACCAAAACCGGAATTGGTCAGGTTCTGAAACTGCCGGGTAAGCTGGTGGTTTACATCATAATTGGATGATTCACTGAAACCTGTTCCGTCATAATTGCCGCCATAACCAAAGAAAGAAAGACTAATAAGATTCAGGGAATCAATCTCATAACTCATTTCACCCATGGCAAAATTGGCTTTCCCCCTGAAATCGTTGTATCCCTCACTTTTGCTGTAACGGTAATCCGTACTTACAAAATTTTCTCCGTTGGCGATCGATTCACTCCTGGGTTGAATCTGGCTGTTGTGGTTGTAGTTGACCGAAAAACCAAATTTCCTGATTTTGGATGTGAGGTACAACCCGGAACTATAGCCTCCCCTTGAATCCGTACCTGCATTAACGGTGGCCATAAACCCGTCTATTTGCTTTTTTGTGGTGATGATATTGATAATTCCACCGGCACCTTCTGCTTCATATTTCGAAGAGGGATTGGTAATTACCTCTATGTCCTTTATGGTGCTTGCAGGCATGGAACGCAATACTTCCCTGGGATTCTGGGACAACATGGTTGAATTCTTGCCATTCAGCAAAATTTTAAACCCGGAGGAGCCCTTCAGCTGGATATTGTCCTCACCATCTACAGAAACCAGCGGGACCTTGCGCAGCATATCAATGGCATTGTTGGTGGCAGATTCCGGGTCGGCCTCGATGCTGTAGATGATTTTATCCACTTCAGTCCGGACCAGAGGTCTCGTACCCACCACTGAAACTTCTCCGAGGTTCTCAGTACCGGGTTTCATAGGAATATTTCCCAAATCCTGCGTTGGATTGTTGGCATTGATTTCGAGCTCCTTTGTGACAGACTGAAATCCAATTGATTGAAAGGTAAGGCTGTAGTTCCCAACGGAATCCAGCGCAACTTTAAACGATCCGTTGACATCACTGGCGAACCTCTTAATAATCAATTTTTTAGCATTTTTTACCGTGATCGTTGAATACGGAATTCCTTCGCCGGATGAAGCATCCTTGAGCAGGCCTTTGACCGAATATTTTTCTGCCGGGGAAACAGCCAGCAGAACGTTCGATCCGAAAAGAAGCAATACAAGGATATTCAGAAAGAAGATTTTCATGTTTCAGTTATTAAAAATAAAAATTTATGAAGCCGTTTTGCCTTTGTTCACACAGGTGGTCTTGGGGAGGGCAAATGTAATTCTTTGTCAAATAGGAAGTTGTTAAAAATATCTTAATGTTTAGTTAAAATATTCGAAAAAAACAGGACGGCGGAAAATCCTTCTTTTCGAACTACGCTTACAGTGGAGACCTTTAAGGATGGGTATAGGTTGTCAGCATTAACCTGGAAATAATGACAAATGGACCAGATTTTGCCCTCGGCTCCGGACCCAAGACCGTATTTTCGATTGGTTTCACATTCAAAATTCAATAATGTGGCAAACCAGAATTTTTCCGCTATCCGTGGATGGAATGGCATATTCATCTCCGGTTTGAAACTCCGGATTTTAAATTTGATCACAAAACAGGATGAATGGTCCAGGTTGTCTGATTGATTAAAAAGAACGATGTATCGGATAGCACAAATCTATTCCCTTGTCCCAAAAAGTTGTCAATTTGTACTTATTCAATAAAAAATAATACTGCAATTGTTTATCAATCTAAAATATATATTATGTTATTTAAACAATCTATTCACATACAACCAACCTCATCTGCCAGGGATCAACTTTGGCGATTACAAATCTACGGTAGGGTCCATCCTCCCCTGAAGCGCTTACTATGGACTCATGGCATTCCATGTCATAAACGCGGATCGTTTTCTTTGCTGTTTTCAGCATCAAAACAACATCAGTCGCAGGATCAAAGGATGAATTGGTGAAAGCCAGGGCGATCCTGTCACCCTCCGGCTCACGCATCCAAAGGTTCATTCTGTGGAAAGAAGCGATATAACCCGGCAATGTGTCCTTTGAAAGCCACCGGAAAACGGATTTCATCTGGGAACTCTTGGAAAGATTCCCCATAAAGGTCCAGGGATAGTAACCGGCCACACATATCCGTCCTCCCAGCTTGTTTTCGAAAACCCCGGTGGTGAGGGGAGAAACTTCCGTCCCCGTATAATCAACCAGGAAGGAAAGCGCCTCTGCCTTGTCATTGGTCTTGCGCAGTGTATAGCCAGGTGAGTTCCAGAAGGACTGACGGTTGTCCCGTTTACGTCCGGCAAAATTTCCGTTGAGGGTATGGCCGGTAAATTTCTCTATCCGGTCTTTCGTTTCTGACTTTACTGCGTCAAACCCGGTAAGTTCCCCAAATCCCATTGCATTCAGCTGCTCCAAGGCCGGAACATCCAGGTAGAGCCCTTTCGAAAGCAGTGCTGTTATTTGTTCCCTGGAAAGCGCGAAAACATTGTCCTTTCCAAGAACTGTTACCATGGCATGATCGTTTGAATAGCATATCGGCAACCCAATATCATAAAATTCGTGGCTAACCACGGGGTTTCCGTAGCTGGTCCAGTTCCCGCTGTCGAGGTTCCCGGTGATATAGCTGTCCTTGTTCCAGAAAGTCTGAACCCCGGAGATGGGGGAACGGCCCAGCGACCGGGCAAGGAGGTCGAAGAACGGGCGTGACTCCTGCAGCCTGGATACGAGTGGTTCATATTCATCCAAAGGTTCGTCGTACATGGAAAGTACGTTGAAAGCAGCGCCTGTGCAACCTGCAGCAATGTGTGAGCTGGCTTCAAGCACCACGCTGTTGGCCGCCTTTTTCAGCCGCTGGTAAGGAAAATTCTCAATCTCCGACTGGATGGATACTACCCCGGCAGGCAACATGGCCACCTGCCTGCCTACATCGTGCGACTTCCCAACAAGTTCACGCGTGTTGGAGTCTTCATAGAATCCTCCCCCAGGTCGCCACATAACCGGTGCATGATTGGGCCCTGAGAGAATTTTTGCCCAGTTGTCAAAATCGTAACCTTCAAAGAACCGGTCGCCGGTCATAAAACCGAGGGTTATAGCTGGATTTATTTCATGTACTGTTTTTTCCACCAGGGTAAATAATCCTGCAATGGTATTCCTGTTGTGCTGTAGCCAGGCCTTTCTTACTGGCAGTTTGCTCTCTGTCACACCTTCGTTGAAAGCTTTCTTCAGACTTTCACGTGTAAACTTCGTCCCCGACTCCTTCTCAAAAATACCCAGGCAATTGTCACAAAAACAACCGTGGCCAATGGGCATGTGACCAAAGCGAATATCGTCGTCAATCCAGATATAATCAGGGTTGGCATTGGCAGTAAACTGATAAATGTCCCTTATGTATTGCTTCATGTTTTCATCATTCGGGCAATAAGACCCGTTGCATACAGCCCCGTCGATGTTGGTCATGAAAGTATAGTTACCCTGCAGCGAGTTGTCCAGGTTTTCGTTGTGATGACCAATGGAAGATAAGATATTGATACCCGTCCTGTATCCCCGTTTCCTGGCTTCCTCCATCCTCACCTTTAAAATTCCTGCCCTTCGTTTGAATTCCTGCAGGGGAATCGGGGGATGTGTTTCCGAGGTAAAAAAGGTGATCTCATCCGTTACGCCCTTGTGCCTGTCGAACAGGTCAAATAGTTCATTGCAACGTGTTTCTGAAATCCAGACTGGGACTCCGACACGGAAAGAGACGGATGCCTTTTCCGGCACCTTTGCAGAGGTATTCACCACCGCCACCGGATTCTCCTGTTTTACAGTCCCCGTGTTACAACTCAAAACGAAAGCTGCCAATACAAAAACAATTACCTTTTCCATAACTCCTAATTCATAATTCATAACTCATAACTCATAATTCATAACTCCTTCAATACCTTCTTTCAATCCCCAGTTGTGCCTTCCCGGAGGAGTGTTTCCTGACCTTTTCATTGTTCAACGGCTGCTCACTTTCTACCATCCAGGAGGATAAACTGTTACCTTCAGGAAGGATCATGAGAACTTCACCTGCCTTCGTCATAATTTCAGGATTTGACCTGCTGATTTTCTTGCCGGATTTTTTTGCTCCGGAAAATGCTACGGCATTTGCCCATGGAAGATCCAGTTTACAGGGGTTCCCCAGCAGGCTTTGGAGGCAGATCCACTGAACCATTCCGGATCTGATCTCTGAGGAGACGATAAAACCTCCGGCAGCGTGAAGGGTGAATCTTCCGTTTCTGTCAGCAGGGAATGCAGGGAAAACTCGCAATACGCCGTCGTAGCTTTGCAGCAGCGATTCGTTCATGGCAGTAGCCAGAACAGACATGGATTCCATCGACATATGGCGGAACGGCCACATGGGAAGCGCGAATCTTTCGTCTTTGTTGGGGGAATTGACGTCTCTAACCTGGTTTGTCCTGAAAAACCATTCGGCATCCTTGTTGACCTCCCCTTCCAATCCCCAGTGACCCCACCCGTTGCAATAGATCTGCCATCTTCCCGGGAAACGGTCCAGGTCGGCCGATAATTCTTTGGCTAAACCCAGCCTTGCCATGACTACAGGAACAGGATCCCAGCCGGTTATTTCCGTGCCGTATAACAGGGTTGTGGCGGTCATCTTCGTAAACAATCCATTCCCTTTTTGTGACAATCCAATAGTTCCGGACGGGAAAACGGGGGATGAAGGAACGGATGGGAAAATTCCGTCCAGCAATTTCAATCCGTTGTGGATGGTCGAATCTTTGACCGGGCTGTATACTGTCAGCATCTGGTTTTCCTTTATGCCCCAGCCCGCCGCAAAAATCTGATCGGTCGGACTTTGTTTCCCTTTAAAAATGCCTGTTTTCAAAGTAAACCCGTTGCCTTCGGCAGAAATCGCCTCTGTCCCGGCAGCTATCGCAGGCAACGGGGCCAGGTTATCCAGGATATCCTTCCACTTCGCTGCCTCAGGCAGGTCAGTCCCTGAAATTTTTAACGCTGCCAGCGAGGCAGAGAACAGGGCCCTGGCATACACCAGTTCTGTCAGACCATCTTTCAGTTTGATCCAGCCTTCGTACCCGCTTCCCTCCCTGGCATGATACAACCCGTCACTCTCCTTTTCCAGGATGGTCTCATAGAACCTTGCCGCCTCTACAATGAAAGGAAGTGCTTTCTCCTGAAGAAATTTCCTGTCACCCGTAAATTGATATTGCCTCCAGAAATCAAGGGCTATTTCAGCGATCGGTGTATGGTTAATCTTTTCTCCGCTGGAGTTGTATCCACGCCTTTCTGTTACATCCGAAATAAATGCCCCATCCGATTTAAAGAGTTCGCGGGCATCCTTTTTGGCCTGGGGCAGGGAATTATACCTGAAATTGAGGTAGCTGTCAACCAGACCATGGTGGCCTGCGGCATTCAGCGGCCAGCACAACTGCTGCTGGTTCCAGTGAAAATAGAAGTTCCAGTTCTGAACATCACGGCTCCAGCCCCACAGTCCGTTGTTGAACCTGCCAGGATATTTCCCGCCCTGTGAGGCATTGGCGTAAAACATGGTCAGGTGCCAAAGATTGTTCAGGTAATCGTTGCCATAATCCATCAGCGACTTGTCCCAAATGGATTTCCAGGCTTCCGCATTGGATGCGGCAAAAGTTTGAATACCATTCTTCCCGGCAAGTGTCAGTATATTTCTAACTTCAGGAACCGGATCATTTTCCAGTGGTGAGGTAACCGAAAAGGCAAGCTGTGCCTTCTTTTGTCGGTTACCTGTCAGCCGGATAACTCCGCTTCTTGAATGCTCCCGGATATATTTAACGGCTAAATCATTGTCCTTTATAACCTTGCCCCCAACTCCGAATTTGCCTGAGGTCAGCTTCTGGGTGAGGAAAATTCCCTTATCGTCTGCCATTACTTCGGTACCCGTCAGTCCGATGGATGCATCCCTGTTGATCTGGCTGTACCAGTGGGAATAAGTCCGTGAACCAAAACGTTCCACAGCAATATCAACAGGTACATCTTCATTTAAATCGCTTTCCAGGTCATAAAACAGGGTGCCGGTCCGGTGGTCTGCAAAGGCCCTGAGTTTGATCCTTCCGAATGGGCTGGTGCTTTCAAGGGATAGTGAAGCATCCGCCAGGTTGAGTTTGGCCTTGAAATCAGAAAGGTACAAGGTATTAAACACAGGGAATTTAAAATCGATGACAATACGGCAGGCGTGCCGTTGTGTGGTACTGTAATCTTCTTCCTTTCCGCTCCAGTTGTGAAATGGTCCGAATGGGGCATCATCCCACAGGTCGCTTTTGTTGACAACAGCGATAAGTTTTGAATCCTCACACCAGAACAACACCCCCACTTCCCCGTTTCCAAGGGGAATTCCCTGCATCGGATCAACCGGTGGACTGAGATACACCAGGTCGTATTGCGAAACCCGTCCGGGCCATCCTATCTTCCATTCCGCGCTTTTTGGATCAAGAGCCGAACGAATGGGAACTTTGGAAACGGGAGGCTTCCCATATCCCGACATACCGAGCGCCAGAAAAAGCAGCGCTGTTGCTATGAACCCTCTACCGGGAAAAACTCTTCGATGCAGCATAGGAGCAGTGTTATTGTTTGGTGGACAATTTGGTCAGCGGAACGTTATCCGGAAAATAGTTTTCAAAAAAGGCTTTTTCTGGACCGTCGTACATTGCAACCCTGACAGTCCCCCAGGTTTCCTGGTCGCCTGTGGCATAATATACCCAGGTCCTGCCTTCGTGTTCCAGCATATCGACATCCGAATTGTTCCTGCCTTCTCCGGAGGTTGCCTCCAGAATTGGATTAAAGGGGCTCAACTCCCACTTTTCCAGATCTTTGGAACGAGCCATATAGCTAATCCAGCCGTTGTGATCTTTCAGCGGGGCATGGAGGTAAATTACATAATAATACGGTTTCAAATACCGGATCATCGGGCAGGCAGAATACTCCTTTTTTTCACCTGTAAAAACCAGTCCGGGTATCTTCTCCCATTTCGATAAATCCGTGGATCGGGCAAATTTGAAACAAAACTGAACCGGCTGGTCCGATTCATAAGCCATCAGGAAACCTTTGTCGTCACGGCACACCGATGAATTGAAAAGATGCTCGTTGCCCTCGGGTAATATTACCTTTTCAGACTTCCATGTTTTCAGATCGGAGGTCACAAACCTGTCTATTCCGCTAGAATTCATCACTCTGCCAAAATCAGTGAATTCAAGGGCGAAAACATTCAACTCTTCTTTGTTCACTATTGCAGAGACAAAGGAATGACCCTGCCCAAACCGTGCAACTTCCTTGCCTGTCTGCAAATCGTCGATGTAAAGGAAGGCATCCTTCCCTTTCGCATAAGCGCCGCCGGGACGGTTGTTGGACACCAGCAGGAGCCGTGACTGAAATCTAACCGGTGTATTCTCCATCGGTGTCCGGCCAATATCCGAAAAAGCAAAAGGGAGTTTAACCAGGTTAGGTTTTTGAGCATTCGCCGTGAAAAAGAGTGCAAAACCCAAAAAAAATACTGCTAAAATTCTCATATATAGTACTTTATATTTTTAACCAATCAGGAAGGCATCATTCGCTCAATTTTTCAAGAATTGTTCTGCGGTTTTTGCAAAAATCCTCAATGCTGGAGTTGAACCGTTTCATATGGGTCACGGTCAGATGAACCATCTTATCCGCTTCTTCGGGATACCTCTCCTTAAACATCTTCAACAATTCATAATCAACAATTCCGTCACGCATTGCCTCCAACCTGATGGAAGGGTAAAGCGTTTTCTCACCCGGATAAACGATCCAGCTGTCACCTCCTGGAAGAATTTGCCCGGCATTTCCGTTCACAACGGAAGTCTCTCCGTATGGGCTCTTCCAGTCTGTTGAATCAGAGGCACTGTTGCGCCAGTAATTGTAGCCCCAGTGAAGGTATCCCGTTATGCCATATTTGAAATTGATCCAGTGCAGCATCCTCATTTGTATCAACTGCTGGTCGATAAACCGGTTGGGATACTTCCCCTGCGGATAAATGCAGGTATAAAACCAAACCTCATCCCCTTTGGCCTGTCTTTTCTTGTAGAAATCTATGGAATCGGAAAGAAAATTCAGCTGGGGAACCCATATATTTACCTCATTGTCAAGCTTATTGGAATGACAGGCTTCTATGATCTTCAGATCCGGACTAATGCTTCTCACAAATTTCGAGATGGCCTTGTATGAGGTCACATTTTCATCAATCGGCTCATCTGCAATATGTTGAATGTATATATCCTTCCAACCCTGGTTCTTTATGTTCTCCATAAGTGCCGGCATAAAAGCCGAATAGAATTGCTTTGTTTCCGGGGCATCAATTGTAATAACCTTCAGGGAGGTAGTCTTATTCCCCGGCACAGGAACAAACAATCCGAACTGACTGGTCCAACCGCCATCCACCCTCGATCCCAGGTGGCCGCCTTCCAGTCGGCCGATGACACCCTCTTCCACAAACAGTTTCACCAGCTTGTTGAAATTTGAGAAGTCAAAACTCCACTTGTTGTTTTCAAACGTAAAAGCTGTCAGGTCGAGCGGCGAAATCAGGGCCACATTTTGCCGGTACTCGGCCATCATTTTTGCCATTACCCGCCATAGCTGCCAGTAGAGATCGCTGTATTTTTCGACTTTATTGCCATTGTTCAGGTACTGAAACTGATCAAAAAACCAGTTTGTCACCCAGAGAGATGTCTTGCCAATAACCGGTTTGTAAACCTGGATAGTCAGGTCCCTGGATTTTTCAAACTTCCTGCCATCCACCTTTCCGGTTATGGTAATCGTGCCGGTATAAGTACCCGGCTCCTGTCCTTCGGGGATTTTAACCGACACCCACAAAGGCTGCGAAATACCAAACGAAACATCTTTTGACTTTTTGTAGATGATGGGATCAGGGAAATAAACAGAAGTAGGCTCATAACGGTCGATCGACGGCTCAGCATAAGATCGTCCTATTTTCACCAGCTCGACAAAACCTGTCTTTACCTGGTCCAATAACTGGTCGTTTTTCTTCAATGGTTTTACCTTAATTTCCAGACCTTCAATTGATTCACTGCCTCTGACAACGAACTGGAAAGAGGCATTTTCACCCCTTGCAACATCCGCACGTGCATCGGCTGAAGGGAAATAACTGTTGTCCGGAAATACCTTTTGGAGAGGGTTGACATATTCAAAGAGAATCTTCGGCTCAGGATGGCTGCATTGCCAAAAAACGATTGCCGACAGAAGCAAAACGGAGTAAACAATTTTTTTCATGGTTGGTATTTTAGGTAATCATTGATGCTTTGGATGACAACTCCGCCAATTTGCCGTGTATGCCCTTTCAGATTCCTTCTTTCACAGGAAAAACAGTTTGCCGGGGATTGATCCAACCCCGTTCATCGGGCCTCTGTATTAATTAAAGCTCCCAGGCTGATCTGTCATATCAAAATCGATAGATCCTCCTTTCATCAGGTCAAAATGGGAGAATTTGTAATTTTCAACAACTTTGCCGTTGAAACGCATGGATTTGATGTAACAGTTCTTATCTGAATTTCGGGGTGCTGATAATACCAGGTTTCTTCCATTTCCCAGCCGGATGGTTACCTTCCTGAAAACCGGACCGGTAACTGCATATTCGGGTAAAGAGGGGCAAACGGGATAAAAACCTATGGCTCCGAAGATATACCAGGCCGACATTTGACCCGAATCGTCGTTGCCGCTCAAACCTCCCGGACCCGTTCCATATTCAGTTTTGAGGATCTCGCGTACGATTCGTGAAGATTTCCAGGGCTGGCCTGAAGAGGTGTATAAAAACGGGATCTGCTGACCGGGTTCGTTCCCGTGCCAGTACTGACCCTGGGCAAAAAAATCGTCAAGCGTCCTGTTGAATTTTTCCTTTCCACCCATCAGCTCTGCCAATCCCTCCACATCATGGGGAACATACCAGTTGTATTGCCAGGGGGTGCCTTCGGTGATGTAGAACATCTTTTTATTCCTGTCAAAATCTTTGGTAAATGAGCCATCTGCAAAACGTCCGTTCATGTTGTTTACAGACACATCGAATACATTTCTGTAATTCTGGGAGCGTTTCATAAAATATTCGTAATCAGATGTTTTACCCATTTTTTTGGCCACCAGGGCGAGGCAAAAATCATCATAGGCATATTCGAGCGTGCGGGAGACCTGTTCCTTTTTATGAAATGCTTCCTGAACGGAGTCCTCAAGCGGGATATACCCGTATTTCAGGTAGGAGGTCAGGGCCCTGCGGCCTTTCCCATCAACATAATCCTCAAATCTTTCGGGTATTTGGGTTGCATTGTGTTTCATCTGCTGATAATCGTCCTCTGTCAGCTCTACAACGCCTTTGACATAAGCCTCGGCGATGATGGAAACCACATGGTCGCCGATCATGGCGGCAGTATAGCTGTTCCATTGCGGAAAAATGGGAAGCCAGCCTCGTACTTTGCCCATCGTTAGCAGCGATCTTACCATATCGGCATTGTATTCGGGTGCGATCAGGTTATACAGGGGATGGAGCGCCCGGTAGGTATCCCAGGCCGAAACGTCGCAATAATAATTTCCGCTGCAAATGGTATCGGTCTGATCGTTGCCGTCGAAACGCGGATATTGGCCGTCTACATCATTGTAAGTGCGCGGCTGCTGGAAGGAGTGGTACATGGCAGTATAAAACTTCACCAGCTCGTCGGTGCCTTCGCTTTCAACCTCAACCCGTGAAAGAATATTGTTCCAGGCATCCTTCAATCCCTGCCTCGTTTTGTCAAGATCATAACCGGGGATCTCAGCCTCCAGGTTTCTGCGTGCCTGCTCAATGCTGACAAATGATGTGCCCACTTTGGCTCTTACCTGTTCTCCTTCTTTAACCCTGAAAGAAAAATATGCACCAGAATTGGGTTGCTTGCCGGACTGAAGCTGACCGCTCCTGATTTCATCCTCTGTGTATATGCCATAGGAGTCAGCCTTTTTTTCCAGTTTCATCACAAAGTACCCCGAAAACCCTGCCGGTTTTCCATATCCCTGGTAAATACGCCGGACGGGGTTGTAACCAACAATTTCATTCTTTTCAGGGATAACCTCAACAAAACCTTCAGCTTTATCATTGTTCGGATTGGCAATAATATGCGCATCCCCTTCATTTTTAAAGGTGAAGCAAAATATACCACACCGTGTTGTGGCACTCATCTCTGCCGTAACCTGGTAGGTATCCAGGTCTACCTTATAATACTGAGGGCTTGAAACTTCCGATGCATGAGAGTACCTGGAACCTCTTTTCATAGGATTGCAAACCAGCCGGCCTGAAACGGGCATCACTGCCATCGATCCGTATTCCTGTGTACACGACCCGCTGAGCCAGTGCGATCCGCGGAATCCGGATAAGATTGTGTCTTTGTAATAATAGGCCGAAACGCATTTGCGCTGGGTATTGGTGGTTTGCGGCGACCAGTTGGTCATCCCGAAAGGCATCGTTACCGAAGGCTGCACCATCGCGTTGTTTTCGGTCCCGGCTCCATGCTTAAGACCCGATTCAGTGGTGGTTGGCGCTGTGCCGATAATTGGATTGACAAACCGGGTAAAATCCTTTGCAGACAGAGTCTCCGGGGAAAATAACACCACCAGGAAACCCAGCTGGAAGAACAATGAAAAGATATATTTAAGGCCCATTTCCTATTTGTTGGATTGATAAATTTATGCGTTCAAAACGGGCTTATTTTTTGTCCCACTGATTATTTTTGGGACCCATTTTTTGGAGGGGAATCGGCTGTAACCCGTGCTTCCTTAAAGTTTCCGGAGTACAGAATGCTTCTGTGCCTTTGCCATCTGATAGCAAGACAGGATTATTATCAAAAATCTGCTGGTCATTGTTTCTCAGGAATTGGTTCAGGCAATCCACCACCAGGTTATTCTTTACCGTGTTAAAATCAGCCTTTTCACGAATGGTTTTAAGTTCCGGGTATTTGTTCGTATACAAGGAACTGCGGATATCCACGTCGTTGTAGATTTTTTGTGTGATTACAGGAGTATCTAGCTGTTCGAGCCAGCGTTTCTCACCCCACAAAGAAAAGCTCACCGCCCCATTGCACTTGTAGAACAAGTTATTTTCAACCAGGTTGTCTTTTCCTCCATGGATCTGAACTCCGCCAAAATGTCTCGCTCCGCATCTTTCGAAGATATTACCGTAGATGGTAGCCCCGGAAATCATGTCATCCAGCCTGACGCCGGCAGCACCGCTGTGAGTACCTCCGGAGATGTCTGACCAGCGGTTGTAGCGGATCATTATTCCACGGAAGGAGGGATCATACCACATATCAAGAGCCCCCTGGTCGTCCGACTCATTGACCACATGGCTGATTTCATTGTATTCGATGGTGAAGTCGTTGCCTTCCACCCTCATGGCGGATGAGGATGAATACCTGAACCTGTTGTTGCTGACACGCATTCCACAACCAACCAGGAAGATGGCAGGCTCATAGGTCCGCTTGAACATGGAGAAATGTTCAACAATGGTGTTTTCAACAAAATGATTTGCAGGGGTCAGATTTTTCCTGTCGCCGCCTTTTAAGCCAATACCACTGTATCCCAGGGTCCGGATCAGGCAGCCTGATATTCCGTGTCCGGATCCGCCATCGATATGAATTCCATCGCGCCCGAGCCTCTCCATCCTGCAATCCCTTATCAGGCAATTCTTTCCACCTGAAATGGAAAGGGCACTCCCGCGGCTTTCCACAAAAGTCAGTCCCTGCAAGGTCAGGTAGGAACACTCCTTGATCTCCAGCATAAAAGGTTTGTCAAACAAAGAAAGGCTGACTTCTGCCTCCCCCGGATTAACTCCAACCGGAGGATACCAGTACAGAAGTCCATCAGTTCTGTCAAGGTACCATTCACCCGGCTGATCAATCTCACAGAACAGGTTGACTCCAAAATACCGCAGGCTGTCCTTGTAACCGTAAAGATGGTAAGGTTCGGCAAGGAAGAGGATTTTGGAGACTGTATCCACCTTGCTTATTTTATGGAATTCGTCGCTCCAGTCAAAATACCAGTAACCTCCTACGCAGCCGTCCTTTTCAGCTGCCCAATTTTTCTGACGTCCGTCCAGGTATCCGAAGACCCCTTCCCTGGTGCCTCTTTTCTTGAGATAGGTGGGAGGCATTTCTGTTGCTCCATGTATGGAACCTGCTTTGGTGAAACCAATATTCGGCCATCGGGCAAGTGTCTGAAGCTGACCGTTGCAAAACAATTCGGGACGTTTGCCCGGTTCGATGGGATCTCCATAATTTGTAATACCTGCCTCTTTTACATTGGAAACGAAGATTTTTCCCTTCGCTTCACCCTGTAAAACTTTCAACTTCTCAGTATTTTTAAGCAACGACCAATTTTTTAAAAGGCGCCCGCCTTTAAAAACGGGTTTTGCATTGTCTGAGGCCTTGATCACAAAAGGATGTTTTTCATCTCCGGAATCTTCGGCGGAAAACTCAATGCTTCTTTCCAGCAGGTAGGTTCCATCTTCGACAAAAATTGTCAATGCCCCTTCAGGAGAACTCTTACGGGTAAAACGGGCCATCTCCCGGGCCTTTTCAAGGCTCTTCAGCGGCGATTCCTTTGTGCCGGGATTTTTGTCGTTGCCTTTGGGGGAGATGAAAATTTCCGCCAAACCGGGATTGTTCTTTGGGGAGGACAGACCGACCGGTACCGCACCAAAGCTAAAGAATCCCAGCAACAGCAAAATCGCCAGGAGAGGATATTTCTTTTCGGGGGACAATTTCATAGGTTTTACAGTTAACATGTTGGTAGTTATTAGTCTAAAATCACACAGTCCAATTCAATAAAAACGACATTAATATACTGTTTATGTTTAGCTTACACAATATGCCGATAAAGTATCCCTGGGAGTTTTCCCAGGCCTCTTTGTTACTTCATACCGGATACAATTGCCACAAGCGAATTCCTGCGGCAGTGTCCTGCCGGCAAAGCAACGTATACTGGTCACCTTTCCATTATTCAGGTTAAATAAACCCGGCTTCTTTGAGTTTGGAGGAACAGGAAGATGGAAACTCCTTTAAAAATTGGGTCAGAGGAACCGGCTTATCCTGCGGGCGGGTTTGCTTTTGATTAATTTCTCCCATCAGGCTCCAGTTCCGGCCACTGCCAGAAATAGGTTCCCTGGCCTGACGGGTGTAAGAGGTATAATCTATCACCATTTCGGGAGAACCGGTTTGCCAGTTGCTTAAAGTTGCCAGCCTGAAATCTTTGCTCATGAACCATCGGATATCCTTGTCGGCGTCTGATCCGCCGATACCCGAGCCACGTTCTTCAAACTTGTAGGTAAAGCTGTTGGACTTATACTGTTTTCTCCAGGCCTGGCCAAATTCTCCCTGCGTGATGAATTTCACTTCCGGCCAGCGATTCCTGATTGCTTCCAGCCAGCGTGTCAATCCTTCCACGTCGATGGGGAGTGATACCTCCCAGCAGTTGGTCACCCAGGCGAATCCGTTCTGCTGAAAGCCTTTGTCGTAGTGGATGGCGGTGGTGTGTAGCATCTCTTTGAGCCCGGTTTCCAGTCCGTATTTCCCCAATGTCTCAATAGGGCCCACTCCCATCCTGCTGTTAAACCGACTGGCAAATCCTTCCCGGCGCGCTGCCAGGAAATCCATGGTCCAACCATCAAGGTTCACAAGATCGATAAAATCATTCCGGCCCTGTGCCGGCTTGCAAAAATGTTCTTTGGAAGGGTAATAAGGGTAACTTACCGAGCCATCCCCATCCTGGTTGTCCACAGCATACTGGCTCCAGATATTCCCCTGGCATACATGGATATTCTCCTCCTCTGCAAGGTATTCCAGGTTCTTGGCAGACAGAAAGCCTGCCACCACACTGCCCGGACGGTAAGAATTCCCAACTATCTCCGATACCTTTGCCAATCCTTCGTGCAAATCTTTGTTTACCTGTTCGGTTGTGTTGTAAGCATTCGCAAAATAAGCTCCCGGAATGAAGGTAACATCATCCCCGAACCTGTGATGATAACCCACGACCAGTTCCCTGATTTTTGTGTAATCAGCGGTTGTATCATGCAAGGCCAGCCAGCTGAGTGCCCAGGTAATTCTCGCACCGGGAAATCCCCTTTCAATGGCTTCCCTGTATTTTTGGACCTTTTCGGGAGTATGAAGGCTTCGCTCGTCATAACCCACATTTTTATCCCGGCCAACCTCAATCTGGTTTACCCTGATCACTGCATTGAAGGTTAAAAAGCGGTTACCCTTGAGGCTAACCTGTTTACCGGCAGAACTGCCACCAGCTGCAAACGATGGAATTCCGGCAATGGCAGATGCTATAGCTGCTGCTGAAATTCCAATAAAATCCTTTCTTGAAATTGTTCCCATCTATTCACTATTTTAACTTACAAACATCTTATAATTAAGAATATAAAAATTTCTACATGGCATCCATTGATCCGGACTGGGCATAAATTACCGGAATGGAAATAAAAAACAGGAAAAGCAAAGCATTGATACGCATCATCTCCTTCTGGCTTTGACAATTTAACATTTACCTGCAAAACAGAAAAAGCCTCCACGGAACAGGTGAATAACTTGAAATACAGGACAATAAACAAACCACTCCCTAAATCCTGCACGAACCGAATTGGAGTATCCGGGATTTCTATGAAATTTACGGTGGCTAATTTCAAGTCAGGATCAACGGAGAATCTGTTGTCTAAAATTATTGATTTTTAGGTAGTATGCAACCTCATCCAGGGCAGCAGTTGGATGCCTCCCGGTATTCTGCCGGTCAAGGTTATTCCGGGCATTCATCCCACAACAATGACAATCGTTTTATGAAATCAATACAAAGCAAATCCGACTTTTAAATTTATGAACGAATCCCGGGCATTGGTTTCATTTTCCCACTGGGCAAAATAGCCCAAAGAGGCTATTACAGAAGCCTTTGAACTGATCGGAAAAATCCACCCGAAGCCCGGATTTACAAAAACCCTGGTATTTGCCTCCACGCCACCGGCGCGGAACAGATAGCCTGCATCACCAACCAGGAATGGTTTATTCTTCTTTTTACCGAAAAAAAGGCGTCCGTCCAGGTAAAGCGGAACTGTCGATCCCTCGTTGTAGGCAATGATTCCGACACCAAGTCCCGTCCAGATGCGGGGACTGAAGCGATACCCCATGACATTGGAGATGCCGGCAATGTATTTCGAAATATGCGCTTTGGTATCACCCAATCCCATGGCCAGGTTTCCATCGATAATGTTGAAAAATCCGTGGCTTGCCTTATCAGCATAGGGCTGGTCGGTGATTTGCCATTGATTCTTACTGTAATTAAGATCCGGGGATCCGGAAGTTTTGTCACATGCCAAAGCAGGTTTTAAAGCGATAAAAAAGAAAAAAATAAAGAAAAGGTTAAGTTTTCTCATCACCATAAATTTTTATTATACATAATTAAAGATATAACTTTTTTTGGTTGAAAAAACCCGTATCCACCAGTTGTTCCGGAATGACATTCACCAAATATTGGCGGACAAATTCGAAACTGAGTTAAAAAATTCCGGAAAGTAACAACCCCCTGAAATGCAGGAAGATGAATAAGCAGCATAATTATACATTTGATAATCAAACGCTTTTAATTCAGAAGGCATTTATTTTCCTCCTACTCTATTTGGGTCAAAATATTTTGCCTACTTTCCAAAAAAGTTGGAACTATCCTAATTCAGAAAATTATATGCTTGTTATCCTCTCTCCTTCAAAAACCCTGGATATTACTTCGGCAAGTTCTACTCCTCTGAGTACACATCCTGTTTTTGTGAAGGAGGCATCCGAATTAATCAGGCATTTGAAAAAATTATCTGCCAGCGAGCTGGAACAACTGATGAGTATCAGTTCAAAACTGGCCTGGCTTAACCTGGAACGGTTTGCACTCTGGCAGTCTGAATATACTTCTGCCAATTCCAACCAGGCCATTTTCTCCTTCAAAGGTGAAGTATACCACGGATTGGACATACATTCCATGCGTGTTGAAGATGTCGAAAATTCCAGGCCACATTTACGAATACTTTCGGGTTTGTTTGGAGTACTCAGGCCCCTGGACCTGATTCAGCCTTACCGCCTTGAGATGGGAACATCTTTTAAATTCGGCAAATACAACGATCTGTACCATTTCTGGAAACAAAAAATCACCAGGCAGATTGCTTCTGATTTGAAAGAGAGCGGTTCCGACCTGATGTTCAACCTGGCTTCGCAGGAATATTTTACTGCCATTGACAGCAAAAAGCTGAAGGCAAAAATAGTGGCACCGCAGTTTCTGGACGGTAAAAACGGCGAATTAAAAATGATTACTGTCTATGCCAAGAAGGCACGGGGAATGATGGCCCGGTATATTCTAGAAAACCATATTGACAACGAAGATGATTTGCGCGGATTCGACACTGAAGGATATTATTTCAGCAGCAGGTTGTCAAAACCCGGAGTACCCGTCTTCACCAGGTAAATCTGCCAGAATAATTCTCTCAGATAGAGTGGAAAAATATTTTGTTATGAACGCACGTTCATTATCTTTGTGTGATAAAACCATCAGTTTTAACACCCCGTCACGAACAGCATTTGAATTCAATTTAAATATTCAAGTCATCCAAGCTGTCGGAAAAATATATTAACCCTTCAGGCAATGCCCAGACCAACAAGAAACCGAAGAGTTGTCAATCCGCCGAGGATGTCAGGATTCAAGCCTTTTGGCATGCCGCTCAGTGAATTGAAAATTATCGAACTGCAATTTGACGAATATGAAGGCATCAATCTTGTAAATTATCAAGATATGTCCCAGGAAGCAGCAGCTGAGATGATGGGAATATCCAGGCCAACATTTACCAGGATATACAACAGGGCTCTTAAAAAAATTGCCAAAGCGTTTGTCGAAGGAATGGCCATTAAAATTGAAGGTGGAAACGTGGAATTTGAAAAACAATGGTACAAATGCCAGAAATGCTTCAAGCTTATCGATGGGTTGGACAACCATATCAAGTGCAACGGTTGTAATTCTTTTACCAGCAATGAATTAATCAAAATTAATTATTAATTATTTAATCTTTAACCATGAAAATAGCAGTTCCGGTAAAAAGCAATAACCAGGTTGATGACCATTTTGGCCATTGCAGTTTTTACGATATTTTTCAAATCTCCCCAAACAGTGAAATTTCAGAATTAAAGAGGATTCCATCCTTGCAGGGATGCGGTTGCAAATCCAATATTGCGTCAATTCTCGCAGCAGATGGTGTAACTGTCATGCTGGCAGGTGGAATCGGCGATGGTGCCATCAATGTCCTGAATAATTCAGGGATATCCGTAGTAAGAGGATGCGGGGGTGACTCAGCCGAAGTTGTTAAACACTATCTGCTGGGCAGTATAAAGGATAGTGGTGAAAGTTGCCACCATCATGACAGTCAAACGGCCGCTAACGGCATTCATCAGTGCAGTCATTGATTTTTTGACATCCCTGTATCAATTGTCAGCTTCTTCCAATCAAAAATATGAAAGTAATTCTTAACAATATCTTTCAATTTTATTACCAGGGCTTTAAGAGTATGACCCTGGGCAGAAAACTTTGGGCGATCATCATCATCAAATTGATTGTAATTTTTTTGGTGCTGAAAATATTCTTCTTCCCAAATATCCTAAAAACCGGGTATAAAACGGATGAACAGCGAAGTAACCATGTATTTGAACAACTCACTAAATAACAACATATGGAAAATATCGATTTTTCTCTGGTCGACTGGTCCAGGGCACAATTCGCACTCACAGCCATGTATCACTGGTTGTTTGTTCCTTTGACTCTTGGACTTTCTTTCATTATTGCATTCATGGAGACAGTTTACGTGCGTACAGATAATCCTGAATGGAAACGCATTACCAAGTTCTGGATGACCCTGTTCGGCATAAACTTCGCAATTGGCGTAGCAACCGGGATTATCCTGGAATTTGAATTTGGTACCAACTGGTCAAATTATTCCTGGTTTGTGGGCGATATTTTTGGGGCACCCTTAGCCATTGAAGGAATTATGGCATTTTTTCTGGAAAGCACTTTTATTGCCGTAATGTTTTTTGGCTGGAATAAGGTTAGTAAGAAATTCCACTTGTTGTCAACCTGGCTGGTTGCCATAGGATCAAACCTTTCAGCTTTATGGATTCTGGTAGCCAATGGTTGGATGCAAAATCCGGCAGGGATGAAATTCAATCCCGACACGGTAAGAAATGAAATGGTAAATTTCTGGGAAGTGCTTTTTAATCCGGTTGCCATCAATAAATTTCTGCATACCATCTCTTCTGGTTATGTTTTAGCTTCTATTTTCGTCATTGGTGTAAGTGCCTGGTATTTGTTAAAAAACAGGGAACACGACCTGGCAAAAAAGAGTATTATCGTGGCCTCCGTCTTTGGTTTACTGACCACCGCTTTTGTAGTACTTACCGGAGACGGTTCTGCCAGAAACATGGCAAAATACCAGCCCATGAAGTTTGCCGCCATGGAAAATCTCTATTTTGGCCAACAAAATGCACCACTCGTTGCCATTGGCATCCTGAAGGCAGACCCCAAGGAGACCGCACACAAAAAGCAAGATTTTTTGTTTGAGCTGGAGATTCCAAATATGCTCTCCTACATGGCATTTCTCGATCCGAATGCCTACGTCCCGGGAATACAGGATTTGGTACATGGAAATGCCGCACATCAAATACTCTCTTACCAGGAAAGAAGCGAAAAAGGCAAGATCGCCATACAATCCCTGGCAGCCTACAAGAATGCTAAAAAAGCAGGGAATGATTCACTTGCAAACAGAGCATTGTCAAGCTTTGAAACCAATTACCCACATTTTGGGTATGGTTATTATGCTGGCCGCGATATGCATGAATTGGTGCCCAGTGTTCCAACTACCTTCTATTCCTTCAGGATCATGGTAGGATTGGGCGTACACTTTGGAGCACTGTTTCTGGTGGTCCTGCTGCTGACAATAAAAGGCAAAATAGCCAGGAAAAGGTTCATTCTCTATACAGCGGTATGGACAATTCCCCTGGCATATATAGCTTCTGAGCTTGGCTGGGTAGTGGCTGAGGTAGGCCGGCAACCATGGGTAATTCAGGACATTCTCCCAACGATTGCTGCAGTTTCCCAATTAAAACCTGTATCTGTTCAAATCACGTTCTGGATGTTCTTTGTCATCTTTACCGCTTTATTGATTGCTGAAGTAAGGATAATGGCCAGTATAATAAAAAAAGGGCCATCCGAAGACTTAAGTAACCATTGAATACAAACCATTAAATTATTTAATCATGATCGATGCAATTCAATATATCACACTGCAGCACTACTGGTGGATAATTGTCTCACTTTTAGGAGCAATACTGGTGTTTCTGATGTTTGTGCAAGGAGGACAGACCCTGATCTATACAATTGGGAAAACTAATGAGGAGAGAACGCTCCTGATCAACTTACTTGGACGTAAATGGGAATTCACTTTTACAACCCTTGTTACGTTTGGAGGAGCCTTTTTTGCCTCCTTCCCATTGTTTTATTCCACCAGTTTTGGAGGGGCCTACTGGGTTTGGATACTGATTCTGTTTGCATTTATCATCCAGGCAGTATCCTACGAATACAGGAGCAAAGCCAATAATTTTTTGGGCAAAAGAATCTATGAGACCTTTTTGCTGATTAACGGCATGGTCGCGCCATTACTGATCGGAACAGCTGTTGCGACCTTCTTCACAGGATCAATGTTCTCAGTTGATATGAGCAATATCACGTTACTGACAGGCAATAAAATGCCGGTGATTTCTGAATGGAGAGGACCGGCCCATGGGCTCGAAGCCGCACTAAATCTCCATAACCTACTATTAGGTCTGACCGTTCTTTTTTTATCCAGGGTCCTTGCCCTGCTCTATTTCATGAACAGAATCAGGCATGCGGTGATGATGGAACGAATAAAAAAACAACTTCTGGTTAATGCTGTTCCATTTGTTGTTTTCTTCCTTGGCTTTGTGATCTGGACACTTTTATCTTCAGGTTTTGCAGTAAATCCATCAACTGGAGAAGTTTCCATGGAATCATTCAAATATCTGCACAATCTCATACAAATGCCCTTTGTTGCCATTCTCCTTGTTACTGGGGTTGCCCTGGTACTTATCGGAATTATCAGGCCTATCACCTGCTTTGAAAAATGCAGTACAAAAGGAATCTGGGGTGCAGGCATTGGATCCATCCTGACAGTTTTTGCATTGTTCCTGCTGGCAGGTTTCAATCATACCGCTTATTATCCCTCCACTTTTGACCTGCAGAGTTCTCTGACTATCGAAAATAGCTCATCCAGTTATTATACACTTACCATCATGAGTTATGTATCATTGCTGATTCCTTTTGTATTAGCCTATATCTGGATCGCCTGGCGTGCCATTGACAATAAGAAGATTGATGTGGAAGAATTAAAAAATGAATCACATGTCTATTAATATGAATCAGATAACATATTTAGTATGATTGCACAAATAGTTTGGTTTTTAAGCTGGCCTGCATTAATTGCTGTGTCCTATCTGGCCATCAGCAAGATTTTGGAGATAATTGATGAAAAAGAGGCTAAGCCATTTTCAGAAGAGCAAAACAAGAGACGCCAATAGGTGCCCTGACTAGAAATACGGACAGAAATTTGTCGCATAATTACGTCTGACAAAGCAGGTTTGAGTAAGTCCCGGGGGCCATTCTGGCCCTTCCTACACAAGAGATGCCGGGAATTACACAAGATCCTTTGTGTTGAATCCGATCAGGTAATCTTTCTTCAGCGATGCAGAAAAGGAGAATTAGACAGTAACAATCTATTTTTCACGAATGCCCTCCTACAATGATGCGCATCATCTTCAGGTTGAGAACAATAAAACGCCAGGCCTGCCAAATCAGGTTCCTCCTCCAGAAGCGGGTTGCCCTGGTAGGTATCGGCGGATAGGATTCATCGTAATAACCGCGAACTATATTTTTCATGGATTTTGCTTTAATGGTTGTTTTGAAAACACTATTCGGGAATCAGCCACCAGAAGGGGTATCCTTTCGCCTTGTGAATAAACATATAATGTAAAAAAAGTTTGATCCAGTGGCCTGCCAGTCCTGCTTCACCTACCGTATATCTTATATCCCTGCCCCACTCGGGATATTTCTCCCAGTTCGGAACAATCGGATAAACGGTCATGGTAGCCGCATTGCCTTTTAACAGGCTGAACCCTGATGACACAACACAGGCGGCACCCATCTTTCCCATCGAAGCTTTATGCTTAAATTCTTTGGTGCCATGAAGAACCTGGTCCACAATATTCAGCGCAACAATTTTGCCGGTTACACCGGAAGGCATACCCGTCCGTGGCGGAGCAGGAGTGATGAGTGTCCCGTTCGGACTCTTCATTGGTTTTGAAATCTGGTGAGGGGGTGCAAAGGCAATTCCTGTCGCAAATATATTTTGGAATGCGGGGCTCTGATAGACGGATGGCCAGTCTTCGACAGACCAGTCCTCAAAGGCTTTGCCACTGTAATCGGCATCAACTTTCATCAGTCCGTTTGGTACAAAAAGCTGACTGGAAATGTCCTCACCCGCCTTGTTGTAAGCTTTCATTCCCACCCCGGCAAAGGCAGGGATCAGCATGGCAAAATCAAAGGGGATCGTATGCATTTGCCCATCCAGGGTTTCGTAATGGGCCATTCCTTTCTCCACCTTCATTACACCGGCACGTTTGATCCATTTGATTCCATATTCCGCAAAAATGGATTCGCTGAATACCTTGGTTGGAGTTATATAACCTCCGCGCTTGATAAAAGCACCGCCCATTCCAAAGTCCCCGAGTTCATATTCGTTGGAGATCCAGGTAATCTCAGCCATGTGCATGAGCCCGCGTGCACGCATCTCATAAGCCACGTTCAGCGCATACTCAAAGGCTGCACCCTGGCAGGTGGCTGCCGGATGTCCGGTCCCAATGAGAAATTTGATTTTTTCGCCCTGTTCCATCCGTTGAATGCAGGATTGCAACTCTGCCCATGTTGATACAGCGTGGTCGCAGGAACAAACAGAATGGGTGAATTTTCCGGGTCCCAGACCCTCAGTGGCTTCAAAATTAAGTTTTGGACCAGTTGCATTGACCAGGTAATCGTAATCAATGGAAACTGTCTCCCCCCTCTTGTCATCCCCCGTATATTCTACAGTGACAAAGGGCCTTTCTGACGACTGGTCTCCTTCCGGAAAAATCGCAGTGGCTTTGGCCTGGTGAAAATCAATTTTCCAGCGGTCGTATACCGGTTTCAATTTAAACCGCACCTGATCGATGGTCATCTTGCCTACTCCCACCCAGATATTGGAAGGAATCCACTGGTAATAAGCTCCGGGACTAACTACAACGACTTCATGTTTGCGCCCGAGTTTCTTCTTTAAAAAAGCGGCCGCAGTATGCCCAGAGATCCCGGCCCCTAATACAACGATTTTTGCCATTTGGTCAACCTGTTTGGATAATGTTTGAAAACAAGTCCTTTGGATTGCAATTGGTATTCATTACAATTGAAAAGGACGTAATAAATCAATATTCTGACATTCAACCTATAAAATTAACAAATTTGGCTTATCCTACATCACATTCTGAATAGAAAACAGTTACTTAATTTTTCAGCAGGTACACCTTGTATATCTCATGGTTTGCCTGGCTTTGTGTACCGTCGTTGCTCCAAAAGATAACAGGTTCGGAACTGGCGATTCCCCCGAAAATATAGCCTATTAGAGTAGACCCCGTTTTGAGGTCGTCAAGTTTGATGACCTCATTGGCATATTCAGGCAAATTCTCCGCACGTATAAACTCTGAACTGGCACCGAGGAATGCCGGCATCTCAATAGGCAACTTATGCTCAGTCATTTTCCCGATTCTGTCGCGGGTGACCCTGGCAATAGTCTTCACGAACGGTACTTCATCGTTTTGGACCATTGTACCGGCACTGTCAGTAAATTGGGCAATACCCCCGAAGAAGAGGTTGTGCATTTCACCCGATGATTTACTGTACAAGGGAACGGTTGCGCAGTGGTATTGATTGTAGTACTGTGAAAATTCATTATTTACCGCATAACCTTCACTGTCAATATTGACACAATTGAGATACGGCAGGTCTGCATCAGGACGGAAAACGCCGGAAAACGCAGTCAGACCCTCCATCCCATCCGGAAATATTTGTGGAATCACATTAAAATCACGCCTGTGGAGGTTAACTGTATCAGAGATCTCTTCAAGGTATTTGATGGAAATATCATTCCCATCGTCCTGAATATTGAATTTCCTGATCGAATTGGTGTATTGCTGGGTATAGGATGGATGCCCTCTCGGGTTATATCTCCCATCAAAGCGCTGGCCACCGGTAAGGTAATAGGTATGATTGATTGTATTCAGATATCCGCCTGTTACAGCAAACCGGTCGTCGGAAATCTGCCGGAAAAACTGGCTGAAAGAGGCCCCATTGACAATCGCCCTGATTACAGCCGGGACATTGATCGCTGTCAGATTGGGGTAGGTTATGTGATCATCGGCCAAATTACTGTAACCGTAACCACCAATAACATACAAATAATCACCCTCCTGGTGAAACTCCATATTTGTCGACCCCAATTGCTCCTGGATGGATGGAGGAAGAGAAGTCAGCGGTGCAGTCCACTTCTGCAGGTTATTGGGGTCAACAACGGTGATTTGCCTGTTTTGTCCTTCGGCATCGAATGTCGCCCAGGGCTGACGCCTGTGCAACCCATCTGTCCGGCCCCCCAGGATCAGCCATTTGCCTTCATTTTGTCCAACCACACAGGCCTGGACACCCGGCAGCCCACTGATGGTCATCGGCTCTATCCGCACCTGGAAAGCCGGATTTTCTGGCTTGTTTTCACATCCGGATGCTACTGCCAGAAATAAAAATATTGCTAATTTGTTGATTAAGTAATTCACAGTAATTTTTGGATAAAATAGGTAAAAATATCTTCAAATTAAAAATCAGAATCGTGGATACAGGATTTTAAAAGAAGTTGGAGGGTGCCAAAAATAGAATGACTTCCATTACCAGCCCTTTTATCAATTCTGAGGTCATCCAGCTTCAATCATTTGTCTTAATTCAAGTTCATACGAACCATAAATGGAATGAATAAACAATTGTTAGGTATTAACCTGAAATAAATTACAGCGTTGTACCTTATCCTGATCATGCCACGTAAATACCATTGCCTTGTGTTATTCTATTTCCAAACGTTTTTTCTATACGTCTTTTCACCAGGCCAGATAGTATCCGGTATAATATTGTCAATCCAATAGTGGCAGAAAAGATAATCCCAAACCAGTACCCAAAACTTCCAAGTCCTTGCGACTGGTAAATACTTGTGGCAATGTTCCCAATAATAAGCCACTGAAAGACATACAACAATGTTATGTTTTGGCCCAGCCACCGGAGAAAACCCAACACAGGGGATTCTCCGGATTTTTGCGAAATGTACCTGAGCAAGAACAACCACAATATATTTACTCCCATGGTCCATATAAAAAACCAAAAAGTGTGATGATAGTATTGAGGCAGGTTGATCGAATAGTTAATGCCAAAACTTGAAAACAGCAGAACAGGAATAAGAACCATCACAAGAACAAAAATGCTGGCTCTTTTATTTTGCCGGTCCAATTCACGCAGCCTGCTTTCCAGCTTCCGGAATAAAAACCCAACGAGAGGATATACCAACCATGGGAAAAGCGGGAAATATGACCAGGAATATGTGCCACCGATCAATGGCAGCAAGTAATTCCTGTCTGTAACCATCAGCCATTCGTTGATATACGAGGTCCCTGCACTCACAAATAAAATCAAGGCCGCCACAATCCATTTCTGACCGGTTTTTATCCTGTTCAGGAAAGACAGAATAATGATGCTTAATCCCGCCAGGAACAAGATGTCGACGCCAAAAATAGCCTGAAGAGGGTCGAAATTCCAACCATCTTTCCATATTTTCAGTAGCAGATGCAGATTCAAACCAATATTCAACAGAAGACCGAGCACAATCAGAAACACTCCTCTTAAAATATTGCCTATCAGGCCCCTGCTACTTCCCGCAACAAAATAACCCATCACCATCATAAAGACCGGGACTGCCACCGGACCTCCCAGCAACAAAAGAGTCTTTCCAAACATACTTTCTCTTCCCGGATAGTCAATAAATTTCTCCAGGATATGTACCGGTACGATTAAGAATACAGCAAATCCCTTCAATAAATCAGGCAATGACAATCGGTTCATGGTATTTTATTTTATAAGGTTCAGACCTTCATTGGCTGACTTATCCCCTGGGCTAAAGAGATTTACCTTATTGAACAGCACTTTAGCCTGGTTGGTGTTGCCCAGGTAAAAGGAGGTCCAGGCCAACATCAGTAACCCGTCATATCCAAAGGGATATAAATCCACTACTTTGTTGAAAAGTGCATTTGCCTTGTAGTAATCCTTCCTGCCAAAATAAACGAGACCCAGCCGGTACAATGCAACAGAATTGTTAGGGTTGACTTCTAGTATCGCATTGTATATCCTTATTACTTCGTTCCATTTGCCAAGTGCTGCCAGCGGCAATATCAGACCAAACCTGGATTCTTCAGCATACGGTTTGAGAACTTGTGCCCTTGAATAAAAAATTACCGACTGGTCAAACAGTCCCGCATTGTAGTTCAGCCATCCAAGCCTCAGGTTTAACTCATAGGAGGATTCGTCGTAAACTTTTTTTAGCGGCTCCATTGAGGCAATGAAATCTCCATTTTTCTCATTTTCGTAACTTTTAGAAAATGCTGCCAGTAAAGTGGCCTGGTTTGTCTGGGAAAACAGTACGTTCCCCAGCATCATCAAAATGATGATCAGTGTGATTTTTTTTAGAAGTTCCATGATATTCCTGTTGTTATTGTATGTTTTATATAATTATATTCCAAGTAGTTACTTTTATACCCATCTGTATAAACCTGGTATTTTTCCAATATGTTCTGGTTTATATACCTGGAAACGAACTGGCAATTCTTGCTCAACGGGAAAGTAAGGCTTCCAGTAATCTTCCTTTCTGATTTACCGGGGAAGTTGTAAACAACATAACCAGCTGATTCAACAAAATTTTCCATATCGCCTGTTAAGTACTGCCCCGTCAGATAGGCTTTCCCAATTCTTGCTCCTCCAGATAATCCAACTGCCTTCAATTGTGCTCCGGAAATATCGCTGCCTGCCTTGAAGTAAACCCGTGGTGTCACGAACAACCTGGTATTGGAAAAAGGGTACAGAGTCAGCCACAATGACATCTGCGTCAATTTCGTATTGTTGATATTCCCTATGTTGATTTCAGCTCCAGGTGAGAAGCTGCCATAATTGGACCAGATTGCTGTGGAGAACAGAACATCACTGTAACTGAATTTTGAGAGGTTGAATATTTTTGATGAATCAGCTGTTAAACTGCCCAACAAAACATCACCTGATCCGAAAATCAGTGTGAGGGAAGGAGAAATATTCAATTTTTTGCCGATGACCCACACCGGGTTCAAAAAATACTGAAACTGACTGACTCTCAAAGGAGAAGTTGACTTCACTCCCCAGTCCACCACCGCCTGCCTGTTTACTCCGATGTAGGTAAAACTGTGATTGAGCATTACATCAGGAGCAATTTTGTGTCCGATATCAAACGAATGGAAGCTGTAATCTTTGAGAAGGTAGCCTTCACCATAGTCGTCTCCCAGATTTACCTCACTACCGAATGGCCGCGATGCCAGCTCATCAAAAAGAGGATTAAAGCCATACCCTGCTTCATATGCAAGGCGGTAAATACCTCTGTCCATGAACCTTATCTTACTTTTCAAATCATCAGAAAACAGGGAGGCATACTTGAGGGCTTCCGGAAATCGCCCGCTGTAAACCAGGCTGTAATAGAGGTACTCCTGGAGCCAGTCGAAGGATTGATCATTGGCATAAGCCATGAGAAGGTATTCAGCAGCCTTTCCATATTTCCCTTCGTTGTAATACGCCAGGCCGGTACGCACCTGCAAGTAAAAGAAATCTATACCCTGCTTTCTGGACCGGGAAGATAACTGAATCAGCTCAGGCCATTTTTTTTCCTGAAAAAGCTGATAGGAATTCCTCTCCACTCCGGCAAAATTTAGTTTTTCCTGAGACTTTACAATGGTAAAGGAGAAAAGGAAAAGGCTTAATAGAACTATTCGTACCGACATATCATATAAATTTTAAATTTTTTAGAGACAAGATCGATTTTAAAGACTTCAGAATCCTTTATAGTCATGGTGAAATTGAATTTCTCTGCTTCTACTCCTGCAATTTTTCTGGTAATTTCAGAAGTCATTTTCACATCGTCTGAGGAAAGAATATCACCTTCTTGTTCAATTCTCAGCGAGTAGTCAGCTTTTAGAAATAAAAAGACGGGAGCAATCAGATCCTGAAAGAATTTCAGTCCTCCGTCAAACATCAGATTCACAGGTATCTGATCGTTGATTCTACTGTTGGGTACAAACCCCAGGGGTACTTTAAAAAAAGCCAGGAAGAACCAGTACAATGGTGATCCCTGTCTCCCTGAGAAATTGGTGAAATAATGGAGGCTCTCATTGTTGTACAGGTAAGCGACAGAACCATCCTCCATGCTCTCAAGATATGTTGAATTGTAAACATCTGTTTTAACCTCCCATCTGAACTTCTCATTTCGTTTCAATGAACCCGTCTTTACCGGTTCAAATTGAAATTCGACCGACAAATGCTGACCGGGTGTGAAGTGCATCGCTTTTGCCAATTGCTTGTTAATCACAGGATTTGCAACTACCTGCCCCTTTTGGGGAAACGAAAATGTTTCGAGGGTAAACTCTTCTCCCTTTAACAGGTAATGTCCGAAAGGATAGTCGAGCGTAGGCGATCCGATATACGGTGTAGACTGGAACTGAAAATGCAAGTGAGGATATGGGGACCGACCTGAATTTCCGCATCTGGCCAGCAATTGACCTTGTTTAACAACATCCCCTGCCTTTACTTCGACCGAATGATATTTCAGATGTGACAGCTTGGTGTAAATATCATTGGTATGTTTGACAATTACAGTATTTCCCCAGTTATTCCTGGTATTTACATCCCCGATGATATTATCCTGAACGGAATTAACAACTTCGATGACTGTGCCATCAAAAGGAGCAATTACAGATTTCCCAAAGCAGAAATAATCCTCCACAAAGTCCCCGCTACCTTTATATTGTTTGGCATTCTTGTCGGTGACAATAAAGTCCCAGGCATTCCGCCAGGCACCTTTATGTGTAATTTCCCCGTCATGTCCCTGGTTTATGGTCCACTCACCAAAAAAAGGCAACGAAGCGGCCACAGGAAACCTGGCAGGAAAACGTTTCAAATTGCCTGACTGCAAATAGAGGTTTTTCTCTGGATTCCCCAATTGGACAGGGGTCTCTAAAAGTTCGGCAGGACCTTTCTCCCGAAGTTTCAAAGCATATAAAAACCCCAGCACAACTATGTTAAAGGCAAGTGAATAGGGCGAAATTTTAAAAACACTGAAAAAATTCTGAGTAGCGATGGTTATCAATACTACTGATGGCAATAAAATGATTATCCAGGCGAAACTGGTACGGCCCGGTATCAGATAATAACCTCCAAGAGCTACTGCAGTAAGGATATAATTAAATCCTATAACTCTATATATTAATTCATTAACCTCAATTCCAACCAATAAATAAAACAAATAGGAGACAGAAAATCCAAGGATAGACAGAACAAAAGTGATCCTGGAATAAATTAGTAGTCCGATCGAAATGATAATACCTGCCAGCAAGCCTTTCTGAAAAAAGATAGCTCCCAGCGAATAAAAGTAGGTCCTTACAAAAGATGAACCCACCAGGGTCTCCAACCAGTTGTATAATCGGATAATCATGGATCCGCCCATCCCGAACAGTTCGTTGTAGGTGTAAATTCCCCTTTCACTGATGTTCAAGGCCGTAAGTTCCCCCCCCGCCAGACCAACAATCCAGATGGTTACCAGAAACGGGATACTCAGAAATGGAAGGCCGTATTTGCCCAGAACTCCCTGGAATACAATGGTGAGAAAAAAACTGGTTATGGCGGAAATAGCAACAAAAATGTAGAGTTCAACGGAAGGTTGAAACTGCAGACCCACTCCTAATCCCACCAGCAAACTGTTGAACCCGTACAATCCCGATTTCAGGAAATAAGTGTTGTAACCCAGGAAGTGAGCTAAAAGGTTCGCAATAACAACTGCAATTATTCCGCCAATCCCTGCCCCGTAATCAAAAAAGCTAATGATTACCAGTAGTATAGCCAGCACTTTTGACGTTGAAAAAAATATTTGAGAATAACTGTTCAACAACGAGTACAGAATGTCCCTGGCATTGTAATGAGATTCCTTTTCCATGATAGGCAATTATTTCTTTCCCGGAACCATTTCCAATTGTTTGAAATTTTCAAGCGTCTCCCTTTTCCTGATAATATGGGTCCTGCCATTTTTATCGATCAACACCACATTTGGCCGGTAGGTAATAAATTGCATCGACTGCGTCAGATTGTATGCACCAACACGCTCAATAACAAGATGTTCTCCGGTTTTTACCTGTGGGAAAACAATGGCTTCACGAATTACATCTATATTCATGCACAACGGACCATATATGGTTGATTCTTCGCCATAACCCAATTCTCTGGTTGGAAATACACCGAGATCATACCAGAATGAAGTAAATAACAGGTTGACACCGGCGTCAATAATCATGGAGCGCCTTCCGCTGTTGAGCCGTTTGTTGGCAATAACCGTTGTCAGCAAATACCCTGCATCATCAATCAGGGCACGTCCGGTTTCAAGAAATAGTACCGGCAGATTTTCGTGCGGAATCTCTGAAGAAATCAGTGCATTTGATATAACCTCAGCATAATCATCAAATGAAGGGCACGTTTCATTGCCTGGCATGTATGCACCCTTTAGCGTATTCCTGGATGCAAAACCACCTCCCAGGTCGATATATTTGAGCCAGAAATCGAACTTTGTGTGGACTGCCATATAAAGGTTTGCCAGTTTGGATGCGGCAATTCCATAGGCTGATGGATCCAGTATATAGGTGCCAATGTGTGTATGTAAACCAACCAGTTCAAGGCTGTCGGCCAGCATGATCCTGTTGATGGCATTCCATGCATCCCCATTTTCGTAATTGAAACCAAAGCGATCCCATATAGGATAGATTCCGGCATCCAGGTTAACACGAATAGCCACACGAGCTTTTGCCTTTAGTTCTCGGCTGGTCTCAATAAGCAGATAGAGTTCATCAAAATGGTCGATGTGAATAAAGGCATTGTTTTCGATCGCCATGGTGATATCAGCTTTCGATTTGTCTGGTCCGTTAAACAGTATATTGGAACCTCTTACACCATTCGCAAGGGCTTTTTCGAATTCGAATCCTGATACAACCTCAGCCCAGGAACCTTCTTCATGGAATATTTTGCATACTGCATCCAGATAATTTGTTTTGTAGGACCAGGCAAACTGGACTTTGGGATAACGGGTTTCAAAGGCCCGTTTTGCATCAGAATATACTTCCAGCATCGTTTGTTCGGAAATAACAAAAAGCGGGGACCCGTATTCTTCTATCAATGCGGACACTTTAGTCCCGTCAATTTCAGCAATTACCTTCTGTTTAACCGGCAGTCCAAACTTACTGGGCATTCCGGCATTAATCTTACTCATTGCCGGCTTGACATATTTAATCTTTTCCATATCCTTTTTATTTATATTTCACCATTCATTGCAATAGTTTCGAACTTTTCAAGATCAACAATTATGTCATAAGAATATCTTACAAACATCCTCCCTGAAATGTATTTATCCATCGGCTCTACTTCCAGTCCGAGAGCCAGTTTTACCAATGCCTCCGGTATGTTTTGCCCGGCGCCTACTGCCAGGTAAACCCATGCCGGAATTCGGGGATTGATTTCGATGAGGTAATAATCCCCCGAACTGGTTTTTATCAGTTCAAGCTCCATTCCGCCTTTCCATTGGGTTTGTCGGATAAGCTTCCGGGTTAATTCCAGCATGATGTGATCCGACAAGGTGATCCCTCCCCAGGCCTTACCTTTATCTGTGATGTATTGTTTCCGCATAGGAACAGCTGCAATGGTATTTCCACACCCGTCACCAAGTGCTATAACATTTACCTCAGTCCCTTTTACGTATTCCTGGATGATCACCGGCAGGCCCCATTTGGATGAGATCTTGTGAAAATACTGTTTTACCTGTTCCGCGTTTCCTGCTAAATAGGCATCATAAAATTTACCTTTCACCATCACAGGGTAACTCATTTTCTCTTTGATTTCAGACAACTGGCTCAGGCTTCCCAGATTCAAGCTTGTCGGAACTTTTACCCCGTATTTTCGGCCATACTCAGGAAGTTTGTCTTTGTCCCTTTCCTGAAATTGCCTGATAGTAGGCAGAAATGTTCGGATGCCCAGTTGGAGAAGCCGGTCTTCATTTTTCATAAATGAAAACAGTTCGGCATCAAAATTGGGGACCAGCACATTGATAGGCTCCCTGCTGTGTATCTCCGCAATCCTGTCGATAAGTTCATCCGAGCCGGCGGACGGATAGGGGATCAGAAAAATTTTATCGCACAATCCCTCCATGTAAATTCCCGGTTCAAGAGTCTCATAAACCAGTCCGATAAATCTTATATCGAATGCACCGGACTCCTTTAAAGACCTGATAAATGGCACACCGGGTCCAGGATTATCTGTATTGTTGAGCCCTGTGACTGCAACAGTGATTTTTATTTTTGACATAAATTATTGTTATTTAAAATCAAGTGGATCTTCCGGCACTGTGATCTGGTGGAATTTGATCAGTGCACAGAATTCGTAAAAATCGTTCTCGAAGGTCATATCATCCAGGTCATATTTTTCAAGAAACAGGTTCTTGATCGTATCATAATCATGGCCCTGTGCTATCAGCCTGGTCAGCTCCAATCCTGTAGGATTGACGTTAAACGAGTCTCCTGTTTTTGAATTAAAAACGAAGCCGTTATCACTTATTCGAACTTCACTGGTAATTTTCATCGGTCATTGTTAGTATTTGTTATTACAGAATTGTATTGGTGCATTTTTGCATGTCTCGTGACTATTCCCTGATCAGGGTGCTACTTGATGATCTCCAGGATCTCAGCGGGCGTTCTTCCCGCTCTTTCTGCTACTTCACGTATTTTTTCATTTTGACTGGCCTGAATATTCTTTGCCCTTAAGGCCTCCAAAACAACATTCACATCCTTGCCAAGTTCTTTCGAGATTTCAAGCATAGATTTCTTTCCCAATCCCTGGATGGGTGCATTCGATCCGCTTTTGATGACAGTACTGCTGTTAGCGGGAATGATTTTCGCAAAAAGTTCCGCCGGTGAGAGTTTGTTTTTCAGACTTATACTACCAATTGTCTGACCTACGCTGTCTGCTATATAACCCTTCTGACGTAGAAGTAATATTATGCTATCCGGTGAGGTTGTTGTGTATTTCCCTGACAACTCCCTGATTGTCAGTATTTCAGCGTGAGGAATAGGTGGCAGTTTATCTTTTGACTCCCAGCTTGCCTTGGCCCATTCACCAAAATCAGTAACCGCCTTAAACGGCTGAATCTGGAAATAGGTGCCCAGGAAAACAATCGACGTCAACAATACAGAGTAAAACAACTCCTTTTGCCTGTTGATTCCTGAGACCGCCCTGGATTTCCAGTATGAAAGAAAGACTCTCCAGTTAAGCATAACCAAATGAAAAAAGGAGAGTACGACAAACGTATAGGAAAATATGGTGTGCAATGACTGCCACTCCGATTTTGAAAAGCCGAACAGCATCCAGTTTGTCCAATTTGAGATTTTACCGGATGGTGCGATATAAAGCACAATCCCTGAAAAGATTATGAATAAAAAAAACCAGACCAACGAAAAGCTTACAAAACTTTTCCACAAAAATTTCTTTCTCATAGCTTAGATTATAATATGACTCTTACAATTTCCTGCCGGAGGTATGACCACCGATCACCTGAATCTCCTTCCCAATCGCGGTTTCCCGTGCATAAAACTTCAACTCAGGTGAACAGGTGGTCAACCTACTCCGTCAAAATGGACCTATCTTTAAATTGTTTGGTCCCCGAACAAGATCATGGATAAGTAACGCCTTGGATTTTAAGATTGTAGACAAACGCTTTCAGGTGAGCATTTGAACCTGCCATCAAATTCGTATAGACAGTCTTTACCGAAGCATTCTCAATGGTTAACAATTCCTTCTGAAGATCACTGATATCAGTTTGTTCGATAAGGACACCAACCTTTAAAGCATCAATCACTGACACATTACCCATTTCAATCAGTTGCAGATACAGTTCCGCAATATGGGTATTGGTGTAGACTCCCGGATCATTTGTACTGTTGTCTGCGATTTTGAATGCAGTAATCAGTCTGAGTACAGAAGACATGTGGGCATTTTCGCTTTTACTGATATTAAGAAATACCGGTAATTTATATTTCCCATACAGGTAGGTGTATACGTCCCTGGCCATTTTCTCCTCTTCACGCATAAACAACAATCCTGCTGTTTCTGCCTCAGTGACAGAACCTGTTACAACGCATGCAGAGATTGGAACATCCAGTATCGTCCCTGTCAGGATACACGCTACCGGTAGAGTCGTACTTTTCAATTCTGATGTCAATACATCTGTACCCGGATTTTCATCGGCACTGGTAATTTTGTCGGTACAGGAGCTAAACACTAAAATTGCTCCAAGAACAGAAATAACTGAAAATAACTTAATTGCTTTCATCTTGATTTATTTTTTTAATTGTTGAATTATAATTTACCCAGGTTTGAAACGCGCAAAGCTAGCGCAATAACAATTTTCATATTGTTTCAAACAGTTGATAATTAATTACTTGAAAATTATTTTGGAGGATTCAGTGCCCGGGCGGCACCCTTGGTGAGAATGGTTTTATTTCGTACTGCGGAGTTCGAAAGTATCACATGCACCATTTCCATTGGCATCAATGAAGTTTCTGCCTTTACCTTTTCCCTGACCTTTGCCTTGTCCACTGCCGTTGCAGTTTCCGTTACCCTTTTTGCCGGCATTACCTCCGGTGCGGCTGGCCTGATTATCGCAAACACCATCTTTGTTAACATCTGCGAAGGAAGCACCTTTGCCTGTTCCGTTACATGGACCTCTGCCACAACCCTTTCCTCCCACCGGATTCTGGGCATTTGCCATTGTTGTCATAGCCAATAAGGCTAATCCTGCTAAAAAAATCTTTGTTTTCATAACCTACAATTTTTAAAATTACTACTTATCAATTCTTAAACTGCCGCCCATATTGATGTCTGTTCTGTCCTCCCATGCCTGGAGTACTCACCGACCCATCATTTGGAAATACTTCCCCGAACAGTTGTTCTAATTTAATTTGCTGTTCCGGACTGCATATCCCCTTCAACTCGAGGTAAAACCTGTAGGTGATTTTTTTGAGATCACTGTGCAGGAACCCGATGGAATCTGACAAAGTGTTCAGCAACACCGTATCACTTTTCGCTGCTGACATTTCAAGGAGCATTTGCTCCCTTTTCTGGGCCAATTCAGTGGTAATTTCCCGGAGCTTTGGCCTGAAGAGCGGGTTAATTATTCTGAATTTCTCCATTTGTTCATTGTCCCAGTTCAGTTGATCGCGAAAATAGCGGCCACTGAACTTATCTCCGTTGGGATCTGCCTTTACCTGACCTGAAACGGCAACAGATTCTGATCTGGAAGACTTTCTCTGCTGGTAAACTATCGTAATAAGTGTTGAAAGATTTACGACAACAAGTAGTACGATGGTCCAAACCAATAAACTGTGTTTCTTTTCTGTTTTCATGATAAAAGGATTTATTCTCGTGAAAGCAGATCAACAGATTCAAGTGCAGCATCATTCAGGTAAGCCAATTCAACTGGCAGCTGGTTTTCCGGAGTCACAGGCGTATAAATGCTACCTACCATGACTCCCACAAAAATGGCTGCTGCAATCGAGGTGCTTAAAAGGGCAGATCTCAGCAGTTGCATATAAACAGGCGTGCGAACGGGACTTTCGGTTTGCCGGTCAAGTTCCTCTATGCCCGCCATAATCCTTGTTACAAGGAAAGGATTCGGTTTAAATTCTTTCTCCTGGTCGATTACACGGATTGCAAGACGCATTAACCGGAAACTTTCAGCGCAATCCCGGCAATTTTCCAGGTGTTGTTCAAGCTGAATCCTGGTACCTTCGGGTAACTTGCCCCTGAGGTAGGCATCTGATTCTTTTTGGCATGATTGACAGTTCATTTTAATTGATTTTGAAGGTTAGAAACAAAACTTATACTTTTCCTACGGTCGCTTTTCACTTTTTTTTTGAACAGCAGATAATATTTTCCGGAGATTGGCCTTCCCCCGCTGAAGCAATGCTTCCACTGCCCCCTCCGTTGTATTCATAATTTCAGCTATTTCTTTCTGGGGCAAATCATCGTAATGGCTTAATACAATAGCAGTTCTCTGGCTTTCAGGCAGGCTGTTGAGGGCCTTCGTAACCCACTCCCTGTGCTCATTACGAATTAAAATATCCTCTGGGTTTTCATTTTCTGATATCGGGAGATCTCTCTTTTTATCTGAACTGAAAACTGACTCGAGCTGCTGAAAAAAGAAATTCTTTGAAGATTTCCTCACCTTGTTCAGGGAGGCATTGACGGCAATTCGGTACATCCAGGTTGAGAATGAGGAATCCCCCTTAAATTTCCCAAGAGACTGATAGGCACTCATAAAAACTTCCTGGGTAAGATCATCTGCATCCTCCTTGTTGTGCAAAAAACCCATACAGGTACGAAACACCATAGGCTGGTATCGTTCAACGAAATGCCTGAAAAGGTCCCTTTCGCCACCCAAAATTTGTATTATTACTTCGTTATCCGTCATTTTGACAGTTGGTTGGCATTTTTATCCCTTCTTGCTTATTTCAGTCAGTCCGGTTGGATTCAGTACAAGAATATCCCTTTCATCCAGCCTGATCAATCCGTCCTTCTCAAAATTTTTCAGCAGTTTTACACAGCTTTCAGTCGATATACCCGCAAAATCAGCAATGTCCTTGCGCGATAGCAACTGAAAAATACCCGGAAACAACGTTTTTAATTCGTTAATATACAGGAGTGTATCTGCAATACGGCCATTCATCTGCCTGTAAAGGACATGCCGCAAGGTATCCAGCAGATTGCCATTTTGCTCACAATATCTTTTGATAAGATTGAAACCGAAGGATCCATTTTGCTGAACGACTTTCACGATGGCTTCTTTTTCTACCAGGTAGACCTGGCAGTCGGTCAGGGCGACAGAAGAGTAGTTGAAGGTATTTTTGGTAAAGACAGCAGAAAGCCCTACGAATTCGCCGGGCTTGATGATTCTCAGGTTGAAATTCCTGGAACTTTCGCCCTCAACGTATTGTTTTGCCAAACCATTGATGACAAACAATGCATAGGATGCAAAAGCACCCTGTTTGGTCAAATGATCTCCTTTACGAAACAATACCTGAGTTTTACTTGCTCTTACCAGTTCCACCTCCTCCGGTGTTAACGACTGGAAACAGGGCGCCTGGATATTGCAAATAAACTCCTGATCTGTCTCTATAATAGGTTTCATGATCTGCTGTGCTGTGATGAGTATGCTAAGTTAATGTATTTTGACCGTTAAATTTGGTTTTAAAAATCCCATGAAATTTAAGTATCAGCAAAGCTAATAGCCTGAAAATTATTCCAGGCATCCATACGGGTCAGAATTTTTTCGATTGTATCAAGAAAAAAGTTGTCCAGGATCAATCCATTAGTTGTTTTGATCAATGACCCATTCTTTTCAAGGCAGGAAACTCTATCCTACCTTTGCCCTGTAATTGTAATGCCTCCAAATATGTTGTACACAAATCTGTTCCACCTGGAAACAGCCAATGAACTCGGCAGGATGATAAATGAAAATGAGAGTGTTATGGTCATTTATGGGAAAATGGATCCTGTAAGTGTCTCGGCATACCGTTTGGCAGAAACACTGGAAAAAGAATTCCCGGCTGTAAAATTTTGTGATATGGAATCAGAAAATCCGGAATCAGCAACTGCACTTAAAGTATTGGAGCCTGAATTAATGCAACATATTCCTTTGATAGTCTACTATCAGGATGGTAAAGCAGCTGGAATGACTTCAGGTTATCAAACAAAGGAGGTGGTAACATTCAACATCAAAGAATTATTTCTAAAAACCCTAAAAATATAATTATGTGGATTTTATATGTTTTAACCGCTATTGTCGTCTTCGCTGCCTATGTCTACTGGAACTTCAGAAAAATGAAGAATATGCCGATGGCAGCGGATCATAAAAAGATTAAACTCCTCACCGACCAGAATTTCAGTCAACAAATCAAAAAAGGGGTAATCCTGGTGGACTTCTGGGCATCCTGGTGTGCTCCTTGTAAGATGATGGCCCCGGTTTTGAACGATGTGGCAGAGGTACTAAAAGATAACCAGGCTGTTGGAAAACTGAACGTGGAAGACTCCCGCATCGTTTCATCCAGATACAACATAAGGAGTATCCCAACAATGATACTTTTCAAAGACGGGAAAGAGATCAACCGGTTTGTTGGTATCAAAACCAAGGACTTTTTAATCAGCGAAATTGCCAAAGCCTGATCCCCCTCCTGCCAATCATTATTAACGATGGCCGGTGCATGGGAAAAACATTGTAAATACAGGACGTATTCCTCTTTTACCCGGTCCTGGAACGGCAGAAGCAGAATCCTATTGATAACATCACAACAACACATCAACTTACAATTAAAAAATTAATCCGATAATCAGATGAAGAAAATCCTGGTCCTGGGTGGTGGTTTTGCCGGAATTCAAACAGCCATAGAGCTGCAAAAAAGCAGAAAATTCAAAGTAACACTGGTGTCTGACCGTGACTTCCTCTATATCTATCCCATCTCAATTTGGGTCCCTGTACGCAATGCGGAATTTGACGACGTAAAGGTTCCTTTGGAAAAAATCAGGAAGGAATATCCTTTTGAATTGATTATTGATAAGGTAAATGAGATAAAAGCCAATGATCATACCGTCGTTTGTGAAAACCACCGGCTAAGCTATGACTACCTCGTTGTTGCATTCGGGGCAGATAAGATGAAACACAAAGGCATTGAAAACACCCTCTCCATCTGTGGCAAACCCGAGATCTCACTGGCAATCCGGGAAGCATTGGATCGACTGGTTGAAAAGGGTAAAGGAAAAATTGCGATCGGTTTTGGAGGGAATCCAAAAGACAAATCTGCTGTACGTGGAGGACCCGGTTTTGAATTGATGTTCAATATCCATAACCTGCTCAAAAAGAAAAATTTAAGAGACAAATTCGATCTGACATTCTTCGCTCCGATGGAAGAACCCGGAGCCAGGATGGGGAAAAATTCCCTTGCCATGCTTAACAGGATGTTCGATCAATACAAGATTGAAAAGCGGTTTGGAAAAAAAATAGTTGAGTTTGAACCCTCTGCTGTCGTTTTTGAAGATCAGTCAAAACTTGAAGCCGATCTTATTTTATTTATCCCCGCTTCTGCAGGGCACAGTGTCTTGCAGAACAGCGACCTGCCGCTGACAGAAGCCGGATTTATCCGGATAGACAATTACTGCCAGGTCAAAGAACACCCGGATGTCTATGCAGTTGGTGATATAGCTGCCATTGAGGGACCTGAATGGATCGCCAAACAGGGACACATTGCAGAATTGATGGGGCGGAACACCGCTCACAATATACTTGTAGCTGAAGGTCAGGCAGGTACAAAAAAAGGATACCAGCATGATTTAAATATTCTTTGTGTAATGGATACCGGCAATGGAGCTGCTTTTGTGTTCCGCAACGACAAAAAATCCTTCATCATTCCTTTGCCGGTGGTTGGACACTGGATGAAAAAAGGCTGGGGGGTGTATGCCAAATGGACCAAAATTGGCAGATTTCCGCGCCTGCCAGGCTTATAGTCATTGAAACGATTACTAACCGGACAATTACAATTTTTATCAACCAGCAATTAATGAGAAATATACTGAAGATTTTGGTGACCGCTCGTTTTTATATCCTTGCAGCATTGGGGATTTCCTCTTATTGGGCAATAACCCAGTATCATGTATCTCTTTGGTATGTTTTGCTGGCAGGGGTAGTGTTGGGTGTCGTTTTCGGAAAAGTCTTCTGCAGATGGGTTTGCCCGATGGGCCTCATCATGGAGATCATGATGGGAATGAGTCCGGACGGGAAAATCAGGCAGATGTACCAGTACCATAAAGTTGGATGCCCAATAGCATGGATATCCGGCTACCTGAACAAATTTTCGCTCTTTCGCATCAGCGTGAACAAGGATTCCTGCATTACCTGTGGAAAATGCGATAAAAAATGCTACATCGTGGCCATGGAACCTCAGAAATACAGCCTGTACAAACCCGGACTGGAAGAACCGGGAAGCAGTTACACCTGCTCAAAATGCCTTGAATGCGTGGCTTCATGCCCGAATGGCAGTCTTAGATACAAAACTTTTTATACCCCAATCAGATGAACAATTTTGATGTTGCAGCCAATACGTGGGATGAAAATCCAATCCACATGGATCGTTCCATGGCTATTGCAACAAGGATGCAGGAAAGGCTTCCCCTTACCAAAACTTTGAATGCCCTGGAATACGGTGCGGGAACGGGTATCCTGAGTTTCCTTCTCCAGGAAAATCTAGGCTACATTACCATGATGGACAGTTCTCCGGGAATGGTGAAAGTCATGGAGAACAAGGTCGATGAAAGAAAAGCCATCAATCTCAAACCGGTTTGCTTCAATCTTGAGCAGGAGGATTTCTTTGAGAGGTATGATTTGATATTCAATCAGATGGTTTTGCACCACATTCATAATGTACAGGCCATTCTTGAAAAATTTTACACCCTGCTGCTCCCCGGAGGTTTCCTGGCCATTGCCGATCTTTTCCCTGAAGACGGTTCTTTTCATGGCGAGGGTTTTGACGGGCATCCCGGGTTTGACCCGGAAGATCTTCGAACAAAGCTAAACACAATAGGTTTCAGCAGCATCCATTTTGAAGTGTGTTATACCGTCAAAAGGAAAAAGGATGACGGTACCTTCAGCTCTTATCCTGTTTTTTTACTGACAGCTTCAAAATAATTAAAAATGATAACTATCTATGAATAAACTATATGATAAGGAGTCATTAGAAGTAATGTCTTTTGCGGAGGACGCCTATGTCCGGGGATCCAACCGACTGGAAGAGATCAGGAATTATGCCCAAAAGGCGGGATTGAAACGGATAGGAATCGCCCATTGCGTTTCAATGCCAAAAGAAGCAAATGCGGTCAGCCAGTACCTTTCCAGGGATTTTGAAGTATTCAGTGTAGATTGCAAATGTGGCCAGATAAAAAAAAGCGAGCTTTTGGGTGGAGAAAGCAAGAGCATCATGTGTAATCCTTCGGGACAGGCTGATTTTCTCCGGAAAAGCAATACCCAGCTCAACATCTCCATGGGGTTGTGCGTCGGACATGATATGCTTTTTTCACGGAAGTCGGATGTTGCTGTCACCACACTGGTGGTCAAAGACAGGGTAAACCATCATAACCCAATTGAAGGTATCAGGGCATTGTCTGACACTCAATAAATGGAACGGAATTTCCGCTTTTAGCTATTTAATTAATAGAAAAGAATAAATGTCGCATTCTCCTGAAATTTGATCCCTCTAAATCTCCCCGAGGGGGAGACTTCAGATTCGATTTCAAATTAACATCAGCGTATTACGCCCCTCCTTTGGAGGGGTCTGGGGAGGTCAAAATGATGTGAATTTAAACTATAACATTATTTTATTCACCTTACTTACTTCAATTTTTCCGTCTGTTATAAGGGTCTTTAGGAAATGATATAAGTCCTGATATTACAGGATAATTCTTGTTAATATTGTCCTTTACTTAGCATGCAATCCTTGGAAGAATATTTCAGAAAATACAGAGAGGAAATTATTGGGGCAGACCAGACTTTTCAATCTCCCTATGGAGAAAAAAAGATCATTTATGGTGACTGGATTGCCAGTGGCAGGTTGTACCGACCCATTGAGGACAAAATCACCAGGGTTTTCGGTCCCTTTGTCGGCAACACACACACCGAAGCCAGCGAGACAGGCACCTTGATGACAAAGGCCTACCATTACGCGCAACATATCATCAAGGAACATGTTCATGCCGGGCCCAACGATGTTATTATCAACGCCGGTTCCGGGATGACTACTGTTATCAACAAATTGCAGCGCATCCTGGGTATCCGCTCAATGGCAAAATTTGCCCGTCCTGATGCCATTCCTGTTGAAGACCGGCCAGTGGTCTTTATTACCCATATGGAACACCATTCCAACCACACTTCCTGGCTTGAAACCATCGCTGATGTGGTTCAGCTGATGCCTGATAAGGATCTGCTGGTAGATCCGGAACAGCTTAGAAGCGAACTGACCAAATTCCAGGACCGGAAAATGAAGATCGGCTCTTTCACCGCTTGCTCCAATGTAACAGGAATCTCTACCCCTTTTCATGAAATGGCAAAGATTATGCACGAAAATGGAGGCCTTTGTTTTGTTGATTTTGCCGCCTCAGCACCTTATGCCAAAATTGATATGCATCCCCTGGATCCGATGGAAGCACTGGATGCAATTTTCTTTTCACCCCATAAATTTTTGGGAGGGCCCGGCAGCCCGGGCATAATGGTCTTCAATTCCTCCATTTATACTTGCCTGGTGCCTGACAATCCGGGAGGCGGAACAGTCGACTGGACCAATCCCTGGGGAGAATTCAAATACGTCGATGATATTGAAGCGCGTGAAGATGGTGGCACACCACCATTCCTTCAGACCATCAAGGCCGCCCTCAGTATAAAACTAAAAACCCGGATGGGCATTGAAAAAATGAGGGTCAGAGAAGAAGAGCTTGTTAACATTGTGTTTGAGGAGATGCCAAAAATCCCTCAACTGCATATCCTGGCCGACAATGTCAGAAACAGGCTTGGAATTATCTCGTTCTACCTGGAGAATGTTCACTTTAATCTTGTGGTTAAATTGCTGAACGACAGGTTTGGTGTCCAGGTAAGGGGCGGGTGTGCCTGTGCTGGTACTTATGGCCATTTCCTGCTGGATGTTTCCCACGATAAATCCAAACAAATTACTGAACTCATTAATTTTGGCGACCTCTCTCAAAAGCCGGGCTGGATCAGACTTTCACTTCATCCTACCATGACCAACAGAGAATTGTACGATATTCTGGATGCGATTCGTCAGATTCAGCTCAACCATGAAACCTGGCGGGACGACTATGTATACAACAACAAGACCAATGAGTTCAGGCATCGCTCAGAAATAAACGATAAAACGGAGATTGTCAAACCATGGTTTGAGCTGGACTCATAATTCAGTCAGTTTTCAGGGAAATTACTTTCCTGTTCTCCTTCAGTGAAATCATCAATCCCTCCCAAATACAAGGATCATGCCTTGATTTATCCGTTTCTGCCTTCTTTTATCCGCTGGAACGACCGAAGATATTTATCTATATATTCAAGCTTTCCCTTGGATTTATACTGCATGATAAACCTTGGATGCTCCAGCGCAATGATCTCCCTGAAGAATCCGAATTTCTGATTGACAGCGCGAAGGAATTTTTCATTTTTCCCGGTTCCAAAACAAAAACAGATATCAGTTTCAATGCCCAGGCTGATTTGCCTTCGAATATTTTCAATGCTGAAATCATAAATTGCATCTGTCAATTCGCTGCTGTCGTAATAGTTGTAATTCCTATCCTTACCGCTCCCGTCGGTAATGGTAAATCCAAGCGGAACCACCGAGTTGATGTAAAAGTCCCGGTAAAATGACTCAACCCCGCCGTAGGCTTCGATTACCTCATACACAAATACTGAGGAGGGTTCATGGGTAACCTTCCCGGAAAAGGGAATCGCGCACTCATTATTTAACCGCTTGGTATCGGTGAAGGGTATTCCGGTTACGCCGGCTCCAAACCGGCCGGGGTTGATCCCCAGGATAAGATGCCGTCGCAGGTTGTCGTTGTAATATTTTTGGTAAAATGCACTGGAAACCGGTAATATCTGATCGTTCTCCCTGAAAGGATTCATGATTTTGATTCCTTCCGGGAGGGTCCCCCGAAAATCGACGGACCTGTTAAAATCTATCACTCTCCCGGCAAAAGTATCACTGCTCATTATGACAAAAATGGGTTTTCAACTGTTTGATTTATGAATCAGGTAGTTATTTAGAATCATTCTAATTACCAGTCTGAATCCCGGGTACAGATAATAATCCGGACATTTTCAAACTCATTACAAATTCTGCCATTATGAGGAGAACCGTATTTCGGTAACTACTCCTTAATCCCCTCCAGCATAAACAGGAAGGCATAGTTCAGCGCTACATCCTTCAGGTAATCAAATCGGCCGCTGGCTCCGCCATGACCAAATTCCATGTTGGTATGCAGCAGCAATACATTCTGGTCCGTTTTCATCTCCCTGAGTTTGGCGACCCATTTGGATGGCTCGAAATACTGTACCTGGCTGTCGTGCAACCCCGTTGTTACCAACATATTCGGGTAATTCTTCCTCCCGATGTTTTCGTAGGGCGAGTAGCTTTTCATGTAGAGATAGGCATCCTTATCCTTAGGATTTCCCCATTCATCAAATTCGTTGGTGGTAAGCGGAATACTTTCATCAAGCATGGTATTCACAACATCAACAAACGGCACCTGGGCAATAATGCCGTGCCACAGGTCAGGAGCCATATTGACAACCGCACCCATCAGGAGTCCGCCGGCACTACCTCCCATGGCGTACAGGTGTGGACTGGAAGTGTACATCCCTTTTACCAAAAATTCACCGCAATCAATAAAATCGGTAAAAGTGTTTATTTTCTTCATCAGCTTACCCTCCTCATACCAGAGGCGTCCCATCTCCTGTCCTCCCCTGATATGTGCAATGGCATAAACAAAGCCCCTGTTGAGGAGCGTCAGGCGGGAACTGCTAAAACTTGCATCCATGCTGGCGCCATAACTGCCATAACCATAAAGCAGCAGAGGGGCATGGCCGTCTTTTTTAAATCCTTTTTTATAAACCAGTGAAATCGGCACCATTGTTCCGTCCTTGGCCTTGGCATACAGCCTTTCGGATTGATATTCCTTCGCATCATAGCCACCCAGAACCTCCTGTTGTTTCTTCAGCGTCTTTATTTTCGATGACATTTCGTAGTCGAAAGTGGACATAGGGGTTGTCAGTGAAGTATAGCCATATCTCAGGTTGCTGGTGTTATATTCCGGATTTGAACCAAAATTGGCGGTATAAGTTGCCTCTCCAAAATCGAGATAATGCTCTGAATTGTCCTTTAAATTTCTGATTCTCAACTTAACAAGTCCGTCCTTGCGCTCATTGATGGCAATGAAGTCTTTAAATTCTTCGACCCCTTGCAACAGCACATCATTTCGAACGGGAATAACTTCTTTCCAATCAGCTGTTGTGGTCCTGTTCAATGGACATTCCATCAGTTTAAAATTCTTCGCATCATCACGGTTCGTGAGAACCAGGAATCTGTCGGCAAGCGGTGTGACATTGTACAAAACATCCTTCATACGCGGCTGGAAGACTTTGAAGGTACCATTCGGATTCGCCGCATCAAGGAGCCTGTATTCAGAAGACATGGTGGCCTGGGAAACAATGAATATGTACTTGTTGTTCTTGCTTTTATCTACACCAATGTAATTGCTTTTATCCTGCTCTTCATAAACAAGTACATCTTTTTCAGAGTCAGTCCCTACCAGGTGACGCTTTATTTTTTCAGACAAAAGAGTCACAGGGTTCTTGGAAGTATAAAAGATGGTCTTGTTATCGCTTGCCCAACAGGGATCTCCCTGGGTGTTTTCGATGGCATCTTTAAGTATCTGCCCGGTTTGAAGATCCTTGACCATTATGGTATATTGTCTTCGGCTAACCTTATCAACCCCAAAAGCAAGGAACCTGTTATCTTCACTGATGCTAAAACCTGAGGCGGAGAAATACGCATGCCCTTCGGCCTCTTTGTCCACATCCAGCAAAACCTCTTCCTTTGCCTCAAGGCTTCCTTTCTTCCGGCAGTACTTGTAGTATTGTTTCCCATCCTCGGTCCGGGTATAATAAAAATAACCGTTCTTAAAGGCTGGCACACTTTCGTCCTTTTCTTTGATCCTGTTTTTCATTTCAGTAAACAAATCAGCCTGGAACTTCGTAGTATTGCCCATTACCTTGTCCAGGTACGCATTTTCTGCTGCCAGGTACTCCACAACTTTTGTACTGTCAGGACCTTTCCCAAAAAAATCATACATCCAGTAATAGCTGTCCAGGACCTTGTCGCCATGGATTGTTCGCCAATGTTCCTTTTTTGCTGCGATTGGAGCCGTTGCTTTCATAAACTGTGCATTTACAGAAATTACATATAGTAAGAGTGTCACCAAAACAAATGATTTTTTCATATTGAAATTATTGTTGTTGAGTTTTTTGCCAAAATGAATCAACACCGATAGGAATTCCTGTTCTTTCTTCAATACCGCTTTGCCGAAGATAGCCATTCATACAAAAAATTAATCCTGTCTGAAGCATCTCAGGATCAAAGCAGGAAAATTGAATCTCCATTCTTTGATCTAACGGGAAGATCTACCAAATATCGAATATTATATTAAAACGATAGATTATGACAAATTGTTACAAGAAAATAGTTATTCGGCTTTCAGGATCTTTGTCTCATTTTTAAGGCCCTCTGAGGAGGCGGTTACCCGGATCTCTCCTTTCTGTTTGCCCGATTGAAGGATGATCATGGCTTTCCCATAGAAAAGATGGACAAAAGTTGCCTGAAACGGATCAACAGACTGCGGATTGCCGTTCCCTACACCAGCAATGGACCCGGGTCCGCTTAGGGAGATATCAATTCTGTTGGAGGCCAGCGGACACAGATTTCCATCCTTGTCAATGGCTTCAACCAACAGGTAAGATAAATCCGTTCCGTCTGCATGAATGGATGAACGGTCAGGGGTTGCACGAATCGCCACCGGGGCCCCTGCAGTCCTGAGAATTTGTTCCCCAATAACTTCCCCTTCCCTGTAGGCGATGGCTTTAAGTTCGCCGGCTTTCCAGGTAATGTCAGGCCACATCAGCCTGAAACGTTCGATGGCTTTTCCTGAATCCGGATTTTTGCACCTCTTTCCCAGGGAAGAACCATTCAGAAACAGTTCGGCGCAATCGCCATTGGTATAAACAAATACTGGGACTTTATCAGTTTTGAGACCTTCCCAGTTCCAGTGGGGAAGAATATGAATGGTTGTCTCATCCTGTTTCCAGTAACTTTTATAAAGGTAATACCTGTCCTTCGGAATACCGCAAAGATCAACAATACCAAAATAAGAACTGCGCGAAGATTCACTTTCATTCATCCCTTGTTCTTTCGCCCACAGGTTATTGTACGGGGTAGGTTCACCAAGGTAGTCGAAGCCTGTCCACACAAATTCACCGGCAACATATTCCTCATCCTGCTGCCACATAAAATCCTCGTCAGGAAGATCAGCCCATTCCGGAACATTTAAATCATAGGAACTCACCTGGAGAGATTTGGAAAAAACACTTCTTTTGGCAGGCAGCGGTAATTCGTAAAAACCGCGGGTGCTTACGGTAGATCCTGACTCACTAACAATTACGGATTTATTTGGTTCCATCTGCCGTGCAAGGCTGTAACGGCGTCCATAATTCCAGCTGTGCACATCGTACAGGTCGAAATGGCGAAGGGCGGCACTTCCGGTTTGATCGCAAGCCATGGTTACAGGCCTGGTTGGATCATATTTCCTTACATAGTTTATCATGGTTTGCAACCTGTGAAAACCATTGTCCTTATTGTTCTGGACATCACCCATTTCATTCCCCACACTCCAAATAAACACACTTGGGTGGTTGCGGTCGCGAAGTACAAAATTGCGCAGGTTCCTTGCTGCAAATTCCTCAAAATCGGTCTCTTCCGATATATCCGCCTTCCTGTCGTATTTATCAAATGCCTCGTCATAGACCAGCATCCCCATCTTGTCGCAAAGATCATACAATTCAGGGGCGGCCATGTTGTGGCTTGTCCGTATTGCATTACACCCCATTGATTTCATGATCTCAATCTGCCGTTCCATGGCTCTTGGGAAGAAAGCAGCACCAAGCGGCCCATGATCATGGTGAAGGTTGACACCCTTCAGCTGAACTCGTTTGTCATTCAGAAAAAGGCCATTGTTCGCCGTAATTCTTACCGTCCTGATTCCAAACGGGGTATAATAGGTGTCAGTAAGCTGATCCCCATTGTAAATATTGGTCTTAACCTGGTACAGGACCGGGTCCACAATGTCCCATCGCCGGGGATTTGTAAGCCCGATGGTGATTTCAAACTCCCGTGAAACACCTGGCTTGATTTCTTTCACTGTCTCATTTCGGCCAACCTCTACCCCTCCGGGATTAAGGATTACATTCTCAACCCTTATCTTTTCAGCTTTGCTTCCGGTTTGATTAAGAACAGTAGTCATCACCCTGATTTCTGCATAATTTGGTTTGATAACAGGAGTGGAAACCTGGGTACCCCAAACGCCGACGTGAACCGGATCGACTACCACCAACTGAACTTTCCGGTAAATTCCGGCACCCGGATACCACCTGCTGTCGTGCCTGCGGTTATCCACATGAATGGCAAGCAGATTCTTGCCATTCATGGTCAGGAATTTTGTCACATCCAGGTAAAATGAATTATATCCATAATCCCATTTGCCGGCAAGTTGCCCGTTGATATACACTTCGGGATTAGACATGATTCCGTCAAAAATCAGGTAGACCGTTTTCCCGTTACTGCCGGCAGGAATTTCCAGTCCCCTGCGGTACCATCCTTCGCCCTGCCACGGTAATTTTCCGGTGTTTGAATCACCATCAGGAATTGCCGGACCGGAGATCGCCCAATCGTGCGGTACGGAGATTTCCTGCCATTTTGAATCATCAAATTTCATCCGGAATGCATTGGCAAAATTCCCTTTTGAAAATTTCCACCCCGACTGAAGGGTCACCACTTCACGGGCCTGAACATTAATGTCTCCAGCGAAGTATAGGATTAATGCGATCCATACAAATAATTTCCTGTCAACCATTTCCGTGTAATATTACAGGAATAAATAGCAGGTTGGCAAATCAGCCTGCAGTGAGAAAATTAGCTTTATTCAACAAGAGAATGTCATGCAAAGTCTGCCTCTTTACGTTTAAACACCTGAAAATCCTTGATTATCTTGCCATTTTGATCTTTATCACCGAAAATGAAGATGGCGCCAGAATAACCTCCGCGGTTTTCCCTTTAACATTTATCTCCCTATCCACCGGACTAATCAAGAATGGTTGCTCAAGCGTATTAAAGGCATCCTGTTTGTCACTTGTTAAAACCGTTTGGATGGCCTTCGCTTTCAGTCCCGTTTTACTATCCAGATAAACCTTTTGATGAATTTCTCTTTCATTTGCATTGACAATCTTAATGATAATCTCACGGGAAGCATGATCAGCAACTGCAGAGGCATACAATCCATTCTGGCCCGTTAGCGACTGATTATGAAGAGTTATGGGCAGAACATCGGTACCACTGTTGGTTGAAAACATTTTTTGAACGTAATAACTTGCTGAGCCAAAGGAATGCAGGTTGTCAAACCAGATCAGGTCAGGTGTCCATTGCCATCCTTCCGTATGGGCAAACAGCGGAGCGTAGGAACAGAGGCTGACCACATCGGCATTTCTTTCCAGTCCGGTCATGAATGCCGCTTCTGACAATGCACATTTCCAGGTATTGCGGTTCTCCGGATTAGCTCCTGAGACGCTTTGAGCCGCATACTCACCCGCAAAAATCTTATAGCTTCCCCTGTCATATTGGTCATACCGGGTGGCGTTTTTCATGAACCATTCAGGATTGGCATAATAATGTTCATCAACTATCTCTGCGTGAACTCTTTTCAGCTCCCGTGAGGCATAGTCAAAAAATTTACCATTGGGGGAAGGTCCGGTACCGGAAACGAGCGCTATCAAGGGGTATTTCTCCTTGATCTTTTTGGCAAAAGCCTCATAACGCTCTATGTATTGTACTCCCCACTGTTCATTCCCGATCCCTAACATTTTCAGGTTAAAAGGCTCCGGATGGCCCATGCCTGCTCGCAATTTGCCCCAAAGTGTGGAGGGTGCCCCGTTGGCAAACTCAATAAGGTCGAGTGCATCCTGTATGTATGGATCAAGCTGATCCATAGGGACCACCTCAGCTGAATTGTACTGGCAGGCCATCCCACAGCTCAGAATGGGCAATGGTTCGGCACCAAGATCTTCGGCCAGCTGAAAATACTCATAAAAGCCAAGGCCAAACGACTGGTAATAGTCCGGTGTCGGCTTGTGCTTAAACTCTGTATTCCAACGATTGATCATCGTTTTGCGTTCCTCTACCGGTCCGACAGTCTTCTTCCACTGGTAACGTGTGGCCAGCTCAAAACCTTCCACAATACATCCTCCGGGAAATCTTAGGAAACCCGGTTTCAGGTCTGCCAGAAGATGGACAAGATCATTGCGCAAACCTCCCGGCCTGTTCTTCCAGGTATCGGCCGGGAACAGTGAAATCATATCAAGGTCAACAAAGCCCACCCCTTCGAACCAGATAACCAGCCTGGCTTTCGATTCGGTCTCAGTTGCTACAAGACTGACAGCTATCCTTTCCCATTCACTTTTTTCCGGACGTGGAAGGGTAGCCGCTCCTATAATTTTGCCTGCAGGAGTTACCAGTTCAAGGCGCAGAATAACCCTCCCATTCCCGGGGTTCCTGGCCAGCATTGAAAAATGGTAGGTCATTCCCCTTTTGATACCCATACCCCGGAAACCTTCGTTCTCCAAACCAAAATTTTCTCCGGGATCTGTCCGGGTAATCCGGGCAAAGCGGGGATTATCGGCATTCGTTTCACTACGGTTTAATATCAGCAACCCCTCTGTAGCATCTTTCTTAAGGACTTTCCAGCCCATTAAAGGTTTGGCAAATTCGAAAGAACGATTTTTGACCAATTCGGCATAAAGACCTCCATCTGCCGCAAAGTTGATATCCTCGAAGAATATCCCCCACATGGTTGACTGAACGGGTGCGACAGGATGATCAACTTTGACGGTTATCGGATCCCCTTGCTGAGCAGCTAAAGACAAGGAGAAAAATAAACCTGTAAAAATAAGGGTTAGAAATTTAAACCTGTTTCCCATTTATTCTATCCTCACAAGTCCAAAAAAGATTTTGTCAGAATTGGTCTATTTCTTTGGAAGGAGTGCAGCACGACAATATTCCACACATTTTGCGGTCTCCTTAACTGCGTCTGATTCTGCAGGCACGGTATACTCCAGTTCAATGTCACAGTAAATTGGCCATCCCTTTTTCTGAATCAATTGAAGCATTTCCACGACAGGGGTCTCTCCTTTTCCGAATTGCTGATTTTTATTTGGTTCGGCAGCCTTGGGACCTGTTTTATCTTTCAGGTGAATACTTACAATCCTGTCATGCAGCCTCTCAATAAGGTCATTGGGGTGAAGACCCGTAGCCCCGAAATAGTGACCGGCATCAAAGTTCAGCATGAGCATCTTTCCAAGCGCAAGCACCTTGTCAAAACTAAAGTTGGGATCTCCAGGCTGGCCATGGTTGTGAAGAATGACAAACAGGTTGTGCTTTTCTGCAAATGGTTCCATCCGGATAGCAGACTCTTCGGAGATCTCCAGGCTGATACCAGCCGCTCCTAGTGCTTTACACGCATTAAATGCATAGTCAATTTCCTCATCCGACCAGCTTCTGTCGCCCAGCTTCAGGATATGTATTTTGACTCCCTTTGACGCAAACATCTTACGAATTTCCTTGAACTTATCCATTGAAACACTCTTGCGCCACTCGCGGATGACTTCCTTGTCCTTGGTCCCCTGTGGGACACCTGCATAACGCTCTACCACATCACCCATAAGCTCCACCGAACTCAAGCCTGATTGGGTAATATATCCCAGTACTGCTTCTAGTGTCTGATCTGGCATGCTCCGGTAGCTGTAGGTTATGGCACCGATTTGAACGCCTCCGAATTTGGATCCGTTTTTTTCTTTTGCCGATGCGCCAGGTTGAAGCAAAAATAAGGTCGCCAGTAAAATGGCCAGCACCCTGATTGCCGGACTTATGACCTTTGAAAAATTGTTGACTGATGTTTTTTTCATGATGTAGTAAATTAATTTAGACGAATGTTCTATAAAAAATAAGGGAATCAACGGTTCAACTCAAACGTTTGAAGAAATTGATTCCACCCTGCAAGTTAACAATAGAAATTAAAATTCTCAGGGTCGTGTTTCTCTTTTTGGAATCCTGTCTGAAAAATTCCAAAAAGTGGTAAAATGGACTATTTTACCTCCTTTTGAATCTCATTCTCTTCCCCGGGACACTCCTGTGAGCGCTAATTCCACAAAAGGACAAACATCCGGGTTACCTGCCACCTATTGAATTTTCCAAAGGTTAAATCTCCTGCTTTTATAAATGGGTTTTTCGTTAAATTCATTTACCTTCGCAAATTCTTACAACCGTGTGTATTAACAATTATGTGGAAATATCTGACCAGGTTACTATTACGCAACAGGCCTGTCATACTGGTATTTATAGTACTCCTTACAGCCTTCATGGGATGGAAGGGTGTTGGTGTAAAGCTTGCTTACGACAATGCAAGCCTGTTACCAAAGGACGATAGTTTCATCATTGATTACAATGCCTTCAAAAAGAAGTTCGGGGAAGACGGAAGTGTTCTGGTCATTGGCGTTGAGAATCCTGAGATGTTTAAACTGAAGGATTTTAACTTATGGTATGACCTCACGGAAGATATGTCCCAAATCAATGGTGTTCAAGGGGTTATGTCCATCACCAAGGCTGCGAATATTCAAAAAAATGATTCCCTGCATCAGTTTGAATTTCTCCCAATGGTTCCCGTCAAACCAACAACACAGGCAGAAGTCGACAGCCTGAAGGGTAAAATAATGGCCCTGCGGTTTTACGAGGGATTACTTTTCAATCCAAAAACAGACGTTTTCATACTTGCCATTACGCTCAAAAAATCCGTTTTAAATGATAAAATACGCCTTGCTGTTACTGATGATATTGTAAACAGGGCAAAAGAATATTCTGTTCAGAGCGGACGTCAGCTTCATTATTCCGGACTTCCTTACATCCGGACCGTAATGGCCCGAACCATCCAGCACGAGCTTTTTCTTTTCGTGGTGCTCTCCCTCATCATTGCTGCCTTCATTCTTTACCTCTTTTTCAGGTCGATAAAAGTTGTCGTTAGCTCTTTGATTGTTGTAGGTATCAGCATTGTTTTCACCATCGGGCTTATTGGGCTGTTTGGCTTCAAAATCAGTATTCTTACAGGGGTAATCCCTTCTCTGATTGTGGTTATTGCCATCGAGAACTGCATCTATATCCTCAACAAGTACCATTGGGAATATCGCAATCACGGCAATAAAATACTGGCCCTGTCCCGTGTGGTCCGCCGGATCGGGTTCGCCTCTTTCATGGTCAATACCGCAACTGCTGCAGGATTCGCTGCGTTTATCCTCGTCTCCAATCAAATGCTTCGTGAGTTTGGCATCATCGCGTCGATCAGTATCATGCTGGAGTATGCCCTGTGCATCACGCTGCTGCCTATCATCTTCAGTTACATGGATCCGCCAAGTGACAAGCACATAAAGCACCTTGACAATAATTTCTTCAACTTTATACTTGAGAAGATCCTGTATATCATACAATACAAAAGAAGATGGGTGTTCTCCATTGCCGGGATTCTGCTCGTAACAGGGATCATCGGCATGCTGAACATGAGAACTTCGGGCAAAGTAACGGATGATATTCACAAAGGAAATCCAATCTATCAAGACCTGAAATTTTTTGAAACCCAACTTGGCGGAGTGATGCCCTTTGAAATTTCAATTGACACGAAAAAGAAGAAGGGGGTCATGTTGTACTCAACCATACAGAGGATTGACCAACTTCAGAATGTCATCTCCAAAAACAAGGAATTTTCAAAACCGCTGTCGATCGTAGAGTTCGTTAAGTTTTCCAAACAGGCATACTTCAATGGCAACCCTGAAATGTATTCAGTACCCAATTCTATGGAAAAAACTTTTGTCCTCTCCTATTTTCCAAAAAAGGCGGATGGCAAACAGCAATTACTTAATTCATTCATAGACAGCACGCAACAAATAACAAGGATAAGTTTCCAGATGGCAGACATCGGCACAAAAGAGATGAACAGGCTTCTTGACAACATCCGGCCCCAGGTAGATTCAATTTTTCCGAAAGACGACTTCAATGTAAAGATTACCGGCAACAGTGTTATTTATGCAAGGGGAACCGAATTTTTAATCAAGCACTTATTGTTCAGCGTTTTACTGGCGATAGGATTTATTTCGCTGCTGATGGCGTTGATGTTTTCCAGTATTCGGATGATAGCAGTCTCGATGATTCCCAATATTATCCCGTTAATTATCACTGCAGCCATCATGGGCTTTACAGGGGTGCCAATCAAACCCTCCACCATCATTGTGTTTAGTATTGCCCTTGGGATCTCGGTAGATAATACCATCCAGTATCTTTCCAGATATCGCCACGAACTGAAAGCAACAGGAAACAATATAAAGGTTTCCACAATAAATGCACTTCATGAAGCAGGGTTCAGCATGATATACACATCCATTGTCCTTGTACTTGGGTTCAGTGTATTCATGGTCTCCAGTTTTGGCGGAACCCAGGCACTGGGGTTGCTCGTTTCAACCACGCTGTTTATAGCCATGTTTTTCAACATGATCGTATTGCCATCCTTGTTGCTGGTCCTCGACAAATACGTAGTGACAAAGGCTTTCAAGAGCGAGCCGGTGATAGATATTGACGAAGATGCTGAAGATAAGGTATAAAGAAGCCTTTACGAAACAAGAAACGCCCGAATGCTATTCGGGCGTTTCTTGTTTCTGCGTTACAGCTCAGCCGGCACGCTTTTCTGTTGCCAGAATCATCTTGATCTGAAGCTTATTGCCAATGGCAAGTACGTCAATCAAATCCTGGATTGTAAGTGAATTATCGGTTCTGAGAACGATGGTAACATCATTGATCTTTTGCTTGATTACTTTGAGAGATCCTTCAAGCTTATCAAACGGAATCTGATCCTTATCAATGAAGTAATTCTTCTCTTTTGTAATAGACAAGGTAATCTGCTTTTTGTCGATCGTTTGATTGGAGGCTGATTTGGGAAGAAGCAACTTGATCACATTGGGATTGGCAAAAGTGGCCACCAACAGAAAAAACAGCAGCAGGAAGAACATGATATCATTCAATGATCCAGTGGCAACTTCCGGCTTGAATTCCAATCTTTTCCTGAGTTTCATTTGCTTATTATATTTTTAATTGCCGAATGGGAACGAAATTCATTGAAGCAAATACCCACACAATCATTTTCGGTTGGTGTGAAAATATTCCTCATGGCAATTTCATGTGTTTTAATTTGTTTATATAGTCCAGATGCGGCAATGACACCATCTCTAGGCTGTAAATAAGGCCGGTCACCGAACTGCGATGCCCGACTCTTCTAGCTGTGCTCAATAAGGTTGATAAACTCGAATGCATCCTCCTCTACCGTGTTCATGTATTTATCAATCATAATGTTTAACATGTGATATCCGGTATAGGCAATTACACCCACAATAAGTCCAAGACCACTGGAAATCATTTTTTGATAAAGACCTCCGGAAATAATCCCAATACTAATATTATCCGACAGGGATATATCATAGAAGATCTTGATAACCCCGGCAATGGTACCAATAAAACCAAGCATTGGGGCAATACCTGCAAATAACCCAAGGTAATGCAGGTCTTTACTCATTTTGTTCATCTCTATCTGCGCGGCTGTCTCAATCGAACTCTCTACCTCCTTGATGGGACGACCAATGTTGCGCGTAGCATGGAAAAATATGCGGCTGTATGAACTGTTACCGGCCTTCAATGTTGCAACTGCCTGGCTAAGATCTCCACTTTTCAGATAGTTGTGGAAGGCGGATACAATATTGGGTTCTGCTCTGGTATAACGCTTTATTTCTATGTATTTTACAATGATAAGATAACAAGAAATCAGTGAAATAATTCCAATTGGAACAAGTATCCATCCTCCTTTAAGTAACAATTCAAACATAGAAATACTGGAGGTCCCCGGCAGGTTTTGAATCTGAACGCCTATCTGTAGAATCATAACGCGATATTAGAAGATTACCAAATTTATTGAAGAACCAAAATTGAAGAAAAGTTATGGACTATGAGCAAAAAGCTACAACGAATTATCAACAATATTGTCGGGATATCTGTAACTCCGGATTATGCCCACTTCCTCAGTTGCTTGAAATTCATACGTACTTTTTTGATCCGCTGAAGGTAAGTAGTTACAAATAACCTCCTGACTTTTGGAAACTCTATCTTCCTAAACTCATATCCCTCGGCCTTGAGTGCACGTATTACCCTGGGAAGTGCCCATTTCAAATGTTCCTCTGCTTTGTAGGAGTCATGAAAAGTAAGTATACTGCCCGGCCTGACAAAATTTAAAACGTTGTCAAGAACCTCTTCACGTGTGATGTTCTGGTTGTAATCGCAGGAGATAACATCCCACATCACAATCTTATATTTTTGGGAGAGGAAAAGATACTGACCTCTGGTAAGCCATCCGTGCGGCGGACGGAAAAGATTAGAACCAATCAGCCTGTTGGCTAGTTCAATATCCTTGAAATACTCAAGGTTACTTGTCTTCAAACCCTGCAGGTGGTGATAGGTATGATTGCCAACCGCATGACCGTCTTCCAGTATCTGTTCGAAAATTTCAGGATAACGGAATACATTCTCGCCGACCGCAAAAAAAGTTGCTTCCAGCTTCTCTTCGTTCAAAAGATCAAGAACCCAGGGAGTCACTCCTGGTATTGGTCCATCATCAAAAGTCAGGTATACGACCTTCTCATCACCGGACATACGCCATACAGCAGCAGGAAACCACTTGGTAATAAATCCGGGAAGATGTACCTGTAATTTAAACTTCATGAAAAAATATTTGTTAACTCTCTGATTGAGAATATCATATTTCTCAACCCTGAACTCGACCGGGTCCAAATTACCGGTAGAATTTAATTTACGCTACTAACCTGAAAGTGCAAAAGTAGCTAATATCTTTGAATTACATAAAAATTAACGTAAACTTCACCTTGTCAGGGAATTCCCTCTTTCAGGCTGAACTGCAGATATCATCTTGCTGAGCTTGGCATTGATCTCCCTGGAAAGCTCCTTCTCTCCATATTTCTCTGAAATGACTGCCAGCTCCTGAAGCAAATAAAAAGAACGCTGAAGGTCTTCTGCCACTGAATCCCTGAATTTTGGATCAAGGGACAAATAATAGAGAATTTCGCGCTCGTTGTTGTCAGCCATCTGCCTTACAACTTCACTGCCCTTTTTCATCGCTGCAGGCATCATATTCACTTCCAGTGAGGCTATGTCCTTGCCAATCTTGTGCATATCATACTGTGCTGCCTTGAAATAGGTCTCAGCCATTAAAAGGTTGAAATAATTGAATGGTATTTTCTTGTTCGGGACCAGTTCATTGCAACGATCCAGAACCGCTACGGCAGAATCCGTCTTCCCTTCAACAACCAGTTGATCTGCCAGTCTGACGAAGTTATTGCGGATATTCATAGACATCCTTATGTTATTTTCATCAAGGTAGACTTTGGGATCATTCATGTTGCCCCACTTGAACTTGTTGATGATATTGTCATACATTATTGAGGAACTCACCCTGCCGATCTGGCCTTCCTTGACCTTGGTCCTGACCGGTACGAAACGGTAGGCAAAACCCTCGGCCTGGAAATACTCCTGCAGATTAACATACTTGTCTCTTCCGACAGTAACAGCAAAATATATCGGTCTTTTCCATTTATTATTGTTGATGATATCCAGAATAATCATCTCATCTTTTGATAAATAATTACCGGAGAGGTTAATATCAATTTTATCAACGATCAGTGAATCATCCTTTGCCGAAACTGTTCCCGTTGCGAGCACTGCACTTTTGTCGACTGGATAGTAAAGTTGCCTCGTCGGAACAAATGATGCATTGTCAGCCTGCTGCAATTTACTGCCCGGATCTTCAGAGCGGATAAATTCCAGTGCTTCATTCAGGTTAACCGGACGTTTCAACTGATCAAGCACATAGACAACGTCCCTTGTCCCCTGAACAACCTGATCCCTGGTGAATTTGATCGGAAGAGGATCAGAATCATAATATTTCTGCCTCATCTGATCAATGTACCAATCGGTCTGAAGGTAGCTCAGATTGACCACACGCACGTCGGTACGGATTCCTTCCACTTCCTGGGCATACCACAACGGGAAGGTATCGTTGTCTCCATTGGTAAAGATAATGGCATTGGGAGCGCAGGTTTTCAGGTAATTTCCACCGAAATCACGGGCTGTATATCTTCCGGAGCGATTATGGTCATCCCAGTTTTGAGAAGCCATCAGCACTGGAACAGCGAAGAATGTCAATAAGGTAGCGGCAACGGCACTGACTGTAAAGTTGGAAAACCTTTTCAGGAGGTCATAAATAGCCAGAACCCCCAGCCCTATCCAAATGGCAAAGGCATAAAAGGAGCCTGCATAGGCGTAGTCACGCTCACGCGGCTGGAGGGGATCCTGATTCAGGTAAAGCACGATGGCAAGACCGGTCATGAAAAACAAAAGCATGACGACAGAAAAATCCTGCTTCCCCTTTTTTCCCGACTGGTACTGGAAGAACATCCCCAGCAAGCCAAGAATAAACGGAAGCATGTAATAGGCATTTTTACCGGGATTATCTCCGATTGTGGGTGGAAGATTATCCTGGTCACCCAGACGAATGGAATCAAGGGCATTTATTCCTGTAATCCAGTTGCCATTCAATATACCACCCTGTCCCTGGATATCATTCTGCCGACCTGAAAAGTTCCACATAAAATAGCGCAGGTACATAAATCCAACCTGGTAGCCCAGAAAGAACTGCAGGTTTTCGCCAAAAGTAGGTTTCAGGAGTGTTTCCGACTCGCCCTGCCTGTTGGTAGTCTGGACGGGTGTGCCCTCGATGCCGCCCCAGTTTTTATATTCCTGAACATGGTCCGGATTCGAACTGTACATTCTTGGAAATATCGTACTGAAACGCGAGTCGTAATTTGGCACCTGCCGGTATTCGGCTATCTCATAACGACCATTCTTCATGATATAGGTCGGGTTCCCCTGCTTGTAGGGAGTGGTCTCGTCAAGCGGAGCGTTGTAATACTGACCGTAACCCAAAGGCCGGCTTCCGTACTGGTCACGGTTTAGATAAGAAAGCAGGGAGAAGACGTTGTCCGGGTTGTTCTGATCCATAGGCGGGTTGGCAGAAGAACGGATCACTGTCATGGCATAGGATGAATAACCTATTACGATAACGGACAAACCGATTAAAATAGTGTTAAGAACTATTTTTTTATGGCGGTAAGTATAAATGATACCATAACTAACACCCCCTGTCAGGGCGATGGCATAAATAATCACACCACTATTGTATGGTAATCCGATGCCATTTACAAACAGCAATTCAAACCAGGAAGCCACCACCACCAAACCCGGAATGATGAACCAGATGATGACGGCAAGCAGGAAAATAGATATGCCGGCAGCGGCAAGTATTCCATTACGCGAAGAATCGTATTTGCGGAAATAATACACAAACACTATAGCGGGAATAGCCAACAGGTTTAAAAGGTGAACCCCAATTGAGAGTCCGATCAAATAACAGATGAGTATGATCCAGCGGTTGGCATAAGCCTCATCCGCTTCATTCTCCCATTTCAATATGGCCCAGAATACCAAGGCTGTAAACAGCGAAGAGGTACCGTAAACTTCTCCCTCAACTGCCGAAAACCAAAATGTATCGGAAAAAGTGTAGGCCAGGGCTCCGACAATGCCGGCGCCAATTACAGCGATTATTTCGGCACGGGACTCCATTTCTCCGGAAAAGGTGAGCTTTTTAGCCAGGTGCGTTATGGTCCAGAACAGGAAAAGAATGGTAAAGGCACTGGCCAAAGCAGACATGACATTCACCATGACCGGTATTTGTGAAACAGACGGTGCCATCATTGTGAAAATCCGGCCAAGGATCATGAACAAGGGAGCTCCCGGGGGATGTCCCACTTCAAGCCTGAATGCAGTGGTAATAAACTCTCCACAGTCCCAAAAGCTTGCCGTTGGTTCTATGGTCATCAGGTAGACTACAGCTGCAATCACAAATATTCCCCATCCGACAACTGTGTTATAATACTTGAATGTTTTCATCCGCCTTATTTTTATCTAAACTAAAAGATCCTGATGACAACCAGGAATCGTGCAATGCCAAATCAAAATTGAAGTACATAAACGATGCAATCCAAAATCTACGCGAAGATATAAAATCTTTGAGCACAGGAGAAACGTAATTAATTTGATTGGCCTTAATGGAAAAAATCTTAACGTCTTTTAACAGGAATCACTTATAAACATCAGTTATCCTATTGTTTAGCCGGCAATTTCAAATCAATCCGGATCCCATTTAGACTGGCATGATCAAAAAAATAGAAGATTCAGCCCACTTTTTCAATTTTCATATTGGCAGGAAAAAAAAACTTTGTATTTTTGCGCGGTCTTAATTTGTAAGACAAATGCGATTGACCCGTG
>CAZDLO010000011.1:0-37070 GCA_964506325.1 uncultured Tangfeifania sp.
TGGCTTTTATTATGACATAGATCTCCCTGAAGGTCAGACGCTAACTGAGAAAGATCTTGCTGAGATCGAGAAGAAGATGATGGAACTTGCCCGAACGAAATCGGAGATCATCCGGTCTGAGATTTCAAAAGAGGATGCCTTGAATCTCTTCTCTGAAAAAGGGGACCCCTACAAGCAAGAGTTGATTTCCGAACTGGCAGACGGCACCATTACACTGTATCAACAAGGCAATTTTACCGACCTTTGCCGTGGTCCGCACCTTCCAAATACAAGCTATATCAAAGCTTTGAAGCTTACCAACATTGCCGGTGCCTACTGGAGAGGAAGTGAAAAGAACAAGATGCTTACCCGCGTTTACGGGATTACCTTCCCAAAACAGAAGCTGCTGGAAGAGTATATTGTTCTGATGGAGGAGGCAAAAAAGCGCGACCACCGAAAGATCGGTAAAGAGATGGAACTCTTCATGATCTCCCAGGAGGTTGGACAAGGTTTGCCCATGTGGTTGCCAAAAGGTGCCATGTTGCGCGAACAACTGGAGAAGTTCCTGAAAACCGTTCAAAAGAAATTCGGTTATGATCAGGTGATTACTCCCCATATCGGAGATGTCAAATTGTACAAGAAATCAGGACATTACGAAAAATATGGAAAAGACTCCTTCCAGGTGATCAAGACTCCGACAGAAGGAGAAGAGTATCTGCTGAAACCCATGAATTGCCCGCACCACTGCGAAATTTTCCGTTTCAAACCACGTTCGTATAAGGATCTTCCCGTTCGGCTCGCTGAATTCGGAACCGTTTACCGCTATGAGCAAAGTGGTGAGTTGCATGGTTTGACCCGCGTTCGCGGATTCACCCTGGATGATGCACACATATTCTGTCGTCCGGATCAGTTGAAGGAGGAATTCTTAAAGGTGATTGACATTATCTTTATCATTTTTAAAGCATTGGACTTCAAAAACTACACAGCACAAATCTCTTTGCGGGATCCTGGCAACAAGGAAAAATACATTGGCTCGGATGAAAACTGGGAAAAAGCTGAGAGTGCCATCATTGAAGCTTGCGCGGAAAAAGGGTTAAAAACTGTAACCGAATTGGGAGAAGCTGCTTTTTACGGTCCCAAACTCGACTTCATGATTAAGGATGCCATCGGCAGAAGCTGGCAATTGGGTACCATTCAGGTCGATTACAACCTTCCTGAGCGTTTTGATCTGGAGTATATTGGTGCAGACGACAAGCGTCACAGACCTGTGATGATCCACCGGGCACCATTTGGGTCAATGGAACGTTTTTGTGCGGTACTTATCGAACATACTGCCGGCAAATTCCCGATCTGGCTTACTCCTGAGCAGGTTGTTATTTTGCCCATCAGTGAAAAGTACAACGATTATGCCCAAAAAGTTTCAGATTATCTAAATAATTCCGATATTCGCACCGTCGTTGACGACCGTAACGAAAAGATAGGCAGGAAAATCCGTGACAACGAGATGAAACGTATCCCCTATCTGCTCATAGTCGGCGAAAAAGAAAACGAAACCGAAACTGTAGCTGTGCGCCGGCAAGGTGAAGGCGACCAGGGAACGGTATCTACCATTGAGTTCAGGGACATGATCCAGAAAGAGGTCAGATCCATACTTGCAGAATTGTACAATTAGTCGGTATTAACTAAACATAGGAGGATAAAGCCATAGCAGTTATCAGGACCAAGGGGCCAAGAGCTCCAAAAGAAGAAGAGAAATCATTGTTTCGGATCAATCACCAGGTTCGGGTTCCGGAAGTAAGGTTGGTTGGCGATAATGTTGATCCACAGGGTATTTACAAAATTCAGGATGCTCTTCGGAAGGCCGATGAAATGGAGCTCGATTTGGTAGAGATTTCGCCCAATGCAGAGCCGCCGGTTTGTAGGATTGTTGATTACCAGAAGTTTATTTATGCTCAGAAAAAGAAGCAGAAAGAACTGAAGGCAAAAGCAGTTAAGATAATTGTCAAAGAGATCAGGTTCGGTCCCAACACCGACGAACATGATTACAATTTTAAGTTAAAGCATGCTGAAAAGTTCCTTCAGGACGGTGCAAAAGTGAAAGCTTATGTATTTTTCAAAGGACGTTCGATACTTTATAATGAGCAAGGCGAGATTTTACTACTCCGCTTTGCCAGTGCACTGGAAGATTTCGGAAAAGTTGAACAGCTCCCGAAACTGGAAGGGAAGAGAATGACCATATTTATTTCGCCCAAAAAGAAAAAGTAATTTTTAAAACAATTAGACAGAGATGCCTAAAATGAAAACGAATGCCGGCGCAAAAAAACGCTTCAAGCTGACCGGCAGTGGAAGCATCAAAAGGAAACACGCTTACAAGAGTCATATTCTGACCAAGAAAAGCACCAAACGCAAACGCAACCTGACCCATTGGGGCATGGTGGCCAGCACCGACGTAGCCCATGTAAAGAGGCTGCTCGCAATGCGCTAAGGTTCCTTGAAATAATTAATATTTTTTAACCGGGGAATGTGCCCACAAGTATCCTGAAATATCGGGATCGCCATTGTCCTAAAAATTGTAAAAATGCCAAGATCAGTCAATCACGTCGCCTCGAGAGCCCGCCGTAAGAAGGTGCTCTCACTGACCAGAGGATACTTTGGATCAAGAGGAACTGTCTGGACGGTTGCCAAAAACACATGGGAGAAAGGTCTCCAGTATGCGTACCGTGACAGAAAAAGCAAAAAAAGGTTATTCCGTGCATTATGGATTCAGCGTATCAATGCCGCTGTTCGCACTGAAGGTCTCTCCTACTCCCAGTTTATGGGCAAGATGAAGGCCGCCAACATTGAAATCAACCGCAAAGTCTTAGCAGACCTTGCAATGAACAATCCAGCTGCATTCAGCGCAATTGTACAGAAAGTTAAATAAATAATGCCAGGCGAAATAAATAAAAGGCTGTCCCAGAAGGATGGCCTTTTTTATTTTTGGTTTTCAGGTTTCTACCCTGCTGGCGCGGATTTGGGTTTCTCCGGGCCTGCAACCTGACTCAAAAATTGGTGAATGGCCAGGAAAGGACCTGCAAAAAGAACCACCTTCACCATAATGTTTTACTCTTTTTTGCATTGTGTTATATTCCTCACTGATAGATCGTATTACAGCCATTTGATAGTCTTGCATCCATTGAAGATCAAAAACCCAAAATCCCAAATATCCATTAAACCATTTACACAATTGTTTGTCAAAGCTCTGTAATTACTTGTGATTATTGCTTACTAACCATAAAACTCTTAAGATAAACCGCTCATGAGAATTGAGATTAAAGGACTCAACAAAGTTTACCGTAATGGAAATCATGCAATTAAGGATGTGAACATGACCATCGAAAGTGGGATGTTCGGGTTGCTGGGGCCAAATGGAGCCGGAAAATCCACCCTGATGAGAATCCTGGTAACACTGATGAAACCCTCCTCCGGAGAAGTACTTGTCAACGGACTGGATCTGATGAAAGACCGCAAGGAGATCCGGTCGATGCTGGGATACCTTCCACAGGATTTCCGTTTTTTTACGAAGCTGAAAACCTACGAATTTCTGGATTACGCTGCACGCCTGGCGGGTTTGACCAATAAAAAGGTCAGAAATGAAATTATTGAGAAAATGCTGGAAGAGGTTGGTCTCTACGAAGCCAGGAACAGGTATGCCAACAACCTGTCTGGAGGTATGAAACGGCGGTTGGGTATCGCCCAGGCCCTGATTGGCGAACCCAAGCTGATTATCGTTGATGAGCCTACAACCGGACTTGATCCTGAAGAAAGGATCCGTTTCCGTAACCTGCTGACACGGGTGAGCGACAAAGATGTGATTATCATACTCTCAACGCATATCGTTGGTGATATTTCCAGTACTTGTACTGACATGGCGCTAATGAACAAAGGCGTTTTGTCCTACAAAGGTGCTCCTGAGCACCTGATCGAACTTGCCAGAAACAATGTATGGAAGATCACGGCAACAGAGACCGAGTATTTCGAAATCCAGGAGAAATACCCCATTATTTCCTCCATCCCGTCAGAACAGGGATGGGAGGTTCAGGTTGTTGCGAAAGAGATCAACGGCTACCTTGGTGAAAGGATTGAACCCAACCTGGAACATGCCTATGTCAATTTCATGGAAAACGAACTCAACCAGAAATGGATTGAGATTTAAATGTTTTCTTTAAAAATCTTAAGCTGAATGAATTCAAAAAACACCTGAAAATGAGAGCGATAAACAATATTTTAGCCGTAGCGATATACGAATCCAAGACCTTGTTCAGGAGTTGGTTTTTTCGTATTTTTTCCATTCTGTCACTGGTTTTTGTCTTTTTCTACAACTTTGCCACACAGACTGCCGTCGGATTTCCCAATGGGGACATGATTTCCATACCCTCGATGATCCCGTTCACCAACCTGTACATCATCAACCTTGCCCAGGCGGTCATTGCGGTCTTTTTGGCCTCCGAATTCCTGAAACAGGACAAAAAACTGGATACAACCGAAGTCGTCTATATGCGGCCGATTACCAACGCAGATTATGTCATCGGGAAAACCCTTGGAAACATCTGGGTATTTGTTGTTCTGAATGCCATTGCCCTGAGTATGGTGGCAATCTTCAACATAGCTTCACCCAATACCCGGTTTATCCTGCTTCCCTATATTTACTATTTTCTGCTGATAAGCCTGCCCACATTGATATTTATATTGGGATTCTCCTTCTTTCTGATGTCAATCATCCGGAACCAGGCAGTCACTTTTTTGGTACTGCTGGGTTACATCGCCGCGACCGTCTTCTACCTTCAAAATGAATTTTATTACGTATTCGACTACATGGCTTTCAAATTGCCCATGTCCTGGTCAGAATTCGTAGGCTTTACATCTTTGGATAGGATACTCATTCACAGGGGAATATACCTTTTTCTGGGATTGGGATTCATCTGCCTTACCATTTTACTGTTAAAGAGACTTTCGCAGTCCAAATACGTCAGGGAGGTGGTAATGGTATGCTCTGTCCTGTTTTTGGGAACCGGGGTTGCACTAGGCATCATTTACATCAGTACCATCACCGGGACTGAGAAGCACCGGAGTGAGATGGTGAACCTGAACAATCGCTATGCCAACCTGAAGGTCGTGCAGGTTTCTTCGTATGATATAACATTGGAACACCTGGGTGATAAAATTGCTGCGACAGCAGTAATGAACCTCAAAAATACCGGAAAGGAAGTGATGAATGAGTTTGTGCTGACACTTAATCCGGGACTCTCTGTTCTTGAAGTATCCGGGGCACAATTTACCAGGGAAATGCAGCTGATAAAGATTAAACCCGGGAAAGCACTGGAACCTGGTGATTCAGTCAGCATCAGCATCAAATACAATGGAATGATTGATGAATCGTTTTGTTACCTCGATCAAACCCCGCTTCAGCTCGAAAAATGGAAGACCAGGCCAAATGGTGTTACTGATAAGAAACATGCTTTCGTAACTTCAGATTACCTGTTGCTGACACCTGAAACCCGCTGGTACCCCACATCCGGGGTGAGTTACTCTTCCAAGGGATTGAACTGGCTGAGTACACAATTTGCCAGGTACCGTTTGAAAGTCAAGGCAGCAAATGGCCTTACAGCATTATCACAGGGCAATAAAACAGAGGAACCGGACGGAACCAGCCTGTTTGTTCATGAGCAACCCCTGATGCAAATTTCTTTGGCGATAGGTAGATACGAGACCAGGTCGGTCAAGGTCGACAAAGTAAATTATTCACTCAGCTTCCTCAAACAACATAATTCATTTGACAAGTATTTCAAGGTATTAACAGATTCAATCGTACCGGTCATCCGCGATCTGAAAAAGTCCTGGGAAATAAAGATTCACCGCGAATATCCGTTTGAGAGGCTCCAGCTGATCGAGATCCCTGTGCAATTTTGTTCCTTCACTCACTCCTGGACCAGTGCCGGAGAGCAAGTACAGCCAGAGACAATATACCTCCCTGAAGGTGGCTACAAGCTGAACAGCGCAAATTTTGCCCTGTCGAAGAGGTTTTCCACCATGAATATGCAACATGACAATGAGACTATCTCCCCGCGTGAAACAGAGGCTAATTACCTGAAAAGGTTTGTTAATGACACCTTCCTGGGCAGCAAGGTCAACCAGTTTGGCGGCGGAGGCGGAATCAGGATTGGAGGAGGGGCCAGAATGAGTTTTAACTCTGCTGACATTCTTAATCCCTATTTCATTTTCCCGAATTATTACAATTACCTGAATTACATCGCTTCTCCTGTATACCCGATCACCAACAGGGTGGTGGAATCCTATCTTTCCAAAAGCGCAACGGAGGGCGGCAACTTCTTTATGCGCAATGTAACCGGGCTGTCGGCCGATGAAAAAGGAAACATTGCCCTGCAAAACAGGTCTTTTGCCGATATACTTGAGAAACAGGAGGATGTTGACATCCTGAACAATGTCGTCCAGACCAAAAGCGGATTCCTGTTTGCCCTTATGAAAGGGGCTGTAGGACCGGACAAGTTTGATGATTTTATTCGGACCTTCCTGGATAACCGCAAATTCAGGGTAATACCTGTTGAAGAACTTAACACTGAGATGCGGAACAATTTCAACCTGGATCTTGACCGGTATCTCCCACAGTGGTATACTGGGGTAACCTTACCCGGCTACATCCTCATTGATACAAAGGCATTCAAAATACAAAAGGACAACCAGGTCAAAACCGTTGTTTCCTTCACGCTTACCAATACGGAAAACATTGCAGGTGCAGTTTCAGTAACCTTCCGGATTGGTGGTTTCGGTGGTGGAGACAGGGGACCGCGGAGAATGGGAGGAGGTACGGATGAAAACATTGAGAAAACTGTTGTCATTGGGGCCAAAGAGTCCAAACGGCTTACCTTCCTGTTAAACAGGGATCCCAGATCAATGACCTTAAATACCTACGCATCGCACAACCTCCCCTCGACGATTAACCAGCGTTTTGATAAACTTGAGATTGATCCGAAAGGAGATGGCGCAGACAAAGAGGAAGTTATTCCATACACAGATGGTTCTGAAGCCAATGAAATTATCCTGGATACGGAAGATCCCGGATTCAGGATGGAACAACCTGTATCCAAAAGTTTTATCAAGCGGCTGTTTGCTCCTAAAGTACAGGAAGACGACCTGAAATACAAGGGCATGGAGCTCTGGAATCCAAAGGTTGAGTGGACCCTCACCACCAATGAGCAATTCTACGGCAAACAGATACGATCTGCCTACTACTGCAAAGGTGGTACCGGCGACCGGAAAGCCATCTGGAGTGTTCCTGTAAAAGTTGGGGGTTATTACAAAGTATACGCCTACATTCCGAAAATAAGGTTTATGATGAGAGACCATGGCGGCAACAATCAGCAACCTGAAGAGGACTATAATTTCAACGTCTTCCACGATGATGGAGTTGACCATCCGGTTCTAAAACCGGATCCAAGGGAAAGCACCTGGATAGAGGTGGGTTCTTACCACTTTTCTTCTGACTCGGCGAAAATTGAGCTGACCAATAATACCAAGGCCAAGTTCATCTGTGCCGATGCCGTAAAACTCGTAAAAGAAAAATAATATCATACCGGAAAAATGAAAAAATCAACTTCACTTCTGTTTTTATTGTGTTTACTACTTCTCTTTCAATTCAAGACGCAGGCCCAGACTATTCTCACACTTGAAAAGGCCATGGAGATTGCCGTTCAGAATAGTCCCAGTATCCAGAGTACACTGCTGAATCTTGAAAGAGCCACCGAAAACCTCAACGCCCAGCGGGCGGCACTGAAATCCAAATTTGCACTGAGTGTAAACCCGATCGATTACAGCAACAGCCGAAGATTCGACAGCCGTACATCCACCTGGTTTACCAATGAAGTCATCAACTCATCGGGAACCTTTCGCGTAGACCAGCCTATTCTGGCTACTGACGGCAGGATCTCCCTTGTGAACACTTTCGGATGGCAGTCGAATATCTCGGATATGCAAAATGTCACAACCGAGAATAAGGCATTTCTTAACAACCTGAATCTAAGCCTGACACAACCTCTCTTCACTTACAACAGGACCAAGGTCGCCTTGAAAACGCTTGAGCTGAGCAATGAAAACGCGATGCTGAGCTATTCTATGCAAAAGCTGTCACTGGAAAGAATGGTTTCCCAGTTTTTCTACAATGTTTACATGGCCCAGATGAGCCTTACCATCCGGGAGGATGAACTGGTCAATACACAGAAAAGTTATGAGATTATAAAAAATAAGGTAGATGCCGGCCTTGCCGCAAAAGAACAGCTGTTCCAGGCAGAGGTAAACCTTGCCACGGCACAATCCAGCAAAGCATCAGCACGTGTTTCTCTTGAGAGTGCCAAAGACCAGTTCAAGCAATACATTGGAATGGACATTTTCGAGGAAATTGCCGTTATGACTGATGTCACCGTTGCTCCCATCGACGTGGATGGCAAAAAAGCACTGGAACATGGTCTTGCTTCGCGCATGGAACTGCGCCAGCGCCAGATCCAGATAGAAACCTCACAGTTCGATATGATCGCCGTTATGGCGCAGAATGAATTCAAGGGCGAAATGACCCTATCGGTCGGAGTTTCCGGAGACGACCCGAATCTTGGCAATATTTACGAAAAGCCAACCAAGAGTCCACATTATGGCATTACCTTCAACATTCCAATCTTCGACTGGGGACAAAGAGCCGCACAGATAAGGGCCCAGGATGCAGTGATCAATACCCAGAAACTGAACTATTCCAACCAAAACACCCAGATTAAAGTGGATATCCGGCAGGTGGTCAGGAATCTGAGTAACCTGAAAGACCAGATCAACATTGCCCTGCAAAATCAGAAAAACTCTCAGCTGACCTACGATATCAACCTGGAGAGATTTAAAAACGGCGACCTTACAAGTATGGACCTCAACCTGTTCCAGGTACAGTTATCCAACAATAAAATGGCATATGCCCAGGCACTTATCAATTACAAGCTTGAAATGCTGAACCTGAAGATTCAATCGTTGTTCGACTTTACCACCAACGAACCTGTGGTACCTGAACAATTTATCAAAGCAAAACAAACTGGCAAATAATCTTAACAATACAATAAATTTAATACCAATGAAAATCAATAAAATGTGGAGATTACTCTTCCTCCTTCCGATTCTGGCTTCTTGCGGAAACCAACAAAGCAATGTTCAGAGCGATATAGCCGTACCTGTATCTGTTATAGATATCAAGAAGGGCCCTATCGTTCAGTATATTAACAGCACCGGAACAGCAAATGCTGCAAGCCAGGCCGTATTGGCCACCGAAATGGCTGGAAATTATATCCTGGCGGTAAATCCAAAAACCGGGAGAGAATTCAAACTGGGAGATTTTGTTGAAAAAGGCACTGCTATCGTCAGGCTTGAAAATCCGGAATACATCAACAACATTTCATTGGATACCAAGAAGTTGAATTTTGAAATCGCAGGGTTGGAGGATGAAAAGCAAAAGTCTTTGTACGAAAAAGGAGGTGTGACCTACCGCGAACTGAAAAATGCTGAAGTTGCCCTTGCCCAGGCCAGGACAAGTTTCGAGGACGCTAAAATCCAGCAGCAGAAAACTGAAGTTAAAGCTCCATTCAATGGAGTAGTGGTGGATATTCCACAGATCACCAACCATACGAGGATCAACGCAGGAACCAGTGTTGCCACCCTGATGGATTACAGCAAACTGATGATGGATGTCAATTTGCCTGAAAAGTATCTTACTACCATCAAATTGGGACAGGAGGTCAATATTACCAATTATACATTGCCGAATGATACATTAAAGGCTCAGATCAGTGAACTCTCACCGGTTATCAGCACAGAAACCAGGACTTTCAAGGGTAAAATGACCATCAGCAATCCTGAACTAAGGTTACGCCCGGGTATGTTTGTGAAAGCTGATATTGAAATTGCCAGGAAAGACACTGCTATTGTAATTCCCAAAGAGGTCATCGTTGCCGGCGCCAGGGGAAAAACCGTTTACGTTGTTGACAGGGGCGCTGCCCGCCGCAGAACGATAACAACCGGCCTGGAAAATGATAAATCAGTTGAGGTTATTGAAGGTCTGAAAGCTGAAAACCGTTTAGTCGTCAAGGGATTCGAAACCCTGAGGGATGATTCAAAAGTTACGATCGTAAAATAGGTTACCTGACAATCCAGGCAAAATTCTAAAATAATTTTCTAATGAAGAAATTGACAAATTTTGCAGTCAATTACCCGGTTACCATTTCTATGGTGGTACTGGGGGTACTGCTACTTGGTGTCATCTCCTATCAAAAACTGGGGATAGATCTGTTCCCTGACCTGAATTCACCCAAAATTTTCGTAGAAATCAAATCAGGAGAAAGGCCTCCTGAAGAGATGGAGAAACTCTACGTTTCTAATATGGAAGCTGTTGCCTCCCGTCAGAGCGGTGTGCTGCAGGTCTCTTCCATTTCCAAAACCGGTTCCGCGCAAATAACCGTGGAGTACGCATGGAACAAAGACATGGATGAAGCTTTCCTGGATCTCCAAAAGGCATTGACAAGCTTTTCCCAGAACAGCGAGATTACCGAGATGACTATTACACAGCATGATCCCAATACAAAACCTGCCATGATCGTTGGTATGTCGCATACCACCATCAAAGACATGAATGAGTTGCGGAAAGTGGCTGAAAACTATATGCGGAACGAACTGGTCCGCATTGAAGGTGTTGCCCAGGTTGAGCTGACAGGTACAGAAGAGAATGAGGTACGCATTGATACTGACCCTTATGCACTCGAATCCTATAACCTTACCGTCGACCAGCTTTCCCAGAAAATACAGTCTTACAACAGGAGTATTTCCGGAGGTACAATCACGGAGACCGGACTGCAGTATGTCGTTAAAGGCGTCAGCCTATTGCAGCAGAAAGAAGACTTTGAAAATTTAATTGTAGGTTACAAATCTACAGTAGCAGGCAGTACCACCTCAGAGAAAGCTCCGACTTTCCTGAAAGACGTTGCCAGGGTAAGTTTTGAAAACAAGGAACCCCTCAACATTGTCCGAATCAACGGCGAGCGTTGCATTGCCCTTTCTATCTACAAGGAGACCAAATACAATACTGTCAAGGCCGTTGAAGAAATCAACAAAACCCTTGAGACCATCGAAAAAGCCCTGCCGGGCTATAAATTCACGGTGGTTTCCAACCAGGGAACATTTATCCGCAGTGCCATCGATGAAGTAAAAAACACAATGTATATCGGTATATTACTGGCTGTTATCATCTTGTTCCTTTTCTTGCGGCAGTTCGGCACAACCCTCATCGTCAGTTTGTCTATCCCGATATCCATCGTTGCAACCTTCAACCTGATGTATTTCAATGACCTCTCCCTCAACATCATGACACTTGGAGGACTGGCCCTTGGCGCAGGTATGCTTGTAGATAATGCCATTGTCGTTATGGAGAATATCTTCCGGAACCACGAAAACGGCATGTCGGCAAGGGATGCTGCCATCGTCGGGACAGCTGAGGTAGGCGGAGCTATAACTGCGGCAACAATCACACATATTGTAGTGTTTTTGCCCATCGTATATATGCACGGAGCATCCGGTGCATTGTTCAAGGATCAGGCATGGACAGTGGCATTTTCACTGTTCTCCTCACTGATTGTTGCCATTTTCCTGATTCCAATGTTGTATCACCGATTTTTCAGGGACAGGGTAGGTGTTTCCATCAACATACAGAAGAAGACCGGCTACAGGGATTTTCTGACCAATCTCCTTCCCCACCGGGTGACCGTTGTTATTGCCTCCATGGTATTGCTTGGTTTGTCCTTTTTGCTTATTCCTTACATAGGAAGTGAATTCATGCCTAAAACAGAAAGCAAGGAATTCACCATCAATCTGAAAATGAGGGAAGGTACCACCTTAATCCGCACCTCGGAAGCAACAGCATCGATGGAAGGTCTGATAAGGGAACTTATTGGTGATAATCTGCATGCCATATATTCGAGGATTGGACCCTCCACAGGCACCACTTCAACGGACCAATCCATTTTTGAAGGCGACAATACTTCAGAAATTAAAGTCATACTCAAACCTGATAAAAAATTCAGCTCCACCAAAATTATCGCAACAATTGCAGGATGGTATGCCCAGAATCCGGAGATGGAAATCACTTTTACACAGGATGAGACTGCACTGCAAAGCATTCTTGGCAACAACGATGCCCCGGTAGTAATAGAAGTAAGGGGAGAAGACCTTGCCATCCTGGATACCCTGACGCACCGGACCAAAAAGGTGGTACAGGACATTCCCGGATTGTACAACCTCACAACCAATATGGATGAGGGTTATCCTGAAGTTAATGTAATGGTCGACCGTTTCCGTGCCGGCACGTATGGTCTTGCGGTAAGCGACATTGTTACCCAGGTAACTGCCAAACTGGAAGGGCAGCTCGTCGGTCAGTATGACAAGAGCGGCGAATTGCGGGACATCACCATTCACCTCCCTAAACTGGGCCTGGCAGAACTTGGTGATGTAATCATCAGAAACGGAACACAGGTGGTAAGGTTAGGAGAAGTTGCCACACTCAGGGAAGCATTGGCTCCCAAGGAAATTTTCCACAGCAACCAGATGCGGGTCGGTAAAGTGATGGCCGAACTGAAGAAAGATGCCTCGCTGGATAAAATTTCGAAGCAGATAGAGACCAAAATTGCTGCCATTGAATTACCCCAGGACTATCGTTACAAGATTACCGGTGAAGAACAAAAGAGAAAAGAATCCATGGACAACCTGGGTTTTGCTCTATTATTATCCATTGTATTGGTATACATGGTCCTCGCTGCAAAATTTGAATCCCTGATACATCCTTTTGTGATTCTTTTGTCAATACCCTTTGCGATTGTCGGAACAATTATACTCTTTTTCATTCTCGGGCAGACCTTTAACATGATGGCACTTATCGGTATCATCATGCTTGGAGGTATTGCGGTAAATGATGCCATTATTCTGGTTGACAGGATCAACCAGTTAAGAGAACAGGGTATCGAGAAACGACAGGCCATCGCACAGGCTGGTCAGCAAAGGCTGCGCCCCATCCTGATGATGAGTATCATCACGGTATTTGCACTGATTCCGCTTACCCTTGGCATTGGTGACAGCGCATCGCTCAGGTCGCCAATGGCTCTTGCGGTCATTGGAGGGATGGTGACAAGTACCTTACTGACACTCGTTGTAATTCCTTGCGTTTATGATCTGTTAACAAGCAACAAACCCATTGAGCAGGATAATTAAACCAACAATTCTAAACGGATGGACTTTATTATAAAAAGAAAGGTATTGATCAGCATGCTCTTCCTCGGGGTTAGCTTGTTGGGATATGTTTCCTGGAAGAATCTTTCGATGGAGTTAATGCCTAATGCTGAGCTTCCTATGCTGTATGTACAGGTGGCTTGTCAGCAGGAGGTTGACCCGAAATTCATGGAAAGCCAGGCTATTATTCCGCTGGAAGGAGTGATCGGATCAATGCAGGGAATTGAAGATATGGAGTCTTCCTGTCAATCCAGGCGCGGGACTATCATGGTGACATTCAATAAAAATGTCAACTTTAAATATACCTACCTCAAGCTTCAGGAAAAGATCAACCAGATAAAATCGACGATTCCGGAGCAATTTATTGTGACCCTTGTAAAAGTTGACCTCCAGCAAATTACCAAGCAGTTCATGCAGCTACAGGTTCGCGGAAGTGGCGGAGTTGACCTGGTCAGAAATATCACTGACCAGAAAATAAAACCTGAACTCCAGAATATTGATGGCATTGCTGGAATGAACATTTTTGGTGGTCGTGAAAAAACGATTGAAATACAACTGGATATGGATGTTTGCGAGGCCTATAAGATCTCTGCATCCACCATCCGGAGTAAACTGACAGCCAATTACCGCACCAGGGCTTATGCAGGTGATGTCTACGGATCAAACCTCAAATATGCCGTTCAGGTCACCTCAGAATTTGATGACCTGAACCAGATTGAAAACCTTGTCATTGCAAACGGACCAATCCTGCTGAAAGATGTGGCCAAGGTCTATTTCGGAACCAAAGAGCAGACCTCCCTGTCGAGGGTTAATGGCATGGATGCGGTCTCGATAACTCTGATCAACGACGCGCAATCCAACCTTATCGATCTGTCCAAAAAGACCCTGGAGGTAATTGCAAAGTTAAACAAAGACCTTGCCCAGAAAGAAATAGAGATTACAGTCCAGAACAATGCGGCAGATACCATGGAGAAAAACCTTAACCAGATTGGTGAACTGGCTTTGGTCGGTGCTCTGCTGGCTATTTTTGTCCTCTGGATATTCCTGAAAAATATTCAGCTGGTTTCGATCATCTCTCTGGCAATACCTATCTCGGTTCTGACTGCCTTTAACGTTTTCTACTACTATGATGTGAGCATCAACAGTCTGACCCTCGTCGGAATGGCCCTGGCAGTAGGGATACTGCTCGACAACAGCGTTGTGGTACTGGAAAATATTTACAGGCTCCGGGCAACCGGGAAACCTCCCAAAGAGGCAGTTATTCAGGGAACCAAAGAAGTTTGGCGTTCGGTTCTTGCCTCGACGCTGACCACAGCTACGGTATTCCTGCCCTTTCTGTTCTCAGATAATTTTTATGTCAAGCTTTTGGGCAAAAACATCGGTATTTCGATTATATCCACCCTCATTGTTTCGCTGGCAGTGGCAATGCTCCTCGTACCAATGATGGCATATGCCTTCCTGAAAAAGAAAGCCGGAGGAAACATGGAGTTCACACAGGTCTCGACACGGAACAAGCTTGTCCAGGCTTATCACATGATCCTGAAATATTCCTTAAGGAAACCTGCACAGACTGTTGTCGGAGGAGTGGTAGTATTCTTTGTCACCATATTTATCTGCCTTGCAGTAAGTATGAGTACACTTACAGAGGTAAAAACCACAGCATTCCGGATCAATGTCACCATGCCCACAGGATCCACCATCGAATCAAGTGATAAAGTGGTGAGCGAAATAGAAAACCGGATCAAGGGTATCGAAGAGATACTGGATGTAACCAGCAATATCCAGGCGGAGAGCGCAGTTGTGACCGTTCAACTCAAGGAAGATTACCAGAAGGTAAAAAAACGTTCACTGTCACAGATAAGGGACGAAGTAAAAAACAAGGTACGTGATGTTCCCGGTGGAACAACAGATATATCTGACGCATCCTCAACCGGAAGCAACAGTATCGGTGGCGGAACACCAATGACAAGCTCAGGGTCAGGGAATTTCATGTCAATGATGGGACTGGGCGTCAACCAGGAGCGCATTGTTATCAAAGGCGAAGATTTTGAAGTAATGAAAAATGTGGCCTCCGACCTGCAATACTTTCTGCAGGGGCTTGAATCAATGAACAATGTTAGGGTCAGCTATTCCAACAACAGGCCTGAGGTTCACCTGATGTTCAATCCACTGCTGATGAATTCATACGATGTTTCTCTTGCAAGCATATCCGGGGAATTAAATTCCTTCAGCAAGGAAATTGTTACGAACATCCCTTACAAACAGGGCAACGAACAGTATGATATCACCATCAAGGAAATGCCCAAAAAAGGCCAGACAGCAGAAGAAGCCAAGAAAAACAGGAATGCATTCGACCTTAGGACACTTCCGATCGCAGATACCAAAGGAGGGCTTCATGAACTGCAGAACCTCAGCAATGTAGTTTTGTCTTCGGGTTATGCCACGATTACAAGGGTAAACCAGGAGAAACAGATAGAAGTAGTCTACAGGTTTGTGGATGCCTCGCAGGAGTCAAAAGAATTGCTGGAATCATACAGGGCCGAAGTCGACAAAATCGTTGAAAACTACAACCTGCCAACTGGTATTGCCACACAGGTTATCCATGAAGAAGATACGCTCAAGGATTTCTATTTTCTGATTCTTGCTGCCTTCTTCCTGATATTCATGATCATGGCTTCCGTATTTGAATCATTGTCAACTCCTTTTGTCCTGATGTTTTCCATACCATTGGCAGCAATTGGTTCTTTCCTGGCTTTGATCTTCACACACAATTCCCTGTTCAGTGCCAACACATTGATTGGATTTCTGATTTTGATCGGGGTGGTGGTTAATAACGGGATTATACTGATCGACTATACACAGATTCTTCGCAGCCGCGGATACAAGAAAAACCGTGCGCTGATGATGGCAGGAATGTCAAGGCTCCGGCCAATCCTAATCACTGCGATTGCAACCAGTGCGGCCATGCTGCCCCTTGCCATGGGAGATAATGAATATGTTGGGGCCATTGGAGCACCATTTGCGGTTACCGTGATCGGCGGATTGACATTAAGCACCCTGCTGACACTGGTCTTTATTCCAACCTTCTATTCAGGTCTTGAAACATCCCTGAACTGGATAAAAGAACTGAACTGGAAACTGAAGATCGTACAAATAATCCTATCTGTCACAGGCCTCGTACTGATATACACGAAAGTAGATGATTTCTTGTGGAAAATGCTCGACACCGTCGCCCTGGTTATTTTTATCCCGGGAACCACCTGGTTTATCATGAACAGCCTGCGAAAAGCAAAAGAGACAGTCATTGATCCCAACAAGCAAATCACAATAAAAATTGAGAACCTTGTCAAAATTTACGACTGGGGAAGCCGTTTTGCCAGGGAATGGAAAGGAAACAAGAACATCAGAGAAAGAGCCGGCCATATAAAATACTACAGGAAACTAACTGATTTTGAACTGTTTATCTGGCAGATTCCATTGCTGGGCTTTATGGTCTATTTCACCTTCTTCTATTTGCAGAATAACCTGTATGCATTGATTTTTGCCTTGCTTTCCTACCTGATGATCCTGGGCATGTGGAGTCCGATATCAGAATATCTCACCTTCAGGGCAGAAAAGGAAGAAAGAAAGTGGATGGAAATACTGGCCGGAACCGGGCGAAGTGTAATTTACTGGAGTCTTCCGGTGGTAATCCTGATCCTCCTTTATCTGAAGTGGGAAAACTTTGTATCCATCGCCATAATCGGTGCCATCTGGTATTTCATCCTGGCTGTTGATACAACGGCAGTAAGATTGTACCGCGACAATGTGAATATTGAAAGGCTGAAAGGCCGGTTTGCCGGACTGAGAAGGATATTCTACAAACTGGTTGAACAAATGCCTGTTATTGGCAGAAAGAGAGATCCGTTTAAAGCCCTTAAAGGAGTCTCCCTGGAAATCAATACAGGAATGATCGGGTTACTCGGCCCCAATGGAGCCGGAAAGTCGACAATGATGCGGGTAATCTGCGGTATCTATGAGCAGAGTTATGGAAAGGTCTGGATCAACGGAATCGATACCCAGGAAAAACGCGAGGAACTCCAGGGATTAATCGGGTATCTGCCCCAGGAATTCGGCACCTATGAAAATATGTCTGCCTATGAATTTCTTGATTACCAGGCAATTCTGAAAGGTCTTACTGATGCCGTAGCCAGGGATAAACGGATAGAGTATGTATTGAGCTCCGTACACCTCTGGGACCGCAAAGATGAGAAAATAGGCGGATTCTCCGGTGGCATGAAGCAAAGGATGGGTATAGCTCAGATCCTGCTTCACCTTCCCAGGATTCTCGTTGTGGATGAACCTACTGCCGGACTCGATCCGCGCGAAAGAATCAGGTTCAGAAATCTGCTGGTCGAGCTGAGCCGCGAACGGATTGTCATTTTTTCCACCCATATTATTGAGGATATCTCCAGTTCCTGTAACCAGGTGGCTGTTGTTAACCGCGGAGAACTTTGCTACACCGGGCATCCGAACGACATGGTGAAACTGGCTGAAGGATTTGTATGGCAGTTTAGCATACCTGCCAGGGAATTTGACAGCTTCCCGTTGAAAGAAAGGGTGATCCATCATATGCGGGAAGGTGACATGATCAAAATCCGATTCCTGTCGGCTGAGAAACCGGCAGAAGATGCGATTCCCGTCAAACCTGTGCTGGAAGAGGCCTATCTCTGCATACTCAAGGGATTTAGTAGAAAGTTATGAGTTATGAGTTATGAGTTATGAGTTATGAGTTATGAGTTATGAGTTATAAGTTATGAGTTATGAGTTAGTACTACAATTGACTCATAATTCGTAACTTACAATACAATAAAAATATTTGATATTTCTGACAAGATGGATAAAGCAATTTTAAAGAAAAGTCTTGGGAACAATTTGAATCTGTTGCTAAAACTGGCCGGATACAACCTTAAGATTATTTTTGCAGGTCGTTTCTTCTGGTTTGTGTTGGCTTCGCTGGTAATATACATCTTACTGTCTATTCAACTGGTATTCAACAATCCAGGGTTCAACTCCTCTTCTGTTTACGGGATATTGTTCTTACCTGGTATATTACTCGTCTTCTACCCTACTGTTTTCGGGATTCAAAATGACGCAGACTCCAGGATCCTGGAGATCTTATTTGGCATTCCCGATTATCGGTACAAGGTATGGCTGGTTCGCCTGTTCATGATTTTCCTGCTGACCTGGGCCATATTGTACGTATTTTGCTGGTTTGGCTATTTCGGCCTCACTCCATTCCCTGTCTTCAACATGTCCTTTCAGTTGATGTTTCCGGTCTTCTTTCTCGGTTGCCTGGCATTTCTGGTTTCAACAATTGTGAAAAACGGTAATGGAACCGCTGTGGTCATGATCCTCATCGGGGTTTGCCTGCTCTTTCTGGATGACACACTGGGCAATACGCAGTACAACGTTTTGCACAATCCGTACAGCATTCCGCAAAGAATGAATGAGATGGTCTGGGAGCAGATTTCCCAGAAAAACAGGATCTTCCTGGGTGTGGGAAGCGTGATTTTCTTACTCGGAGGGTTGACAAACCTGCAGAGAAGGGAAAAATTCCTAAAATAATCGGTTCACCGGTTCATTTGATTACCTGGTTCAGTTTTATCCAGATATCATTCAGGAACATAAATGGAACCTGGACGCTTTCAGGGTTTTCACCCATCCGGACCAATACAAGGTTCGCCGATGGAACAATACTTACATACTGGCCGTTTTTCCCAATTCCGGAGACCATATCCACAGGTCCTGCAGGTGATAAGTTGCCAGGAAATACAATCTGTGATTCAGGAATCATAAATGACTCCTTTCCGTTGAGCCACCAGAGGTAACCATAGCTTTTGTTCAGCTGCTGCGAAGTATTGACCATTTCCCGGAAATAGTTGCTGTCTGTCATGATTTTTTCACTCCCCCATGCCCCCTTGTTGAGAATCAGCAACCCGAAGCGGGCCATTGAGCGTGCAGTACTGAAATAGACATGATCGCTGTCGACCCACTGCCAGGTTCCGTCCATGCCGGTTTTATCCGTCAGTACTGACTTGAAATAGGTTTCAAAAGCTTTTCCTGAGGCATTGGCTACTACCTTTTCCAGCAATGTATAGGGGCCGTTGTGATAGGCCCACCGGGTGCCAGGAGCTGCCTTGAATTTTAAGTCTGCTGGAGTTATCCCATGACTCAGGGGAACACCGTCGTCCAGCCCGGTAGTCATGGTTAACTGATGAAGAACCGTAATCTGTGCCTCCTGCTGTGCCGTAAGGGAAGTCCATCCCGTTCCCAGGTAATTGGAGGATTTATCCTGTAGCTTCAGGAATCCATCTTCCTGGGCCTTGCCAACGGCGAAGGAAGTCAGCGTTTTTCCCGCAGAAGCCCAGTACCATAAGGTATTCTGATTGAATGCTGCCAGTCCGGTAAGATTTTTGCCAAAATAATCTTCCATAACAATCCGGCCATCCTTGAGAAGCAGGAAAGCCCTTGTTCCATTATCCTCGAGCAGCTTTTTCAATGCCGGAATTGCAGCTGTATTCCATCCAAGGGATTCGGGGGTGACTGTCTCCCAGGTGGCAGCGCCTGCCGGCGGAAAATAAAGGGAAGAAGGGGGCTGTTCATTGTCAGGGGATTCCTGGCCTTTCGAACAGGATAACAAGCCAATAAGGGCAAAAAGAATCAAAATTTTATATACCATAACCTGATACATGGACCATTAATAGTTTATATAAATGCCTGTGAAACTTAAATCTATCCGGGGACGATTAAAAGAAACTCACCAGCAGGGCAATATTCAGCAAGGTGACAACTGCACCAACAGAATAGAGCAGAATGGCATTGAACCTGCTGTTTTTGTATTTGCCCATTACTTTTTCAGAGGAGGTAAGATAGACCTGCAAAAAAATGGTGACAGGCAACTGGATGCTAAGGATCATCTGGGAATAAATCAACCCGCTAAACGGATTTGAAATGACAAAAATCAGCAGTAACGCAGCAATGAACGAAATGGCAACACCCAACCTGGAGTGGTTGTCCTTAATATCATAAGGCTCCTGGAATATACCGGAAAAAATAGATCCTGCAGCCATGCCCGAAGTGATGGTTGAGGCAACGCCGGCAAACAATAGGGCCACTGCGAATACTATCGCAGAATGAACTCCCAGCAGGGGGGCCAGCATTACTTCAGCCTGCTGCAGTTCAGATACAGCTATCCCGGCCTTGAAGAATGTGGCTGCAGCAAGCAAAATCATGGCGCTGTTGATAGCCCATCCAACCAGCATTGAAATAAGGGTATCCAGGAATTCGTAATTCAGTTGCTTCTTGATGGTTTTTTCGTCTTCAAGGTTCCATTGGCGGCTCTGTATGATCTCACTGTGAAGAAATAGGTTGTGGGGCATTACAACTGCCCCAAGCACACTCATGATGATGATCATGGACCCTTTCGGAAAGGATGGGGTGACCCAGGAATGGATGGCGCTGTTCCAGTCGATCTGAACCAGCGACAACTCATAGATGAATGAAAGGCCTATCACAGACACAAAGGCGATGATCCATTTCTCAATCATCTTGTAGCCATTGGTAAATAGCATGATCATCACAAAAACAACCACCAGGACCGACCCGGCCCGGATGGGAATATCGAAAAGCATGTTCAGGGCAATAGCTCCCCCCAATATTTCTGCAAGGGAGGTGGAAATGGATGCAAAAACAGCCGTTGACAATATGATTTTTGAGTAACGCGGCCTGATAAATTTGGTCGCAGCTTCTGAGAGACAAAGCCCTGTGGCAATACCAAGATGTGCTACATTGTGCTGGAGCATTATCAGCATTATGGTAGAAAAAGTGACCATCCACAGCAACAGGTAACCAAAATTTGCACCCGCAGCAAGATTGGAAGCCCAGTTTCCGGGGTCGATAAAACCTACCGTAACCAGCAATCCCGGACCAAGATACCTGAGTATCTCAAGACCTCCGAACTTAGGCTTGTAATCTTTACGGTCGATGTTATCCAGGAAACCGGTTTTCTTTTTCTCCATAAAGCAAAGATATTAAATTCTGTGCGGAGTACTTGAGGTTTGTTGCACATAAAAATTTCAGACATCGGTACCAGGAGCTCCAAAACAGGCAATTCCAGGTATTTATTGGCCCCGGTTCAAAAATCCGCCGAGAAGCCTGGTAAGGAAAAATTAAAATTACTGATCAAAATCAACCTGTAAAATTTAAGTTAATATATACCTTTACAGACAGTAATGCTCAATCCCTCTTGACTCGGGTCCAAACGGGTCCAATTGAACCATTTGTTCCTACTATATCCTTCAATATGAGAAAATACTTTGGCTTGTCACTCCTGTTCATGGCCTTCCTTGCAACAGGATTCACCGGAGATCAGAATCCTGTTAAGTCTGACACCCCAACCGGAAATGACGAACAAAAAATTGTCATTTACCAGGTTTTTACACGGTTGTTCGGGAATACCAACACCACGAACAAACCCTGGGGCACCATCGAAGAAAACGGAGTTGGCAAGTTCCGCGACTTTACGCCGAAGGCCCTCCGGCAAATCAGGGAACTTGGTGTGTCTCATCTATGGCTGACAGGTGTATTGCACCACGACGTAATCAGGGATTATACCTCCTTCGGTATCTCCAACGACGACCCGGATGTTGTCAAGGGACGTGCCGGTTCTCCCTACGCGGTGAAAGACTATTACAATGTTGATCCTGATCTGGCTGTTGATCCGGGAAAACGAATGGAGGAATTTCTGGAACTCATCCGGCGAGCTCATGAGCAGGAGTTGAAGGTCCTTATTGACATAGTTCCCAACCACGTTGCAAGAAACTACCATTCAACAGGCAAGCCATCCGGCACACAGGATTTTGGGGAAAACGACGACAAAACAGTTGCTTATGCCAGGAACAACAGCTTTTATTACCTGCCGGGAGAATCTTTCAGGGTTCCTGTTTTGCCTGACAGTGAAAAACCATTGGGCGGAGGGAAACATCCGCTGGCGGACGGGAAATTTGACGAAAATCCGGCTAAATGGACTGGAAACGGTTCCAGGCTGGCGCAACCAAGGGCGGATGACTGGTTTGAAACTGTCAAGATCAATTATGGAATTAAACCGGATGGTTCCAAAGATTTTGAGCAACTGCCTGCTGGTTACGGAGGTAAGTCGATAGAAGAGCACTTCTTATTTTGGCGGGGAAAGGACGTACCGGCCACCTGGATAAAATTCAGGGATATCTGCCTGTTCTGGCTGAAAATGGGGGTTGATGGTTTCCGCTTCGATATGGCTGAGATGGTTCCGGAGGAATTCTGGAGCTACCTCAACAGTACCATAAAGACAAAATTCCCTAATACAATACTTGTGGCGGAAGTCTACAACCCTTCTCTCTACCGTTCCTATATCCACACCGGAAAGATGGATTATCTCTACGACAAGGTAGCATTTTACGATACACTGAAAAAGGTAATGCAAGGCAAGGCTCCTGCCGGACGCCTTGTCCAAATTCAAAACGATTTAGCTGATATTGAACACCATATGCTCCATTTCCTGGAAAATCATGATGAACAGCGAATTGCCAGCCAGGCTTTTGCCGGAAATTCAGGCAAAGGAAAACCTGCCATGCTTGTTTCTGCCACCATCAGCACCTCTCCCACCCTGGTATATTTCGGTCAGGAAGTTGGGGAGAAAGGGGAACAAATGGCTGGCTTCGGGAAACCAACCCGCACCTCTATCTTCGATTACGCCGGTGTCCCGGCTCACCAGCGCTGGATGAACGGTGGGGCATTTGACGGTGGCAAATTAACCCCTGAAGAACTTTCATTAAGGGATTTCTACAAACGACTGCTGAATTTTACAATATCATCACCTGCCCTGATGGGTCACTATAAGGATATCCATATATTTAACAGGGAAAAATCGCCCGGCTACCCGGAGGAGGTATTTTCATTTGTTCGTTGGGACGACAACCAGAAGCTAATTATTGTCGCCGGGTTTTCACCCGAAAAGACTTTTGATCTTGAACTGCTTATTCCGAACGAAATTATTGGCCTCTGGAAGATGAAAGATGGCATATATCCGCTCAGGGAAATGCTTTACCAAAAATACAGTCCAAAACTGGTGGTCAGCAAAGGTTCAGGCCTCATTAAACTGAAGACCAAACCACTGGAAACCATTGTTTTGGAATTAAAAAATTAGATTGCCCTGTTCAAAATATCGAACCAATAAAAAAATGAACTTTCCGGCGCGCCAGGGCCAACAAATCAATATTTGTGTAATTCAAGTACCTTATTCCAACAAAACAAAAACCAATGAGAGCTTTTTTACTTCCCCTTCTTCTTGTTGCATTCAATTTAAGTGCCCAACAAAATCCATTCAGGCTGAAATGCGAGCATCTTGACAATCCGCTGGGTATAGATGTACCGAATCCTAGATTGTCGTGGAAGCTGAGCGACAATCGTCCGGGTGCCTTACAGACAGCTTACCGGATTGTTGTGGGTACAGATTCCTCGCAGGTTTCCCAGGGAAAAGGAAATTGCTGGGATACCCGCAAATTACAATCTGACAGCATTTTAATTGCCTATTCCGGCCAAAAGCTGGAACCATTTACAAAATACTACTGGCAGGTAACAACCTGGGATCAGCAAGGAACAGAGTGTGGGAAAAAACCTGTTGCCTCTTTTGAGACAGGGATGATGGATGTTAAAAACTGGCAAGGTGCCTGGATCACGGATACCAGGGACATCGCACTGAAACCTGCACCCTACTTCCGCCAGGAGGTAGACGTAAATAAGCAGGTGGTTTCTGCCAGGGCCTATATCGCTGCAGGCGGACTGTTTGAGCTGTACCTGAATGGCAGGAAGATGGGTAATCACAGGCTTGACCCGATGTACACAAGGTTCGACAGGCGGATTTTGTACCTGGTCGAAGATGTAACACCCTATTTGAAAGAGGGGAAAAATGCCGTTGGCATTTTGCTGGGAAATGGCTGGTTCAACCACCAGTCGACTGCCGTCTGGTACTTCGACAAAGCCCCCTGGAGGGCCAGGCCAAAATTCTGCATGGATCTGAGAATCAAATATTCAGATGGAACCGTTCAGACCATATCTTCCGGAACCAGCTGGAAAACGGCATTAAGTCCAATTGTATTCAACAGTATCTATACAGGTGAACACCAGGACGCCAACCTCGAAAAACCGGGATGGAATACTCCAGGCTTTGACGATTCAAAATGGGTCAATGCCAAACTGACTTCAGCTCCCTCCCAAAACATCGTTTCACAACAACTTCATCCTATCCGCGCAACAGATGAAATCCCTGCCCAGACCATGCGCAAATTCAGCGATTCACTCTACGTTTTCAATCTGGGACGCAATATTTCAGGGGTGAGCAAAATTACGCTAAAAGGCCTTCCGGGCACGGTGGTAAGGGTAAAACACGGTGAGCGGCTATACCAGAATGGCAGGGTTGACCTCTCAAATATCGACGCGCACTACCGCCCTACCGATAACACAGATCCCTTCGGAACAGACATTTACACGCTGAAAGGAGATTCAGAGGAGTCCTTTTCACCCCATTTTAATTACAAGGGATTCCAGTACATTGAAATATCATCCAATAAACCGCTGCAGCTGTCGGAACGGAATGTCACAGGGTACTTCATGCACAGTGATGTACCGGCCGTTGGAAAGATCGAAAGTTCAAATCCAACGCTGAACAAAATATGGTGGGCAGCCAATAACTCCTACCTTTCCAATCTGTTCGGCTATCCTACCGATTGTCCGCAGAGGGAAAAAAACGGCTGGACAGGCGATGGCCAGATAGCCGTTGAAACCGGGCTGTTTAACTTTGACGGTATCACCGTCTACGAAAAATGGCTGGCCGACCATCGGGATGAACAGCAGCCCAACGGCGTTCTTCCAAATATTATCCCCACCTCAGGTTGGGGTTACGACTGGGCCAACGGTCCTGACTGGACCAGTTCACTGGTCATCATCCCCTGGAATATCTATAAATTCTATGGAGACAGCCGGCTTTTGAAACAATCCTACGACAACATCAAAAGATATGTCGACTATATTGACAGGATCAGCGTAAATAACCTGACAGATTGGGGATTAGGCGACTGGATACCGGTAAAATCAAAGGCAAGCAAGGAGCTCACCTCCTCTTGTTACTATTACACGGATGCCATTATCCTGGCGAATGCTGCCAGGATGTTCAACAAAAAGGAAGATTATGAACATTATACCCGGTTGGCTGACAAAATTAAAAAAGCCATCAATGACAAATTCCTGGATTCTGCAACGGGGATATATGCCTCAGGATTTCAGACCGAGCTTGCAGCGCCGCTGTTCTGGGGGGTTGTTCCTGACGATAAAATAGCAATTGTTGCAGCCAACCTGGCAAAGAGGGTGGAAGCTGATAATTTCCATCTTGATGTTGGACTGCTGGGCACGAAGGCCCTGTTGAATGCGCTCAGCGACAACGGGTATGCAGATATCGCGTACAAACTCGCTTCCCAGGAAACATTTCCTTCCTGGGGTTGGTGGATCGTCAATGGCGCAACCACATTGTACGAAAACTGGCCAATTGATGCCAAATCCGACATCTCCCTGAACCATATTATGTTCGGAGAAGTAAATGCCTGGTTTTACAAGGCTTTGGGCGGAATGCGCCCTGATCCTGCCCTGCCCGGTTTTAAAAATGTTCTCCTTGAACCTCATTTTGTAAACGGGCTGAATCGTTTTGAGGCTTCCCATGAGGGCCCTTACGGGATGATCGTTTCAAAATGGGTGAGAAACAGGGATAAACTGGATTACTACGTAACAATTCCGGCCAACAGCACCGCAACCTTGGTTCTGCCTGCGAAAAAAATAAAGGAAAGCAACCAGCCCCTCGAAAAAAATCCATTCATCCAAATAGGTAAAGCAGATAATACCGCCACCACCCTCTTCCTGGCATCAGGCAGTTATCACTTCACTTTTTAACTGAATCAGAATGAAAAAATTATCCTCCTTTCTTTCCATCCAGATTCTGACACTTTGGATAATTGGGACTTGCCAGGCTCAAATATCTGACAATGAATACGATCACGCATGGGAAAATCAGCGAATCAACGAGATTAACAGGGAGGCACCCCATGCAACATTTGTCCCTTATGACAAGGAAGCCAAAGTTGCGGTCAACGATTATTCTTCCTCGCCTTTCTACCAATGCCTGAACGGAAAATGGAAATTCAACCTCGTCGGCCATCCCGATCTAAGGCCTGATGGTTTTTTTAATCCGGCATTCGATGATGCCAAATGGGACCTGATTGATGTCCCCTCCAACTGGGAACTGAAAGGGTATGATTATCCCATTTATACCAATATCACCTATCCCCACCCTGTTACGCCACCAACCATTCAGGGCGGTCATAATCCAGTAGGTTCTTACCGGACTACCTTTGAAGTTTCGCCACAGTGGAAAGGCAAACAGGTTATTATCCATTTCGGGGCTGCCGGCTCAGCATACTACATTTGGGTCAACGGCAACCGTGTCGGTTACAGCGAAGACAGCAAAACCCCTGCTGAATTTAATATCACCAAATACCTGCAGGATGGAAAAAACCTGCTGGCGGTTCAGATATTTCGTTGGAGCGATGGTTCTTACCTGGAAGACCAGGACTTTTTCAGGATGAGCGGCATTACCCGTGATGTCTATTTGCTGGCCAGAAACACTGTAAATTTATATGACTTCAGAAGTACAGCATCGCTGGATGCGAAGTATCAGACCGGGCTTTTTAATCTGGAGCTTAAGATAAGGAATCATGCTCCGGCAAAACAGACTGTTCTTGTGGAGGCAAAAATATTGAAGGACGGGAAAGTACTGTTTAAAGAAAGTTCAAGGCTTGTTAGTTTGGCCAATTACAGCGATCTTAAATTTGCTTCCAGCATACCCCGTGTCCAGCCCTGGAGTTGTGAGAAACCCAACCTTTACCAGTTAATCATCACCCTGAAAGATCCTAGCGGGAAAATTATCGAGACACAAGGCTGCAAAATCGGGTTCAGAAAAGTAGAAATCAAAAATGGCAATCTCTGCATCAACGGACAGAAAATATATGTCAAAGGGGTAAACATGCACGAGCATCACCAGGTAAACGGCCATGTGACAGATAAGGAGACCATGATGAAGGACTTATCTCTGATGAAACAGTTCAACATCAACACGGTCAGAACCTGCCATTATCCACAGCCGGAACTCTGGTACGAATTGTGCGACCAGTATGGGATGTACCTGATTGACGAGGTAAATATCGAATCCCACGGGATGGGATATGGAAGCAAATCACTGGCCAAAGACTCTTCGTGGTATGAAGCTCACCTTTTCCGGACCAGGAATATGGTGGAAAGAGACAAGAATCACCCAGCAGTTATTATATGGTCACTGGGGAACGAGGCAGGTGATGGTACAAATTTCGAAAAGACCTATGCCTATGTTAAGAATTTCGATCCATCCCGCCCCGTACAATATGAACAGGCTGGACAAAAGGCACATACAGACATTGTATGTCCAATGTATTCCAGGATTCCTGACCTTGTCAAATATGCCACAGCCCACAACGACCGGCCTTTGATCATGTGTGAATATGCTCATGCCATGGGTAACAGCGTCGGCAATTTTCAGGATTACTGGGATGTCATAGAGAAATATGATGCCTTGCAGGGCGGATGCATCTGGGACTGGGTGGACCAGGGAATCCTGACCAAAAACAGTCAGGGGGAATCATTCTGGGCTTATGGCGGCGATTTTGGACCGAAGGATGTCGTCTCTGACGGTAACTTCTGTTGCAACGGCGTGGTAAATCCGGACAGAAATCCCAAATCAACGCTTTACGAGGTAAAAAGTATACCAGAACATCGGATTCAAAGCACTGGATCTCACCAAAGGAAAATTTCAGTTCATCAATAAATTCAATTTCACCGATCTGAAGAATTTTCAGTTAACCTGGCGCATTGAAGCCGACGGAAAAAATATTACAGGGGGTGAATTGCCCAATCTGACAGGTGCTCCGGGATCTGCAAAAGAAACCTTAATCCCATTTAAAATCAGTCCTGAACCAGGAAAGGAATATTTCATCATCCTGGAGGCCAAAACCCTGGCTGCGACAGAACTGGTCCCCAAAGGACATATTGTCGCCTATGAGCAGTTTGCTTTGCCTTATTCTCAGCCTGCCGCAACAATTGTACCCAAGGGAAAAGTTTCACTGGCGGTGAATCAGGAAACTGCAAACCTGACAGGGAAGAACTTCAAAATACAGTTCGACCTTGTGAAAGGACTCATTAACTCACTGAACTACAATGGTACCGAGGTACTGGAAGGAGGAAAAGGACCTGAGCCTGATTTCTGGCGTGCCCCGACAGACAACGATTTTGGCAATGGCCTTGATCAGCGCTGCCGTATCTGGAGAAAAGCCGGCCAGGACAGGCAGATAATTGACCATCAGGTAAATACAATCTCTGATTCAGAAGTTGAAATCAGATTCACCTTCTCACTTCCCGGACTTAAAGGAGAGACGGCTGCCACCTACGAAAGCCTGTACCGCATCTTTGCCGACGGATCTGTCTCTGTAAGGAATAATTTCTCTCCCGGGACAGACAAACTGCCGGAAATTCCTAGAATGGGAATGCAGATGCAGCTCAAAAGGGAATTTGAAAACCTTGAATGGTTTGGTCGCGGTCCACTGGAGAGTTACTGGGACAGGAAAAGCGGCTCACTGGTTGGATTGTACGCAGGGAAAGTTAAAGACCAGTATTTCCCTTATGTCAGGCCGCAGGAAAACGGCAATAAATCTGATGTACGCTGGGCCGCACTCACCAACAATGATGGTGCCGGTCTGCTTGTCATCGGCGACCAGTTGCTGAATATTACCGCACACCATAACCTGATGGAAGATTTTGAATCACCTGTTCGGACAATAGGGCATATATACAATGGCAAAGAGGTGGTTAACAGGCATATTTGCGACGTGAAAGAGAGAAGCCTCACTGCGTTCAATATCGATTACCTGATGATGGGAGTCGGAGGTGATGACAGCTGGGGAGCCAGGACTCATCCTGAATACACCATCCCCGGAAATAAAAATTATGAATATTCCTTCAGGATCGTTCCTGTTTTGAAGAATGATAACATTCCGCTACTGGCCAGACAAAAGATTCAAACTAAATAAGGGCCAAACAGGTATATTTATCAACCATCAGTTGTTCATTACTGAGGGAGCGAAATTTGATTATCGCTCCCTTATTTTTTTATATTTGTGCAAACTCAAACAAGAATGGTCCAAGGTTATTCAGAAGATTCGATACGCACACTCGACTGGAAAGAGCATATCCGGAAAAGGCCCGGCATGTACATCGGGAAGCTCGGAGACGGCTCTGCGGCTGATGATGGTATCTATGTTTTGCTCAAAGAGGTGATCGATAATTCGGTCGATGAGTTTATGATGGGCAATGGAAAAAAGATTGACATCCATGTTTCAGACCAGCGGATTTCTGTCCGCGATTTTGGCCGAGGAATTCCGCTTGGCAAGCTGATGGATGTGGCTGCACGCATGAACACAGGTGCGAAATACGATTCCAAAGCATTCAAGAAATCTGTCGGGCTTAATGGCGTTGGTATAAAGGCCGTCAATGCCCTTTCAACCTCTTTTTCCATTAAATCGGTTCGGGACGGAAAAGTTAAAGTCATTGAATTCTCAAGGGGAGAAGTAACAACTGACAACGAGGAATTGCCTACCGACGAGACCAATGGCACGACGGTAGTATTCACGCCGGATGAGGAAATTTTCAGAACCTACCACTACATAGACGAATATGTGGTGGCCATGCTGAAGAACTACACCTATCTCAATGCAGGCCTGATAATCAACTATAACGGTGAAAAATACATTTCGAAAAACGGATTGTATGACCTACTGAACGAAAATATCGGTCAGGAACCGCTCTACCCTATCATCCACCTGAAGGGAGAAGACATTGAAAGCGCCATAACCCATGGCAACCAATACGGCGAAGATTACTATTCGTTTGTCAACGGGCAGCATACAGTTCAGGGTGGTACCCACCTTGCTGCCTTCCGGGAAGCGCTGATCAAAACAATCCGCGATTTCTACAAGAAAGAATTCGATGCCTCCGACATCCGCGCCTCCATAGTTGCCGCCATCAGCATAAAGGTCGAGGAACCTGTTTTTGAATCACAGACCAAAACCAAGCTGGGATCCAGGGATATCTCCCCGGATGGTATGTCTGTCCGCAATTTTATAATGAATTTCATACAAAAGGAACTGGGCAATTACCTGCATAAAAATCCACAGACCGCTGAGGTACTGCTTCGACGTATCCAGGAGTCTGAAAGGGAGAGAAAAGCCATTTCCGGGATTCAGAAACTGGCCAAACAACGGGCCAAGAAAGTAAGCCTGCACAATAAGAAACTCAGAGACTGCCGTGCACATTACAATACGAACCACGAAAACAAAGACAACAGCTCAATTTTCATCACAGAGGGAGATTCGGCTAGCGGTTCAATCACCAAATCCAGGGATGTAAATACCCAGGCGGTGTTTAGCCTGAGGGGTAAACCGCTTAATTCCTATGGTCTCACCAAGAAAATCGTATACGAAAATGAAGAATTCAACCTTCTTCAGGCTGCACTGAATATTGAAGAAGGGATTGATGAACTTCGCTACAACAAAGTTATCATCGCCACGGATGCCGACGTTGACGGAATGCATATCCGCCTGCTGCTGATCACGTTTTTCCTTCAGTTTTTCCCCGAATTAATCAGGAGAGGTCACCTGTACATACTGCAAACGCCGCTGTTCAGGGTACGGAATAAAAAAAGAACCGAATATTGCTATTCGGAACAGGAACGGGATATTGCTGTAAAAATGCTGGCAACAGGAGTTGAAATAACCCGTTTCAAAGGCCTTGGTGAAATATCCCCGGATGAATTTAAAAATTTCATAGGAGAACAAATCCGTCTGGATCCTGTGATTCTGAATAAAAATGAGTCGATTGTCGAAATGCTGGAGTTTTACATGGGTAAAAACACTCCCGACAGGCAGGATTTTATCATTGAAAATCTGCATGTCGAAAAAGATGAAATCTGATCACCAGGCATTGTTAGGAGAGAGACTAAAAATGCAGGTTAGTCCAGGTAATCTTAGTATCAATTTAAAGAAAGAAATTTGTAAGAATGGCGAACGAAGGAGAACTTTTACCCGGGGATTTTGTGGATGACAAGGAAAATCAGGGGGAAAAGAAAGAGCTGCACCATATTATCTACCTGTCTTCGATGTACCAGAACTGGTTTCTCGATTATGCCTCCTATGTCATTCTCGAGCGCGCTGTTCCATATGTCAACGACGGACTGAAACCTGTACAGCGAAGGATTCTCCATGCCATGAAACAGATGGATGATGGACGCTATAACAAAGTAGCGAACATCATCGGCCAGACCATGATGTATCATCCGCACGGGGATGCTTCCATCGGTGATGCACTCGTTCAGCTCGGACAAAAAGACCTGCTGGTGGATACCCAGGGTAACTGGGGAAATATCCATACCGGTGACGGGGCGGCAGCACCGCGTTACATTGAGGCACGCCTCTCCAAGTTTGCGCTTGAAGTACTTTTTAATCCAAAAACAACCAAGTGGCAGCAATCCTATGACGGTAGAAACAGGGAGCCTGTCACCCTGCCGGCAAAATTTCCTCTCCTGCTGGCCCAGGGGGTCGAAGGTATCGCTGTGGGACTTGCCTCCAAGATACTGCCTCACAATTTCATAGAACTAACAGATGCTTCCATTGCACACCTGAAAGGAGAATCTTTCGAATTATTCCCTGATTTTCCGACCGGTGGTTTCCTTGATGTTTCCAAATACAACGACGGGTTACGGGGAGGCGCTGTTAAGATTCGTGCCAAGATTGAAAAATTTGACAACAAAACATTGGTGATCACAGAGATACCGTTTGGAAAGACTACTACCACTGTGATCGAATCTATCATCAAGGCATTTGAAAAAGGCAAAATAAAAATCCGGAAAATTGACGACAATACGGCCGCAAACGTAGAAATCCTGGTCCATCTTCTTCCGGGAACCAGCTCGGACAAGACCATTGATGCACTTTACGCATTCACCGATTGTGAAGTCTCCGTTTCGCCAAACTCCTGTATCATCGAGAATGACAAGCCGCATTTTATGCCGGTGAGTGAGATACTGGAGAGATCAGTAAAAAATACCATTGACCTGTTAAAGCTGGAACTCGAAATACACAAATCAGAACTTGAGGAACAATGGCATTTTTCATCTCTTGAAAAGATATTTATAGAGGAAAGGATATACAAGGACAAGGCATTTGAAGAGTCGGCAACCATGGATGAGGCCATTTCTCACATCGATAATAGACTCATCCCCTGGAAACCAAAATTCAGAAGGGAGATTACAAGGGATGATATTTTGAAGCTCATGGAGATAAAAATGGGCAGAATTCTGAAATTCAACACCCTTAAGGCAGACGAACTGATCATCTCCATTGAGAATGAAATTGCCGAAACACAAAGGAACATTGACAATATCATCCCTTATACCATTGCCTGGTACGAAAGACTTAAGGCAAAATTCGGAAAGGGACGCGAAAGGAAGAGTGAAATCCGGAACTTTGAAAACATTGAAGCCACCAAAGTCGTTGTGGCCAACGAGAAACTATACATCGACCGTGAAGAGGGATTTGTGGGAACCGGCCTGAAAAAGGCCGAATACATCAGCGATTGCTCCGATATCGATGATATTATTGTTTTCAGAAAAGATGGCTCCTACTTCATTTCCAAAGTTTCAGAGAAGGCATTTGTTGGTAAAAATCTGCTGCATGTGGCTGTTTTTGAGAAAAACAACGACCGCACCATTTACAACCTGGTATACCGCGACGGTAAAGGCGGCAACAACTACATGAAGCGATTTGCCGTTACCGGAGTGACCCGTGACAAGGAGTACAACATGACCCTCGGAACTGATGGCTCAAGAATCCTCTATTTCAGTGCCAACCCCAACGGTGAAGCCGAAGTGCTTCGTATCACCTTTAAGCCAAGGCCCAAACTGAAAAAACTGATCGATGAAATTGACATGGCTGAACTGGCCATCAAAGGACGTGCGTCGATGGGTAACCTGGTCTCCAAAAATGAGATTCACAAAATAACCCTGAAGGAAAAAGGTATGTCTACCCTTGGTGGAAGAAAGATCTGGTTTGATGAAGATGTGCTTCGTCTCAATGCAGATTCAAGGGGGTTGTACCTGGGTGAGTTCACCGGCGATGAGAAAATCCTCGTAGTCGACAAGGAGGGATCTTTCCATCTTTACACCTATGACCTGGAAAATCATTTTGAAAAGAATATCCTCTCAATTTCAAAATTTGATCCTGCAAGAATTGCTTCAGTGATCTATTTCGATGCCGAACAAAATTTCTACTACCTGAAGCGATTCACTATAGAACCCAATGCAGGCAAACAATGCCGGTTTATTGGTGAATTTGCAGACAATAAGCTTGTAAGCATATCATGGGAAAAATATCCCCGGTTTGAGATCGAATTCGGCGGCTCAAATGAAGGCCGTGAGAAGGAAATCCTCGATGTTTCTGAATTCATTACCCTTAAATCATACAAGGCCAAAGGAAAGAGGGTTTCTACGTTTGAAATAAAGAATCTCAATGAAATGGAACCTCTTGTCAAAGAAGAGGAAGAGGTTGAACTACCCGAACAGGAAACCACCGAACAGGTTGTCCCTGATTCAGTAGAGATGGAACTGATAGATGATATCCCTTTTGAAATCATCAGGCCCGGAAAAGATGGAGAACCTGATCAGATGGAAATAATCTTCGAATAATGAGAATATTTCTGACCGGTTATATGGGCTGCGGTAAATCGACGATTGGTCGAAAAGTTGCCGCCCTGATAGGTATCAATTTCATCGATCTCGACAAATATATTGAGGAACGGAATTTTAAGTCAGTACCCGACATTTTCGCCACGGAAGGAGAAGATGCTTTTCGGCTGAAAGAGAGTCAGGCCTTACGGGAAGTTGCTCAGTTTGAAGATATTGTCATCGGTACAGGTGGCGGAGCTCCGTGTTTCTTTGACAACATGAAACTGATGAATGAGGCAGGTATCACCATCTACCTGGCTCCCGACAATGAAACCCTCGCTTTCAGGCTGCTGAAATCCAAAACTGAACGTCCGCTGATTGCCGGAAAAAGCAAAGAAGATCTGATGAGTTTCATTGAAAACGCCCTGGAAAAAAGATCTCCCTTCTATGAACAATCCAAGATTGTCATCAGGGGTAAAAATGATATTCAACCGGAGGAGGTCCTGAAATTGATTGAAAAATTCAAGGCCTCATAGGTTATTTACCTCATTATCAAGTAATTGACTTTCTCTAATTGGATCATCCATGGCATTCCCTCCTTCTGCCTGGAGAACCTCCATGATTCACTGTCTCAGCAGCGGTTACAAGAGCCAACTGAAAAAATTATTACTTTAGATCCGGTTAATCTTGAAAAAAATGAGAAAATTATCCTGTGTTCTGCTTATGTATACCCTGACCTGTTTCACCAATGTGATTGCGCAGGAACCAATTGCCGCAAAAAGAGTGAAATCAGTTACAAGTTACAACTATGAAAACAAAAAAAAGGAACTCGATCACCTGACTAACTATGACAAGAATGGGTTAAAAACTGATGAAACCGAGTACTTTGCAGATGGAAAAGTCAAAACCAAAACTTTTTTTGAATACGACACCAATAAACGCTGCATCAAGGAAAGCCGGTACAATTCGAAAGGCAAAGCAGAAAAAATCATCCTCAATGAATACGATGCACAAGGCAACAAGATCAAGGAAAATACCGTAAATATTGTTAAGCATACAAAAAGTGAAAAAATTTTTGAGTATTCTTTCTATTAATTTCCGGTAACAGTCCATGCAACAAACAGGTATATTCATCGAACCTCCAGGCGCAATCATTTATGGTGATACGGCCCGGCAGGAGGCTTTCAGGCAGCGTCTGTTGAAATTACAGCAACCTGTAGCATCTCTCCCTTCTGTATCGTTGCAGGAAATGGGGAAAGTCCGGTTGATGAACCGCACAGATCTGAAATACATGGTTTCTGAAAAGATCATACCACTGCTGCTCGAAAGCCTTGCGGACAATTACTGTATTCAGGAAGTTGAGGGGAAAAGAGTAGCTGAATACGAAACTCAGTACCTGGATACCGAAGATCTGATTTTTTTTCATACCCACGTCAACGGCAAACTGAACAGGTTCAAATGGAGAGTCAGGACCTACCTGGATTCAGATCTGACTTTTCTGGAGATGAAGTTTAAATCCAACACAGGAAGAACGGAAAAGAAAAGAATACCATACAATGCACACATTGGGTTGATCGATTCATCGGTTTCAGATTTTGTTGCACAGAATTCAGGTATCAGTTCTGAGAATCTATCACCTGTTCTTCAGAACAATTTCAACAGGATTACACTTGTAAACATCGGAAAGACTGAAAGGCTTACTATTGATTTAAACATAACCTATCGGAATTCCGTAAACGGAGTACAAGTTTCCTTAAATAACCTTGCCATTATTGAACTCAAGCAGGATAAAACAATAAAATCAACTGCCTCTGAAATTTTCAAAGGTATGCGGATTAAGCAAACTGGTGTAAGCAAATATTGCCTCGGTATGGCACTGACTTCACCCCTGGTCAAAGGAAATATATACAAACAAAAAATTCGTCAAATCACTAAAATCCTCAATCAACAATGAATCCACTTGAAGATCTGAATTTGTATGACACCACTTTTAATCCAGCGAATTTCGTATTGTTCCTGGTTAGGTTTTCCATTAATTTTTTGGTTACCTCCCTTATTATAAGGCTTATGTATTATCCAAAGAGCCGAAGGAGAGATTATTTTTTTACTTTCATTGTAACAAGCACTACCATCTTCATGTTGTTGTTTATGCTGGAAACAGTTAAACTTCAGGTTGGTTTTGCATTGGGTCTGTTTGCCATATTCGGGATTTTGCGGTACCGTACCGACACAATGCCTATTCGTGAAATGACCTACCTGTTTCTGATTATTGGCATATCGGTGATAAACGCGCTGGCAAAAGACATCAGTTACGTTGAACTGGGGCTAACTAATTTTGTATTTATTGCAGTTGCCGGGTTCATGGAGAGCAACAGGGTCCTCAGGCACGTCTCAAGCAAGCTGGTAATCTATGAGAAAATTGCCCTGATCAGACCGGATAAAAGAGATGAGCTTATCCTGGATTTGAAAGAACGGACCGGATTGGAAGTTACCAATGTCGAGATAGGATCCATCGATTTACTGAAGGATATAGCCTACATAAAAATCTACTATGAGAGCAATGAGGTTAACAGTGCCGACAATATGATCAGGTCGAGAGATTTTAGCTCAACACAAAACTGACGCCTGCAAGGCAGTCCTGAACCATTGAAATAAGCTTGATTTGATTGCTGAAAAGCAGTGGACTATTCTCACAATTAATTATCTATGAAACATTTATACCTGCTAAGTTTAATTATCATTATCCTGTTCTCTACTAAAGATATTTTGGCACAGACGAATGATTTCGGTACCCGGATCGATGCTGACCTTAAAAAAA
>CAZDLO010000011.1:37080-53139 GCA_964506325.1 uncultured Tangfeifania sp.
TGACAAAGAAGATTGACATTGAATTCAATGAAGAACTAAGGATGAATAACAATTCATCGACATTCGACCGTTCAATGACAACCCTGGGAGTAAGCTACGATTTCAATAAAACATTCAAAACAGGCGTGTTCTATACCTACATATACCTGAACAACCAGAAGGACGGATACTGGGAAGGCCGGAACCGGTTTGGTGCGTGGATCACCGCCGGACATAAATTTAACAGGCTTAGAATCTCTCTCCGGGAAAAGTACCACAGTACCTTCCGGGATGAGGCCCTGGGAAATTTTTCATACAATCCCAAATCAGTGCTCAGATCACGCCTTGAACTCACCTACAACATAAAAAAATTACCTGTTGATCCTCATATTTCTGCTGAAATGCAGTACCAGCTAAACAATCCTGACGGAAATGTAATTGACGGATGGAAATACACTGCCGGTGCTGAATACAAGATTTCAAAGAAATTTGGCATCGATGTATACTACCGGCTGGCTAAAGCTGTGAATGTCAAAAACCCTGCAAATATTTCCATTTTGGGGACATCCTTAAAATTCCAGTTCTGATTTCCCGGGAAATACTATGCTGATGACAGGGTCATTTTACAGGGATGCTGACTGGTCGAATCCCGGACCAATCAGTCAAAACGCAACACCCTGCTGGGTGAAATCCTTGAAATATACCATGACGGAATGATCAGCATCGCCAAAGTAATGGCCAGTGTTCCGGCATTCAATAACAAGAGGTGGGATATTTTCAGGTTAACGGGTACATATTCAAGATAATAGGAAGTTGGGTCAAGCCTGAATATTCCAAAGTAGGACTGCAAAATACAGATAGCTATTCCTGCCAGGTTTCCCCATAACATACCACGACCGATTAAAAAGAAAGCCAGGTAAAGGAACACTTTTCGAATACTTTGATTGTTGCACCCCATGGCTTTAAGTGTGCCGATCATGGATGTACGTTCAAGTATCAGAATCAGCAATCCGGATACCATGTTGAATCCGGCCACTAAAATAATGAGGGTCAGTATAATCCATACGTTCATGTCCAGCAGGTTGAGCCAGTCGAAAATCTGCGGATATTTGGAAGTAATGCTAACAGGCCGCATCAGGGAGGAATCCTGTTCGGAATAATGGACTGTGATCTCCTTCACCTTCTCCGTGATCTCGTTGATCCTGTCAAAATTATCGATGGTTATTTCAAAACCGCTTACCTGATCAGGCTCCCAATTGTTCAGCCTGCGAACCTGTTGTATATCAGCCAGTATAAATAAGCGGTCAAACTCTTCCAGGCTCGACTGATAGATCCCTGAGACCACAAATTTTCGCATCCGCTGATTGCTGTTGTCATCATTCAGAAAATAACTGAAGAGAGGATCTCCTACTTTTAATTTCAATAGTGCAGACACCTGCTTAGATATCAACACCTTATCTGAAATTCCGGTGTCACTTACAGCAAAAACAGAGCCTGCAACCAGGTTATCCCTGAAAAATCTCCAGTCGTAATCAGGGCCTACCCCTTTTAAAACCATTCCCATCATCTCATGGTCAGTTTTGATGATACCAGGTTTGGTCGCGAAAACTTCAACATGACTGATACCTTGCAATGCATTGAGCCTGGGCAACCAGGTCTGGTTTTTATTGACCGGCATTGTCTCAAAGGAGGAGTTGGAATCAAAATTGACCAACTGAATGTGAGCGCCAAATCCGATTACCTTGTCACGGATTTCCTTTTTAAATCCTGTTACAACAGCCACGGATAAGATCATCATGGTAAGACCGAAAGCAATCCCGAACAAAGCAAAAGAAATGATCGAACGGGAAAATTTCTTTTTGTTCTCACGATCTGAAAAAATCCGCCTGGCAATGAAAAGTTCAAGATTCAGTTTCGCCACAAGTCGTTGTTTGGTGTAAAAGTAACCAAAAAATCAGTGCCTGATTGCTTCTTTTTTATACCTTTGATCTGATTCACGGGTTAATTTCTCACTATTTCATTTTCATCAATCTAAATTCCTCATGCAGGTAAGAGCAAAAAAAAGTCTGGGACAACATTTCCTGCGTGATCATCAGATTGCCAGTGACATTGTGGATGCCTTGGTCATGGATGACAGGACCGGGGTGCTGGAGGTCGGACCGGGCATGGGTGTACTGACCAGGTTTCTTCTACAGAAGAGCTTCGAAACCACAGTGGTGGAAATCGATCATGAATTAGTTGAATACCTTAAAACCTACTTTCCGGAACTTAAAGACCGTATCCTTGAAGGGGATTTTCTTCACATGGATTTAAAGAACAAATATTCCTCTGCCCCCTTTTCGCTGATCGGCAACTTCCCCTACAATATTTCCTCCCAAATCCTATTCAAAGTACTGGAAAACAGAGAATTAATACCGGAAGTCGTTGGAATGCTTCAAAAAGAGGTAGCAGAGCGGATTTGTACCGGTCCGGGGAGCAAAACATATGGCATTTTAAGTGTTTTATTACAGGCATGGTACAAAGTGGAATATCTCTTCACAGTCAATGAAGATGTTTTTGACCCTCCGCCAAAAGTGAAATCGGCAGTAGTAAGGCTCTCTGCTAACGGAAGAACTTCACTGGGTTGCAACGAAAAGCTTTTCAAAGCAGTTGTAAAACAATCCTTCAATCAACGCAGGAAGATGCTTCGCAACAGTATCAAAAGCTTTACACCCCGTTACGATGAACTGGATGCAAAAACCCTGACCCGCAGGCCGGAACAGTTGTCTGTGGAAGAGTTTATTACTCTCACCAACGAGATTGAAAAACTGATGTGATCTGGTTAAGTGATTATGCTGACTGTACTTTTCTGCGGTAACTAAGGTTGACAACACCGGTCTCAAATGCCTCAGATCGAATAAGTTCGAATTCAGTCTCTTTGGGCTCACCCGGAAATAGACTGATTCCTTTGCCAAGGATGATTGGAATGATGCTTAGAATCATTTCATCGATTTCAGCACAGTTGAGAAACCGGGATATTATCTCGCCGCCGCCGACAACCCAGATATTTGCTGAACTCTTACTTCTTAAAAGTTCAATTGCACTTTTGTTCAGTTCATTCAGCACCAATGTATTATCTGTGCTTACACTGTAGTTGGAATTATTGGTCACAACGTAGGATGTACAATTGCCATATGGCCATTCAATACCAAAACCCAAAATATCCTCATAAGTCTTTCTTCCCATTACAACCGTATCGATTCCGCTGATAAAATCACCATATCCATGGTCAATCTTGTTGGGGTTAGGGAGATTGAACAGCCAGTCGAGGGATCCGTTTTCCCTGGCAATAAATCCGTCAATGGTAGTTGCTATGAAAAGCTGAACTTTTGTCATTTACAATCAGATTCTGTATACCGGTATCTTTCCTTACTTACTTTCAGGCAAATACCAATATTAAATTATTGAATATCAAAATATAATAGCGGGATTCTCCAAAATTATTTACATGGCTGTTTATGAGCGATGCTCAAACCCGTTTCGTCACCTGAACCTGGCCGATACTGTTTTCAGAAACTGTTCATTGCATTGACCGGATCAAGCTTGGAAGCAGATCTGGCAGGTACCATCCCTGCAATCAGGCCTATTGTAATACTGATAATCAAGCCTGTGGCAATATTACCTGCCGTCAGTATAAATTCAAAATCAAAGCTTTTCTGGGCAATGAAAGTCCCGATGTAAATAATCAGCAAGCCTATGGAACCGCCAATGAGGGAAAGTATGGAGGCTTCGAAAAGAAATTCGAGCATGATAAACCGGTTTTTTGCACCCATTGCCTTTTGAATACCTATAATTTTGGTTCTCTCTTTCACCGACACGAACATGATATTGGCTATACCAAACCCGCCGACCAGGATTGAAAAACCGCCAATGATCCATCCGGCAAGATTCAATACTTTAAATAATCCTTCCAGCTGCCCGGAAATAAGGCTTACCTCATTGAGGGCGAAATCATTTTCAGCTGCAGGTTTGATTCTGCGGATGGACCGCATGATTCCTTCCAGCTCTTCAAGCAAACGCGCTGCGGTAATATCTTCCTTGCCCTTGACTATAATATTTTGCCCGATATCCATCTTGGGATCAACCAGCCTGTTGGCAACCTTAACAGGAATCAGTACCCTGTAGTCCATGCTGCTGCCAAACATATCCGAACCCATTTTTTCAAAGACCCCCACGATAAAGAATTGAAATCCCTGTATTTTGACACTTTTCCCTACCGCCGAACTTCCGGGAAACAACTGTACCGCCAACTCATAACCTATCATCCCCAGGTTGTTGACACCATTCATCTCATCTTCTGAAAGAGGCCTTCCATATGAAATTTTCAGGGCCCAGATATCTATAAGTCCGGAAGAACTGCCAAGTACCGTGACGTTTTCTGCTTTATTGGTTCCAAACTGCACTGTCCTGTTGAAACCATAGGTGTACACCACATTTTCTGCGAGGTTCGACCGCCTGCTTACCTCTTCAGCTTCAGCCAATTTCGGGACAGGGCGGTTAAGATATTTCCACCAGGGATATTCAGTTTCACCCGGAGGGGGAGCCCAGGGCCACTTCTGAACATATACCACATTGCTGCCCAGCTTTTCCATACTGTTTCTGATGGTCCGTTCCAGAGAATCAATGATGGTAAAAACTGAAATGATACAAAATATACCGATTGTGATACCCAAAAGTGAAAGAAAAGTCCGGAGCGGATTAACCACTAGAGAGTTGTAAGCAAATCGGAAACTTTCCAGAAACAGCCTTATAAATAACATACAAGTGGTTGATTTCACCCGAAAGTTAAAACAATTTTTATTACTTTTGTGGAAAATTTTCAAGGGATTAAAAATGAGTAATTTAAAAAATATAAAGTCAGCTCTGGTCTCTGTATATTTCAAAGACGGCCTGGAGGAAATTCTGACCAGATTGCACCAGTCCGGAGTTGTTTTGTACTCCACCGGTGGCACTAAACAATTCATTGAAGAACTTAAGCTGCCGGTCTCTTCTGTGGAAGGACTTACAGGTTATCCATCTATACTCGGTGGCAGGGTAAAAACCCTTCATCCGAAAATTTTCGGGGGAATACTTGCCAGGAGGGAAAACGAAGGGGACAAAGCACAACTTGCAGAATATGAGATCCCTGAGATTGACCTGGTCATTGTCGACCTCTATCCTTTTGAAGCAACGGTCAAGTCAGGAGCCTCTGATGCAGAAATCATTGAAAAAATTGACATCGGTGGTATTTCACTGATCCGGGCTGCTGCAAAGAACTACCAGGACGTCCTTATTGTTTCAAACCAGGGGCAATATGGCCAGCTGCTGAATTTGCTCAATGAGCAAAATTGTGCAACTTCACTGGAAGACCGCAGGCAGTTTGCTGCTGAGGCTTTTGCTACCTCCTCACATTACGACACCAACATTTACGGCTATTTTGCCGGTAATTCCACTGAACTGTTCCGGAAAAGTTTCAACCAGTCAAAAACACTTCGTTACGGTGAAAATCCTCACCAGCTAGGAGTATTTTTCGGTAACTTCGATGAATTGTTCAACCAGCTCCAGGGAAAGGAAATATCCTATAATAACCTGCTGGATATCGATGCGGCAATAACCCTTATTGATGAATACACGGATACCACATTTGCCATCCTAAAGCATAACAATGCCTGCGGATGTGCTTCCAGGGAAACTGTACTGGAGGCATTTCAGGCTGCCCTCGCCGGTGACCCGGTATCGGCCTATGGCGGAATCTTTGTGACAAACAGGGAAGTAGACCATAAAACAGCTGAAGAAGCTGCCAAAATTTTCTTTGAGGTAATCATTGCTCCATCCTATACCAAAGAGGCACTTGATATTTTCAGGGGAAAGAAAAACCTGATTGTTCTTGTCCGAAAATCTGATGGTCTTCAGGACTACCAATACAGGACTGTACTGAATGGTGTCATTCTTCAGGACAGGGATACAAAAATGGAGACGGCAGAAGATCTTAAAACAGTAACCGTCACTTCGCCCGGTTCAAGTGAAATTGAAGATCTTTTGTTTGCAAACCGCCTGGTGAAGCAGTCAAAATCCAATACCATCATTCTTGTAAAAAACAAACAATTGCTCGCAAGTGGTGTTGGTCAGACATCCAGGGTTGATGCCCTGAGACAGGCAATTGAAAAAGCCGGTTCCTTCAGATTCGAATTAAAGGGGGCTGTTATGGCATCAGATGCCTTCTTCCCTTTCCCTGATTGTGTTGAGATTGCCCATACAGCAGGTATTACTGCCGTCATACAGCCGGGTGGATCGATCCGTGACAAGGAATCAATTGACTTCTGCAACAGTCATCAAATGTCGATGGTGACTACTGGATTCAGGCATTTCAAACACTAAGAAGTGGTGTGATTACAATTCCGCAGAAGGTGTAATCATATTGGTATTTTTTTTCTGCTTTTTTAAAAGAAATATTCACCAGTGAAATAAAATATTATATGAGTTTCTTTTCATTTCTTACACAGGAGATTGCAATTGACCTCGGAACAGCCAATACCATTATCATTCATAATGGTAAAGTTGTCGTAGATGAACCCTCTGTTGTCACTATCGATACCAAAACAGAAAAACTGGTTGCCATTGGAGAGAAAGCAAGGCAGATGCAAGGCAAAACCCACTCCAACCTCAAGACTATCCGTCCGTTGAGGGATGGCGTAATTGCCGACTTCAATGCTGCTGAGCAAATGATCCGCGGTATGATCAAAATGATCAATCCAAAGAAAAGATTCTTCGCTCCTGCCCTCAGAATGGTAATCTGCATCCCGTCCGGCTCAACTGAGGTTGAGATTCGTGCCGTCCGTGACTCTGCTGAACATGCAGGCGGAAGAGATGTGTACATGATTTATGAACCTATGGCTGCTGCCATTGGTATCGGGCTAGATGTTGAAGCACCTGAAGGAAACATGGTCGTGGATATCGGTGGCGGAACAACTGAAATTGCGGTTATTTCTCTGGGAGGTATTGTTACCAACAAATCAATAAGGATTGCTGGCGATGACCTTACTTCAGACATCATGGAACACATGCGTCACCAGCACAATGTGAAAATCGGAGAAAGAACGGCGGAAGAAATCAAAATCGTTGTGGGGTCGGCTATGACTGAGCTCGACGATCCACCGCCAGACATGATCGTTAAGGGACCCAACCAGATGACGGCCATGCCAATCGATGTACATGTCACTTACACTGAGATTGCACACTGTCTGGACAAATCAATTTCTAAAATTGAGACGGCCATTACAAACGCCCTTGAACATACTCCTCCTGAACTTTATGCCGACATTTACAAAAGAGGCATTTGGCTTGCCGGTGGTGGCGCATTGTTGCGTGGTTTGGACAAAAGGCTGTATGAAAAATTCAACATTCCGTTCCGGATTGCTGAAGATCCTCTCCGCGCCGTTGCACGCGGAACCGGCGTTGCCTTAAAAAATGTCGACAAATTTTCGTTCCTGCTGCGTTAAGTTGTTTGATAAATAAAGCATTTTGTACCGTTGCTGATTTATGAGGAATCTATTCAGGTTAATCCTAAGGTATCATTACATATTCCTTTTTCTGATTTTAGAAATATTTTCGTTTTCAATGGTTGTTTCTTACAACAATTACCAGAAAGCAAAGTTTCTGACCTCAAGCAATGGTATCACCGGGTATTTTTATGAAAATTTCGCAGGCGTTTTTCAGGTCTTTGATCTCAAAAAAGCAAATACCGAACTGGCAGAAGAAAATGCCCAGCTTCGTACAGTGCTGCAGCATTATCAGCTAAGGAACAAATCCAGTTCAAGTTTAAGCTACCTTTCAGAACGGAATCCGCTGATAGCCATGACACGGGATTCACTGAATAAAATTGTCTATTTCTTCACAACGGCCCGGGTCATAAATAACTCCATCAACCAGCGACATAACTTCCTGACCCTGAACAAGGGAAGAATCCAGGGTGTAAAACCCGATATGGGTGTTGTGTCAGCAGGCAGAGTTGTCGGCCTCGTTACCAATGTTGGAGACAATTACAGTACTGTCATTTCAATACTCAACGAGAGATGGAAGCTGAGTGCAAAAATTAAGCGGAATGACTTTTTCGGTTCTCTTTCCTGGAATGGTAAAGATTACAGGAAAGTGCAACTGAATGAAGTACCTTACCACGTGCCGGTTCAGAATGGAGATACTGTTGTAACCACCGGTTTTTCCTCCAGTTTCCCGGAAGGTCTTGAAATAGGTATTGTATCAGATTACACACTGGGCTCCGGCAGCAATTTTTATAAAATTGATGTCAACCTGGCTGTAGACTTTAAAAGTATTGTGCAAGTGGCACTTGTCGAAAACAGGCAGTTAAAAGAGATCAATCAACTTGAATCATTGAACAAGGATGGTAAATAATCTTCTCAAATATTCAGTAATCTTTGTTGTAGTTGTCTTGCTCCAGGTATTGGTTCTGAACCATATCCTGATTTTCCGGATGATCTCCCCCTTCTATTATATCATCTTCCTTTTGTTATTGCCATACGATACTCCCCGCGCTATGCTGATAATCCTTGGGTTTATCCTTGGGCTTTCCATCGATGCCTTCACCAACACATTGGGCGTCCACAGTGCTGTATGCGTTTTGATAGGCTTTATCAGACCCGGTATTCTTAACAAAATCTCAACACGTGAAACCCGTGAATCAGTCTCTGCACCCAGAATTTCCACAATGAGTTTAAACTGGTTCATTAACTATACTGCCATTTTTGTTGCCATTCATCACCTTGTGCTGTTTATGCTTGAAGCATTTACTTTTCAGGGCTTCTTTTTTACTTTGGCAAGAGCTTTTTTAAGTGGAATTTTATCTATTATTTTGATAGTGATCAGCCAGTTCCTGTTCTTCAGAAAATAGAACAACAAACCACTGTTAATCAGGGACAAGCAAAAGAAAATAGATTGATGGTGCAATAGTTTCATTGCGGCAACAATCATTTTTGGTAAAGCCGTATAACGGGCTGTCTGACGATAACTAATTCCGGGTATTCCGGGATAACAGAAAACTATCGAAAAGTGGATACATATTCCAAAAGAAAATTCCTTTTAATCGGCATATTTAGCCTGGCCGCCCTGGTCATGATTGTTCGCCTCTTCTACATACAGGTAATAGACTCCTCCTATAAAATCTCTGCAGCCAGTAATGTGCTTCGCCGGCAGATCAATTACCCTGCCAGGGGTTTGGTTTATGACCGGAACCACAAACTGATCGTGTACAATCAGGCTGCCTACGATATATTGGTGACGCCCCGGGAATTGAAACCATTCGATACCCTTGCTTTCTGCAGAATTGCGGGGGTAGAAAAAGAAGAACTTGTATCCGAGATAAAAAAAGCCAGGAGTTATTCAATGTACAAACCTTCTGCCATCATCAAGCAATTATCGTCGCACAGGTATGCAGTCTTACAGGAACAGTTGTTCAAATACCCGGGATTTTACATACAGGCCCGTACCCTCAGACAATATCCTGCCACCATAGCCTCCCATATCCTCGGTTATGTTGGGGAGGTAGATCAGAAAAAGGTGGAAGATGATAAATATTATGAAAGTGGAGATTACATTGGTAAGTCAGGGATAGAACAATCCTACGAAGCCGAGTTGCGGGGAGTCAAGGGAATCTCTTACCTGATGGTGGACGTTCATAACCGTGTCAAGGGTTCGTTTGAAAAGGGGAAGATGGATACATCTGCAGTGATCGGGAAAAATCTTATCTCAACCCTTCATGCCGATTTGCAAACCTATGGCGAACGCCTGCTTGCAGGAAAAGTAGGCAGTATTGTTGCCATTGAACCTGCAACGGGTGAAATACTTGTTCTGGCCAGTTCCCCCTCTTTCGATCCGGGGATGTTCGTCGGCAGGGAGAGAACTAAAAATTATGTAACCCTGTTGAATGATCCGCTGAAACCAATGCTCAACAGGGCAATTACATCTTCTTATCCGCCAGGCTCCACCTTCAAGCTGGCCAACGCGATCATCGGCCTGGAAGAGGGTCTTCTGGGGGAGGGAGTTCGCTACTCCTGCAATGGTCCCCGTACCGCCCCCATAAAATGTACCCATAACCACGAAACACCGCTTCCATTGGAGAGTGCAATTCGTGAATCATGCAACTCCTACTTTTTTCAGGCATTCCGCGCAACAATCAACAAATACCCCAATGCCGAAGAAGGGTTTGAGGCATGGCGTAACCATTTGATTGATTTAGGTATTGGACAAAGAATCGGGGGCGATTTGTATGCCGAGACTGCAGGTAGTGTGCCAAAAACGACCTATTATGACCGATTTTTCGGTAAAGGGCACTGGAATGTCATGACCATCAGGTCTTTGTCGATCGGTCAGGGAGAATTACTTTTAACTCCCTTACAACTGGCCAATATGGTATCAGTTATTGCAAACAAAGGTTTTTACATTGCTCCACATATTGTTCGAAGCATTTTGGACTATGATCGTACAGAAAAGGTACTATCCTTTGATAAGCATGTGACCAAGGCAAATCCAAATATGTTCCAGGTTATCACGGATGGTATGGAGAAAGTTGTTGAATCCGGAACTGCCAGGGCCGCGGCAAAAGTCGAGGGTCTTGCCATCTGCGGAAAGACAGGAACAATTCAGAACCCACACGGAGAGGCCCACTCAGCTTTTGTTGCCTTTGCCCCAAAGGATGACCCAAAGATTGCCATTTGTGTTTATGTTGAGAATGGGGTTTGGGGCGCGCGCTATGCAGCACCAATTGCCAGTTTGATCATAGAAAAATATCTCAACGATTCTATATCACCAAAACGGAAACCCCTCCAGGATGCCATGCTGAGTGCCGACCTGATTTCAGCCATGCACCTTAGTGGAGGGGACTGACGTCTTGTGGAATCTACAACAATGTTTTATAGCAGATTGACCGGATTATAATAATTTAATGAAGAGTAGCAGCAACAACATCATACTGAACCTGGACTGGATCACCATGTTGATCTACCTTGCCCTCGTTCTGCTGGGGTGGATCAATATTTATGCCGCTGTTTACAGTGAAGAACACCAGAGCATACTGGATATTGGACAACAATACGGAAAGCAGATGATCTGGATTCTTGCCGGTTTATTCCTGGCTATCTGCGTGCTCATCGTTGACAGTAAGTTCTATGTTGCATTTGCCTATCACATTTATGCCCTGATAATCATCCTGTTGGTGGCAGTTTTGTTTATTGGTAAAGAGATCAATGGGGCAAGAGCCTGGTTCGAAATTGGCGGAGTACTTTTGCAGCCAGCAGAATTGATGAAATTTGCCACCACTCTTGCCGTTGCCAAATTCATGAGCCAGTTCAATTTCAAAATCGGAAGAGCCAAGTCATACCTGGTTCTTGGCAGTATAATACTTTTTCCTGCACTGTTGATTCTTGTTCAGAATGATACCGGGTCAGCACTTGTCTTTTCAGCATTCTTCCTGGTATTTTACCGGGAAGGGATGGCAAATACTATTCTGATCGGTGGGATTACAGCGATCATTCTCTTTATCCTGGCATTGTTGTGGTCACCACTCCAGATTCTGATCTTACTGGTCATCACTTCTTTGATCCTTTTCACAATAATTCGACAGAGCTACAAAGATGGAATTTTTGGATTTATCATTGTATCAGTTATTTACGGTTCATTTCTTGCCCTTAAAAATATTCTTGGGTTCAATGCCCAGCCGTTTCAGCTACTCGTGATTACATCAATTATTTCAGTACTGATTTTTATAATTTACGGATTTGCCAAACATATCAGGCAGGCATGGTCCGTGTTGCTGTTCTTCCTGTTTTCAATAGCCATTACACTGTCGGTGAACTACTTTTACAAGAATGTACTGATATCTCACCAGCGTGACCGGGTTGATAACTTATTGGGCATTAAAAACGACCTGCTGGGTGCAGGTTATCATGTGCAGCAATCCAAAATTGCCATCGGATCAGGAGGAATAATTGGCAAAGGTTTTTTAAAGGGAACCCAAACCAAATACAATTTCGTTCCGGAGCAAAGCACCGATTTTATTTTTTGTACTGTTGGCGAAGAATGGGGTTTTATTGGCACGACTGTCGTAATTCTCCTCTTCCTCACACTGCTGATAAGGCTGATTTTTCTTGCGGAAAGGCAGCGGTCTGCTTTCAGCCGAATTTACGGATACGGAGTTGCATGCATCCTCTTTTTCCATATAGTGGTAAACATTTCAATGACAATAGGTCTTGCCCCTGTGATTGGCATCCCCCTGCCCTACTTCAGCTACGGAGGATCCTCTTTGTGGTCTTTTACAGTCCTGCTATTTATTTTCATCCGCCTGGATGCAAGCAGGACCAAAAACCTCCGATAAAAAGCAGAAACCCTCAAGGTTGGGGTAACCTTGAGGGTTTTCGTTCAAATTTTCAATCTGTATCAATATTCTTCCGCAGGAATAAGATTCAACTCCTCCTTACTGAAAACAGGTCCATCCTTGCAAATGTATAGTTTCCCAACATTGCAGCGACCGCACTTACCTACTCCGCACTTCATCCTGTTCTCCAATGTAGTGTATACCTGGTCATCCCTGAATCCCAACTTTTCCAATACAGGGAAAGTGAATTTGATCATGACCGGGGGTCCGCACACAATGGCAATGGTGTTCTCAGCCGCCGGGGCCACTTTTTCAACTATTGCCGGTACAAATCCTACCTCACCTTTCCAGTCGGCAGTCTGTCCCCCCGGATCCACTGTCGTGACCATTTTTACATCCGGCCTGTCTGCCCATTCCTTCAATTCTGATTTGTATACTAGGTCATTTACAGATCTGGCACCATATACAATGGTGATATCCTTAAAATTATCCCTCATATCCAGTGCATTCCAGATTACGCATCGCATCGGGGGCAAAGCAATTCCTCCGGCTATGAAAACAAGATTTTTGCCTTTCCATTCATCCAATGGAAATACGTTTCCATAAGGTCCTCTGAAACCCATTGTACTTCCTTCCTCCAGGGAGGACAAACCTGATGTCACCCTTCCAGTCTCACGAAATGTACATTCAATATAACCTTTTCTTGTCGGGGAAGAGGCAATACAGAAAGTGGATTCCCCATCACCAAAGGCAGAATATTCGCCAAATTGTCCTGCCTTAAATTCAAAGGCAGATGCCTCTTCTTCATCCTGAAACTTCAACCTGAATGTTTTTACTCCCGGAGCCTCTTTGGTAATTTTCTCTACGGTCATCAGGTACGGGAGGTATGTGTTTTTATCGCTCATTGGTTGGCAATTGATGTGATGTGTTCAAGAATATTCATATCAACGGGACAAGCACGCGAACAGCGTCCGCAGCCTGTACATCCAATAACTGTTAGTCTTTCAGGCATATATGAAAACTTATGAAGAATTCTTTGTCTCCAGCGCTGGCTCTGATGCTCTCTGGGATTATGTCCGGAAGTATGTAGGGTAAACAAGCCAAATCCGCAGGCATCCCAGCAGCGGATTCGCCTTCCTTTTGAGCCGTGAACATCCTCCTGAATATCAAAACAGGCGCATGTGGGACAAACAAATGCGCAGGCGCCGCATCCCAGGCAACGTTCGGACTGTTCCTTCCATATCGTACTGTTGAATGCTTTGTTCAATTTGGCATTGACCTCTTCCACATTAAATTTTGCCGGAAGGTCTACCAAATATTTTTTCTTATCATCGCCCCGGTCTGCTTCGAAAACAGAAGGAAGCAAAGACACAAGCACTTCCCCCTTGGGTGTCAATATCTCGGCAATAGCTCCTCCGTCAGGCAGCATGGTCAGTTGAACATCACTCCCCGAGGTATTGCCCGGACTACCGTTCACGCTGGTGCAGAAACAGCTTTCATCGGCACTTGAACAACTGAATGAAATGACTGATGTTTTCGCCAGGTGGGCATTGTGCAGTTTATCGGCATTGTCCCAGTTAAAAATTGCGGAAAGCGGTTTAAATCCAGCAGCATCACAAGGATGTACCTTCCAAAGTACAGTTTCAGGCACACTATCCGGATCAAAATCCGAGAGGCTTATCTTGCCGTTGACTTTCTCATAAGAAAATAGGACTTCTGCTTTTGGGTAAACTGATGCCTTGATCGATTGGGTTGTCTGAATGTATTCATTTGCAACTTCCCCTATTCTTTTTACTAGTTTAAAATCAACCTGCCCTCTGGAGTTCACAGGTGCATAAACTCTCCTTTTGCTATCTACAATGGATGAAAACCATTGTTCAATACCACTCTTACTGATATATTTTGTCTCCATAACCACTATCGTATAAATTGCTCTCTGTCATCGAGTTTCCAGGTGGAAAGGGCATTTCCCTTCTTTACCGGCAAACCCGGGATAAATCCGAATTCTGGCGCCATATCCTCCATCATTTTCCTGGTAATCAAATCAATAGGAATACCAACAGGACAAGCATCACCACATGCCCCACATGCGGTACAACGGCCCACCATATGCATAGCCCTGTTGATATGCCATTCCATGTTGGACAACGGCGCCGGCCAGGGATTGATCCACTGCGGCCGGTTAACTTCAACAACACATTTGGAACAGTAACACAGTGGACATGCAGAGCGGCAGGCGTAACATTTAAAGCAGTGAGACATCTCTTCCATCCAGAATTTCCAACGCTCTTCACGACTCATTTCTTCAATCCGGGAAAGAATTTCCTGCTCCCTTTGTCCCCTTTTTAATTCAAACTGTTCGACATAGGAGGAGATTTCATCGAAAGTGACAAATTCTCTGACCTCACCGTCAAGATCAACAGTCAGAACCAGCAACTTTTCCTCACTCAGCTGATTTTCAGTAAATAATTGCATGATACTCCTCAAGGTTGAAATCGGTGCTGTTACGGCAAAACGATCTTTTCCTACCAACTCCTTTTTCGTAATATATACTGCCAGGTTGTGAAAACAACGGCTGTCGAAAATCAATTTACCGGCACTTTCACGCGTGCGGCAAAAAAGAGGCCGTGGTTTTTTGGTACCCTCTTCGTAACCTATAACCAGTGAAACCAAGCCATCCGCCAATAATGCTACTGCCCTTTCTCTAAGCTTATCCATTTTGCTCCTCCTTCTCTAAATAATCAGCAACTTTCTGGTATTCGGAATACGGGCCAAGTGCCCTGATTTCAGCAACTGTGTTGTTAACAAGGTCTGCCCATTTGGAACCCTCAGCAGCAGAAACCCAGGAGTACTGGATACGACGGACATCAACACCCATCAGATCAAGGACTGCACGAAATGCAATCCATCGCCTTCGGGCATGGAAATTGCCGCTCGTATAATGACAATCATTGGGATGACACCCCGAAACAATAATCCCGTCAGCGCCCTGTGCAAATGACTTAAGCAAAAGCAGAAAATCTATTCGACCGGTACAGGGAAAACGAACGATCTTAACATTCGTGGCATATTTCAGCCTGCTTGTACCGGTCAGATCGGCACCGGCATAAGTACACCAGTTGCAGACAAATGCCACTATTTTAGGTTCAAAAACTTTATTTTCACTCATTACCCGGAAGTTAAACGTTCAACAATGACATGACTTCAGCGTATACCTGCTCATTGGTATAACCCTGAATATCAATTGATTTTGACCGACAGAAAGCAACACAGGTACCACAGCCCTGGCACAGTCCTTCATTTACTTTAGCAATAGATCTGATATGACTGCCATCACGTCCTTTTATTTCTTCATGTTCTATGGCATTGTACGGACAGGCAGTTTCACACATAAAGCAACCGACGCAGGTACTGTAAAGTGGTGGAGCCAGGCGGTTAACCACTGCAACCAATGGCTCCCTGACCAATTCACTGTTTGAAAACAATGCGGCCACTTTCACGGCAGCCCCTGATGCCATTCCGACTGTCTCAGGAATATCTTTTGGTGCCTGGCATGCTCCGGCAAGGAAAATACCGGCAGTATTGGTTTCAACAGGTTTGAGCTTAGGATGAGCTTCTGCAAAAAAGTGATACGGATCATATGAGACATGCAACTTCTGGGCGAGTTGCTCGGAACCGCA
>CAZDLO010000011.1:53149-60373 GCA_964506325.1 uncultured Tangfeifania sp.
CAACCTGCTCACCTCCAAGTAGAGTATCAACCCCTTTGACGATCAGTTTGCCATCTTTCTCATAAACCCTGGCAACCCGGCCCCTGACATAATTCACGGTATCCTCTTCGATGGCCCTTCTGACAAACTCTTCATAATTCTTTCCGCCTGCGCGGATATCCATATAAAAAACAGTGGATTCTCCACCATGAACCTTATGCTGGTAAAGCATTGCATGTTTTGCCGTGTACATGCAGCAAATCTTGGAACAGTATGGAATACCCTTGGCAGGATCCCTTGATCCTGCACAGGCAATAAAGACAATCTTTTTAGGAATTACGCCATCCGACGGCCTCCTGATTTCCCCCATGGTAGGTCCGGATGCCGAGGCCAGCCGCTCAAACTGAAGACCTGTCAAAACGTCCCTGTATTTTCCGTAACCATATTCGGGAAAGAAATCTGTTCCCTTAACATCGAATCCGGTAGCCAGAACCACTGCTCCAACCTGTTCGCTGACAATTTCGTCCTCCTTATCCCATTCAATAGAGCCTACCTGGCAAGTCTTCTCACAAATTTTACAGGCACCCCGTTTATAGTAATTACAATTGATGCGATCAATCACAGGTTTATTGGGAACTGCCTGTGGAAATGGCACATATATGGCCGTTCTTGTTCCCAGTCCGGCATTGAACTCACTTGGAATTTTTTTCACCGGGCATTTCTGTATGCAAGCCCCACAACCCGTACATGTTGAATAATTAACACTTTTTGCTTTCAGCCGGATTTTGGCGGTAAAATTACCGATAAAACCTTCCAGACTTTCAAGCTCCGCGTAAGTATATAGCTTAATATTAGGATGCTGTGCAACTTCAACCATACGAGGAGTAAGAATACACTGGGAACAATCAAGGGTTGGAAATGTCTCAGAAAGCTGCGACATGTGCCCCCCTATCGAAGGATCCCTCTCAACCAGGATCACCTGGTGACCGGTATTGGCAATATCAAGGCTTGCCTGAATGCCTGCAATACCTCCTCCGATAACAAGGGCCTTTTTGGTGATAGGAACTTTTATCGACTCCAGGGGCTTGTTCTTCTTCACCTTCTCAACCAGCATCTTTACCAGGTCGATTGCCTTCTCCGTGGTCTCTTCGCTCTTTTCGTGTACCCATGAACAATGCTCCCGAAGATTGGACATCTCACACAGATAGGGATTTAACCCGGCTTCCGCACAAGCCCTCCTGAAAGTTGGTTCATGCATCCTGGGGGAGCAGGCACCAACTACAACACCATCCAGATCATATTTTCTGATGGCCTCTTTGATGAATGTTTGGCCGGGATCCGAACACATGTATTTGTAGTCAATGGCATGGGCTACTCCTTCCATTTGGCCAACTTCACGTGCAACACGTTCTACATCAACAGTTGCACTGATATTTTCACCGCAGTGGCAAATAAATACTCCGATCTTTGACATATAATTACAATTCTACGGTTACAAAATGACGCTTCAACCCCAGTTCCTTTGCCCCTATTCCAAGAGCCAGGCCTATGGCCTGCGTAATATAAATAACAGGAATATTACTCGGTACCTGCAGGGTTTTGTTAATGGCACCACGCCTCATATCGAGGTTGGACTGGCACATCGGACAGGCAACGATAATCGCTTCCGCTCCGCGATCTGCAGCATCCTTTAAAATATTGCCCGAAAGTTTGGCTACAAGGTCTGTCCGGGAAACAGAAAAACCCCCGCCACAGCATTCTGTTTTAAATGCCCAGTCGATGGGGGTACCTCCGATCACTTTAACCAGTGAATCCATGCTTTGGGGATCTTCTACACGGTCAAATTTCAGAATAGATTGCGGACGAACAAGTAAACAACCATAATAACAGGCAACTTTGTGCTGGAATGACTGGGTCACTTTGGCCTTTATATTTTCAGAACCATACGCCTCCAAAAGCTGCAAAACATTGATAATCCTAAGACTACCCTTGTATGGCAGCTGGAGAATCTCTGCAATTCTCCCACGTTTCTGATCATTCTCAAGTTCATGCTGTGTTACTTTCAGCCGGTTGTAACAGGCGGCACAAGGGACGACTATTTCTGTCAGACCCTGTTCTTCAGCCAATGCCATAATCCTTGCAGGCAATGAAAGTGAGAGCTCTTCATTCAGGGAGTGTGCCGCAGTTGCGCCGCAGCAATTCCAGTCCTTTATCTCAATCAGTTCAATATCCAAAGCTTTGGCTATTGCCACCACCGATTCATTGTATTCTCTGGATGAACCAGTGAGCGAACAGCCCGGGTAAAATCCTATCTTCATTGATTTTCAGTCTTAACGTTTTCAATCGTTTGGGCAAATATCCTTTTCATGCTCCGCCTGTCCTTGATTTTTTCAGGCAGAAGATGGAGTTTCCCTTTAAGGTACATTCCTGGAGCAAGCATCAGATCCTGGGTTAAACGAAATGTTCTGGCCTTGAAAGCCGCAATCAGCCCCATTTCATAAAGCCGGCCTGTATATTTTATGGAATCCAGAAACGACCTGTGAAAAGAGATGATGGGCCTGGAATCGGGATGAAGTTTGTTTTCCTTGATTGCCTGGGTCCTGAGATAATCCATCAGTTTGGGAATATCGATTTCCATAGGACACCGGCCAAGGCAGTTCTCACAATTCAGGCATAGCCAGATTGAATTTGAGCTGAGAATCTTTTCATAGTTTTGCCTGGTCCCAGTCTGAAGAAGCCTCATCAGGTAACTGGGAGGAAAATTCATGTCAGAAGCCAGAACACAGCCTGCAGTACATTTTCCACACTGATAGCAACGCATGACTTCCACACCTGTATGTGTCTGTAAATCTGATGATTTATTCCCTTTTTCCATGATAGATCATAAATAGTTACATTCATTCATAACTCCTCAATAAAGGTAAATATTTAGTTTCATGATACTAAAATGTGGACTTTAAAATGTTTCTAAATTATATTCGAATATTCGATAATTAATTTAGACTTAATACCAAAATTTTACAATTAGGTTGAAATTGGGAGGCAATGTTTACCTTTGCAGAAACGCACTTTTCAAACCTGCCATTCATGGAATCAATCGAATTTATTCAGTGGTGCCTCGACCATCTCAATTACTGGACTATAACATTGCTAATGGCCATAGAAAGTTCTGTAATTCCACTGCCTTCTGAACTGGTTGTCCCTCCGGCAGCCTATAAAGCTGCCGCAGGCGAGTTAAATATTTACCTGGTTGTATTTTTCTCTACGCTCGGTGCCTTGATTGGGTCGGTTGGAAACTATTTCCTGGCAATTTTCATAGGGCGACCGATAGTGTACAAGTTTGCCAACAGCCGTTTCGGGCATATGTTGCTCATTGATGAAGCTGCCATTGTAAAAACGGAATCATTTTTTTACAGGAACGGAGCTATTTCGATCTTTACAGGGCGGCTGATACCAGGAGTCAGACATCTCATTTCAATACCTGCCGGACTTGCCAGAATGAATTTTACCAAGTTTGTCCTTTATACGACCATCGGTGCCGGATTGTGGAACATCATACTCGCATCCATCGGTTATTACCTCGAATCCGTTATTCCTATCGAGATGCTGATGACCAAAGTCAATGAATACAGCTCCTACCTCTCCATCCTGTTTATCACCCTGGGAGTTTTGGTCTTTGGTTTTATAATTTACAAGGCAGTGCATTCCAACGGCAACAAGCAAAAAAGCAATCAATGATACACAGGACCCTGCTATTAAGCGAATTTCCCTTAAACAAAATATGGTTTATTACGTATATCATTTCAAACCAATTGATAAGGTTTAGTTTTGACAGTCATGGAAAAAAAAATTGAAAGCTTTATATTCTTCAGTCGTTGGCTTCAGGCTCCCGTTTATTTGGGACTCATTGTTGCATCCCTGTTGTACGCCTTTAAGTTTATGGTCCAGTTGTGGCACCTGATGTCTAACATCGCAGATCTTAATGAAAATTCGATCATGCTTTCTGTTCTCGGACTCATAGACATATCAATGGTTATCAACCTGCTGGTTGTAGTATTTATTGGTGGATACTATACTTTTGTGAGTAAAATTGATTTTGACAGCAGCGCAGACAAGCCGGACTGGTTAACCAAAATTAATGCCAGCACGCTAAAGATCAAGTTAATAATATCATTGGTAAGCATTTCAGGAGTTCACTTGTTAAAAACTTTTATTGATATCCACAATATTCCCCTGCAGGATGCCATTCTCCAGGTCTGCATTCACCTGGTATTTCTCCTTTCGGCAATGATACTTGCCTATACGGATAAGATCATGCATTCCTATTCTCATACACATTGAACATCATTAACGATTTTGTTGAGTCAACAATGTGAGGTACGTTTCGTTGTATGTTCTTCTCCTGTTTCAACGTTACACCAAAACCGGGGATATTCGAATTAATAACTCCGGATCCTATAAATCCGCATGTTTGAATATTACCTCTCTATTGATCCCTCACGGAAAACCTCCCGAAGATGTCTGGGTGAAGCATTCGAATGGATAGTGGAGCCTGGTTCCTGCCTTACCTGTTGCAACGGACTGCCCAGCTTTAAATGGTGCTTCCATTATCAAACTGCCGGTTTTTTTGATGAACATGCCATGGACTTAGGCTGGTTAAAATAGAGGTTCACTCCTATCTGGTACAACCAAAATTTACGGCAAAAAAAAACAGAACCCTAACAGTCCTGTTTTTCAGCGGAGAGAGCGGGATTCGAACCCGCGGAGCCCTTTAGAGGCTCACACGCTTTCCAGGCGTGCCAATTCAACCACTCTTGCATCTCTCCTTTTTCCTATTTTAAAAGGAATGACAAAAGTAGAATATTTTTTGATTAAAAAAACTCGGCCTCTGCCAAGATTGAGAAATTCTGTTTTGTTTTACCTTTAATTGGGTAATCATAAATTTTATTACTTTTTTTTTGACAAATATTTAGAAGGAAAATATTTTCAGTCACCGTTTGATGGGAGATAGAAGTTATCCGGACCTGAATGCCTAAAAAATGGTCGGTCAGTTTGAAGCGCCGGCAATGGATAAAATTTTCAATTTCAGATCACTCCATAAGGGATAACCTATATCATGAAAAAGGGCTGTTCAAAAAAATGAGCAGCCCTTTTAGAATGAACAAAAACGTAGCTATTTAAATTTTTCTTTCATTTCATCCAAATAGGATGCAATTTTTTCACGATCCTTTCCTTCGAGTTTCTGGAGTGGAAGAGCCATCTCGTCACTGCAGATACCCATAATGGAAAGGGCTGTTTTAAATGATATTGTTATCCTTGCCGCGCTGTTTGAAACGACATACAAGGTCTTGCACAACCAGATGATCTGATCCTTAAGGTAAGCAATACTGTCCAGATCCCGCCTGAGGGAGGCATCGTACAGGTCAACAAACAATTTCGGGAAAACGTTTGCCCCACCAGCTACTGCACCATGGGCACCGTGAAGCAATGCATCAGAAGTAAAAAGCTCGGACCCTGCAAAAACGGCAAAATTCTTATCCTCCTTGAATGCATCGATCAGCATATAAAGATTGGCCATGTCGCCTGAACTGTCTTTCACCCCGATACATCCCAGCTCTTGTGCCCTTTTAAGGGTAGGAAGCGTAATGTTGATCTTGGTATGCATCGGCATATTGTAAAGTATAAAAGGAAGAGGTGTAGAAGCTGCAAGTTTCTCTACATAGTTAATCATCTCAGCCTCGTTGGCCGGAAAATAAAATGGAGGAGCAACCACCACACTGTCGGCACCAACAGATTTGGAATATTCAGCCATCTCCATTGCCCCGGAAAAAGCAGAATCCGTAATACCAACAAGTACCGGAACCCTGCCTTTGATAATTTCACACGATAACTTAAGAAATTCCTTTCTTAAACGGTAGCTCAAACTTGGACCTTCACCGTTGGTTCCCAGCAGGAAGAGACCATGGACTCCACCTCCGATGATGTGCTCAATAAGCTTTTCCACACCGACCCTGTCGAGTTCATCATTACTCTTCAACGGTGTAATCATGGGTGGAATTATCCCTTTTAATGGATACAACATAATAGTTATTTTAGTGTAATATTTTGTGAACCACAAAGATAAATAATGTTTTAACATTTTATAAATATTATTTTATCCAATTCATATTGTTTTTTAACCCTTGAATTAAATATTGTTAACTATATTTGTGACACAGGCTAATTTATTATATCATGGAATTTGTTTTTGCAAAAATCAATGTCCCGCATGAGCACTCGTTTATCACGCGCCGACTGTATTTATCCGAAAATAATCCAAAGATCCATTCGCATAAAAACTATGAATTAAACCTGGTAATTTCAGGTTCCGGTCGCCGCATTGTTGGAAACAACATTTCAGGCTTTGAGCCAGGTGACCTTGTTTTACTGGGGCCTGATCTTCCACATTGCTGGGAAGTGCTTGATCGTCAAAATGATTCACCTCCCACATGCATTGTGATTCATTTCGATGAAAATATTGTCGGCTCAGATTTTTTTAATCTTCCTGAACTTGAAACTGTTAAAGAGTTATTAAACAGGGGAAACAGCGGCCTGTTTTTTAAAGGTGAAAAAATCGTTTATGTTATGGATTGCATGGAAAGACTTGTCAACTTAAAAGGTCTTGAAAGCTATATTGAATTGCTTCATGTATTCAAGGGATTGATCCAAATCGACGAAAAAGAGTCATTATCGCTGACCCCGGAATATCCGAACAGCTATTTTAAGGATCTTGATCAGATCAAAGATGTCTACGAATATGTATTTCACAACATACAGGAAGGAATCAGCCTGAAGGCAGCCTCCGATCTCCTTAACATGGCTCCGGGATCCTTTTGCCGCTATTTCAAGAAAAGAACGGGCAAAACATTTATTCAGTATGTGAAAGAAATTAGAATAAGCATTGCCGCCAAAAAGCTGGCAGAGTCTGATAAACCCATCGCACAGATATGCTACGAAAGCGGTTATAACAACCTGGCCAATTTCAATCTATATTTCAAAAATATCATGGAAAAGACGCCTTCCGAGTACCGGAAGAACTTCCGGTAGAGACAAGGCTAAGGTTTTAACCAATACAAGGAACTCCGGGGACAATCGCAATGATCGTCCCCGGAGTTCCTTTTGCCGGCACATAAAGCGCACAAATCACCCTCTGCCCTCTGCCCTATGCCAAAAAAAAGGCCCCGGCTCATTTGCATGAACCGGGGC
>CAZDLO010000012.1:0-58932 GCA_964506325.1 uncultured Tangfeifania sp.
CAATTATTTTTCTTTGTATTGAACGTTTTCAACCCTTAATTCGCATAATTCATAACTCATAACTCCTCGCTCATGTCTTATATCTTTTTTATCTCCGTGTTTCTGTGTAACAAAAAGAACTGTCACAGAGACACACGGAGTAGAACAGAGGTCCACAGAGCAAAACGAACAACTCCTGCCCCCACTCATAATTCATAACTCATAATTCATAACTCCAGCTCATGTCTCATCTCTTTTTTATCTCCGTGTAATAGAAAATATCAGGAAACACAATGCTGAATTTTAACACATTATTATTTATCTTCATCCTGAAAAACCTGGCAGAACTAAATCTATGGCGTCATCAGGAAAAACATATTCCATACAGGCAATCCCGGAAAACCTGGACTATGTCCGTGCCAGGCACCTGCTCGACCGTTGCATGTTTGGTCCCAGGAACGATGAGGTGAATGGCCTGGTTGGCAAAAGCATTTCTTCAGCGCTTGGCACACTGCTGCAAACACAGGCATTGCCAAATCCACCGGTCAGCTACGATGCCAAAGACCTGGATGTCCCGTTGGGGCAAACCTGGATAACTGCAGCCTACAACAACACCTATAATCCCTTCCGGTTGAGAAGTCTGCGTTCATGGTGGGTAGGTACGATGATGCAACAAGGAACTTCGCTGGCAGAAAAGATGACACTTTTCTGGCACAATCACCTGGTGACTGAAATGGATACGGTCAACAGTGCTGCCCTTCTTTACCAGTATATTCAGCTTCTCAGGAAGCATGCTCTCGGAAATGTGAAGCAACTGGTTACCGAGATGACCATAAATCCGGCCATGCTGGTCTACCTCAACGGTGAATCAAACAGGGCAAGTGCCCCCAATGAAAATTACGGCCGGGAATTGTTTGAACTCTTTACCATCGGCAAGGGTCCGCTGTTCGCAGAAGGAAATTACACCAACTATACCGAAACCGATATTCGCGAGGCGGCTAAAGTACTGACCGGATGGATGGTAAACCGAACTGCCTATACCTCCTATTACGACACGACACGCCACGACAAAACTACCAAGGTATTCACCCAGGCCTTTGACAAAACAAACATTACCAACAGGGAAGCTGAAGAATACAAATTGCTGGTGGAGATGGTTTTCAGCAAGAAAGAGACTGCCCGATACCTTGTGCGGAAGATTTACCGGTGGTTCATGTACTACCAGATCGACCAGGCTGTTGAAGACCAGGTTATTGAACCACTGGCAACCACCCTCTTCAGCAACAATTATGAGATTAAGCCTGTTCTTGAACAGCTGCTAAGCAGCGAACACTTTTTCAGTACGGATTACATGGGATCGCAAATCAAGGATCCGCTGAATTATACCATTGGAGTATTCAGAAAATGTGAAATTGCATTATCACCCAGCCTGGTGACCAATTACGAAGCCTGGTATGACCTTTATATTTTTTGCCGGAACATGGAAATGGCACTTGGTGACCCGCCCGATGTCGCAGGCTGGCCGCAATATTACAAGGAACCTTCCTATTATGAGTTGTGGGTCAATTCCGCCACAGTCCCCATGCGGACAGGTTTTACAGACACCTTTTGCACATCAGGCATTACAAAGGCCGGCTACAAATATGTTATAGACCCCTTTCTGATAACAGGGAAAGTAAGTGATCCGGGAAATGTAACAAGCCTGATCAATGGATTGGCCCGGATTTTACTGCCTGTCGGACTCAGCGCCGAACAGGTTGCACAATTAAAAGAGACCCTTATTCCTGGGTTGCCTGAGTCAACCTGGACTTTTGAGTGGAATAAATACGCTGCCAATCCTGTTGATGCAACCCAGAAGAATCTGATCAGTAAAAAGCTGCTGGCGCTATTGTTGGCGATAATGAGGATGCCCGAATTTTATCTTACCTAGGAAGAGAAATATAAAGAAAAAAGTATTGGCAAAAGTATGGAAAGAAGGAGATTCATAAAATATACGACTGCAACGGCTGCCTTGCCCTTTTTCTTCCGGGGACACTGGATGCAGGCAATGGCAGGCACTCCTGCCACCGGTTTAACGGGTGCCTTCAATACAGGGAGGAAATTGGTACTGGTCCAGCTGGACGGGGGCAACGACGGTTTGAATATGGTTATCCCCATCTCTCAGTACGACAACCTGGCCAATGCACGGCGGAATATTCTGGTCGATAAAAATCAAATTCTGAAATTAACGGATGATACAGGTCTTCATCCGGTAATGCCTGAACTTACCGGTCTGTATAAAGAGGGGAAAGTTCAGATCATCCAGGGTGTTGGATACCTTTATCCCAACCTGTCTCATTTCAGGTCGAAAGATATCCTGATATCCGGGTCGGATGCTATGACAGTGGTCAGCTCAGGATGGATGGGAAGGATGCTGTACCAACTCTATCCCAATTATCCGTACGGGTTCCCCAATGTAAACCAACCGCATCCCATCTCTCTTACCATCGGATCAACAAGTTCCCCTACCTGCCAGGGAGACCAGGCAAATTATAGTACGGTTATCAGAAGCCTCACCTCATCCTATACCAACAATGCGCCGGCAACAGGCTTTCCGGATACCCCGTTTGGCAGGGAACTCAAATACCTTACCAACGTGATGGAACAAACCGAGGGTTACCTGGGTGTTGTGAAAACTGCCGCCGCCAGTGCGAAAAACCTGTCGCTGAAATATCCTGCTGCCGGCACAAACCTCCTGGCAGACCAGCTGAAGCTTGTCGCCAATCTGATTGCCGGCGGACTGCAGACTCAGATCTATGTCGTCAGCCTGGGTGGATGGGATACCCATTCGGGGCAGGTGGCCAGCGAGACCAATAAACTTGCGGGAACGCACCCGGTATTGCTTGGCAAACTGTCACAGGCCATCGCTGCTTTTCAGGATGATTTGAAATTGCTGAACAAGGAAGATGAGGTGATGGGATTTGTTTATACCGAATTTGGCAGGCGCATCAAATCGAATGACAGCCTGGGAACAGACCACGGCACAACATGGCCGGCCATCCTGTTTGGTACAAATGTCAATCCCGGGATCACCGGCACCAATCCCGTTATCCCGGCGGCAGCTACAAAAACGGACAACCTCCCCATGCAGCACGATTTCAGGAGTATCTATTCCGGCTTTTTCAAACAATGGTTCAATCTTGCAGACCAGGATGTTACCCTCTTGCTGAATGGTTCCTTCCCTGAAATTCAACTTACCGGCAAGACCACCGCTGTTGAACCTTCCCTCCCAATCCCAGGCAGTAAACTTAAATTATTCCCTAACCCGGTGTCAGATTATGCAACCCTTCAGTTTGAATCAGAGGGTGGCTGGGCCGCGGTGCGGATTTATTCCATGGGAGGCCAGCTGGTAATAAACCAGGAGAGAAAACAGTATCTGCAGGGATTCACGGAGATCCTTCTTCACCTGGGATCCTTAAGCAACGGGGCTTACATCCTGGTGCTGCAACAAAAAACCAAAACCTCTGAAGTCAGGTTTATTGTAAAAAAATAAAAAATCCGGGGTGATGCCCGGAAAGATCACGGAAACAACGATCCGGTACAGCCACCAATTGACAGGAATAATTCAATGAACGAGGAAACTCCCAAAGAGCACAAGGACGAACTTCTGTTAATGAAGAAGAAGGTCCTTTTATCAAAATCGAAGATATTGTACGACAGGCAGGTCACTCCTGAATCCCTTGCCGCAGAGTGGACCATACACCACAGCGAATGGGATGCAGACGGGGAGTGGCTTACAGGCTCCAACAGGGGTAACCACCCGGGAATGGCCATCTTAAATCAGGATTTCCCGGGAAATGTGCTGGTGGAATTTGAGGCCCAGACGCTGCTGCCCTCCTCCCACGACATCAACGTGATGTGGAACGGTGAATGGCTGGAGGATGGCGATCGCCGCGGACTGGCCTATGTGGCCGGATTGCAGGGGTGGTGGACCGGGAAAGTAGGGATTGAAAAATCTGACAAATATGAGTTTATGGTTGGGACTCCATTGTTCAGTTTCGTTCCGGGAAAATTGTACAAGATTAAGGCAGGAAGCATCGAAGGCCATTGCTTTATATTCGCAGATGACCAGTTGCTGTTAGAGGCGATGGATCCTGATCCTATTGATAACAGGATATATACAAAGATCGGGTTTGAGGCTTACTGCAGCAGGATCAGGATCAGGAACATTGTCATCCGCCAGATTCACTGGGAAGAAGCCGGCATGAAATATGAACCCGAATTCTGATTAGACGTAACAATTTGCCGGATCCTGGAAAACCGTGTGCCTTCCGGGAGAACAGGATATCTGTCTCCCCCGGCATTTTCTACTTCAATGGGTATACCAGTTCATTATCCGCAGGAGGCAGGTCGGTGGCCATGTTCTGCATACTCGAAGCCAGTACCATGTAATAGCCACCCATACCTTTGAGCAACTGGATGAGGGCAGCAGTGCCCGGTTCCATGAGTTCATCTCCCTGGTAGTGTTGCATTACCGTCGAGGCAACGACCGGGGCAGCCAGGGCAACATTGGCCTGGCTAAGGTTATACGGGGGAGCGACAAGGGTAGAAGTCAGCCCTTGCTGAATGCCGGAAAGCATATAGTCCCTGGCATACCGCTCAAAGCCGGCATTTCCCGCTATCGATGTAATCTTCTTCGAATGAATGGTCAACGATCCGGCAGGATCATAGCTAATCAGCCTGTATGCACATGGAGAAGTGACCAATGACGAGGTTTCACAGTCGAGCAGGAAATTGCTTCCCGTACCTGCCGCCCGGGTAATGTCCTGGGCATGGTAGTGCCCGGTAAAAACAAGCTTTAAGCCCTTGTCCGCGAAAGCTGCAGAGATATTCTTCCAGTCCTCCACAACATAATCGGGAAAAAGTTCAGATTGACCCGTAAAATGCTCTGTTAAACCATGATGCATCATTCCTATTACTGTGATGCCATTTTTTTTCGCTTCATCGAGCTTGGACAGAATCCAGGAAAGGGTTCCGGCAGAAAATCTGCCGCCTGTTTTGGAGGAAGTGCCTGTATTCTCCGGGTAGCGGCAGGCATCCATGGCCAGTATCCAATATCCAGGAGCTGCCTCAGCCACATAGGAAAGAGAGTTCGGATCTTTGGAGATCGCATTCTGAAAGCCAAAAGCAGCGTATACCTGTTCAAACCCGGAAGGATTCAGGCCGGGAACCGGCGTGACGACTTTGCCGCTGTACTGACTTGCATGTGGATTATTAATGTCGTGGTTGCCTGGCACTACAAACACTTTCTTACCCGCAGAACTTAACTGTGAAAGATAGAAAGCCACCTTTTCATGGTTGATTCTTTCCCCATCTTTCGTCAAATCACCACAAAGCAATACGACCTCCGCATCCGACATTTTAATCTCACTGATGGCCTCCTCAAAAATAGCTTTACTGTCGCCCAGCATTTTACGGTCTCCGGACAGGGCGGCTTCGAAGGCTTCACCGGTTGTACCCAGGGAAGGGTCGTAATAATGGGGATCAGACACTACGGCGATTTTCAATGTCCTGACAGCCGGAACCACTGTCTCCTCTTTCTTGCAGGACATAAAAAGGATGAAAGGTATAACAATCAAAAATATTGCCCCGGAATTGTTCACTGATGACTATTTTTTGGGTTGGCTGCCCATGTAAAATTTAAGGATGCCGCCACGCATTATCTCCTCGTGCGTAATGGTCCTCTTTTCGTATTTGGTGCCGTTCAATTCGATGGATTGAACATACATATTCGCTTCCGAAATATCAGCTGCCTCCACGGTAAAGGTTTTGCCATCCGGTAAGGAAACAGTGGCTTTCTTCAGCTGGGGTGCACCCAGTACATATTCGCCGCCGCAGGGATTCACAGGATAGAATCCAAGGTTGCTGAATATCAGCCAGGCAGACATTTGTCCGCAGTCATCATTCCCGCATAATCCATTGATTTTGTTCTGGTACTGGGTCGTGGTAATCTGGCGGACGAGTTGCTCGGTTTTCCAGGGTTTGCCTGCCAAGGAATACAGGTAAGCCACGTGGTGGCTTGGCTCATTGCCGTGTGCATACTGGCCGATAAGGCCTGTAACATCCGCAACAAATCCGTGGGCTTCCTTGCTGACTGAAGTTTCAAACAGTGAATCCAGTTTGTTGGTAAAATAATCAGGCCCACCCATTAATTCCATAAGTCCGGGTACGTCATGCTGAATGTGCCAGGTATATTGCCATGCATTGCCTTCCGTATAATCACCCCCTGAGTTACTTGCCTGGGAAAGTGAGAATGAATCAAATGGAGTCCGCCAGTTGCCTTTGGAGTCCTTGCCTCTCATGAGCCTGGTTTGGGGATCAAACATGTTTTTGTAGAACCCTGAACGCTTGCTGAAGAATTCAAAATCTTCCTGTTTGTTCAGCGCTTTGGCAAATTGCGCCGCACAATAGTCGTCATAAACCGACTCCAGGGTGCGTGATACCGATTCATCCTTCACCAGGTCGAATGGATAGTAGCCATACTTGTCGTAAATTTCCCAGTATGAATTCCTGTGGTTTTGTGTCAGGGATGTCTTTACCGCCTGGTAGGCCTTTTCTGCATCAAAGCCCCTGAACCCCTTCAGCCAGGCGTCAACGATCACAGGGACTGCATGATTCCCAATCATGCAATAGGTCTCTTTGCCCCAAAGCGCCCAGATGGGAAGGAAACCCTGCTGATCGTTCTGGCGGAGCATGGAGTTGACAAATCCGTCCACCATCTCCGGACTTAAGATCGTATAGAGCGGATGGGCTGCCCTGTAGGTATCCCAGAGTGAGAGGGTTGAATAAAAAGGCTTTTCGGCAACGTCGGCAATGTTATTGGGCTGGATGAAGAGGTGGTACATCGAGGTGTAGAAGATCTCCTTCTGGTCGGGGGTCCCGTCGATCTGAACCCTTGAAAGGTAATTGTTCCACTTGGAACGGCCTTCCTCACGTACTTTATCAAATTCCCATCCCGGAACTTCCGCCTGGAGATTTTTCCTTGCATTTTCAACGCTGGTGGAAGAAATGGACACTTTTACCAGCAACTCCTCACCCTGTTTCAGGTTAAAATCGAAAACATAGCGAGGGGCTTTCTCAAGCTCATTCCGTTTCGGCAGTTCCGTTTTCCCGGCCACCGGCTTGCTGAATTCAATCACGTAATAATAGGTGCGATCCAGCCAGACCAAGGTCTGTGTATAGCCGGAGATGACATTGTCGTTTTCAAAAGTAACCTGGGAGGCAATTACGTGTTTGTACAAATCCTTTTCGTTGCTAACCATGCCGTTCTGAAAATCGATCAGCACATGGGCAGGTTCGCTTTTTTGAAATGTATAGCGGTGGACGGCGGTATGTTCAGATGCCGTCATTTCAGCCCGCACATCGAAATCTTTCAGTACAACAGAATAGTATCCCGGCCTGGCCTGTTCGCCGCTTTTTTCGAACCTGCTGTTGTAAGTGTCGCGAACAGGGTTTCCCGTAAACGGAAGCATCAGGATATCACCCAGATCCGGACATCCGGTGCCGTTGAGACGGTCCTGCGAGAATCCGTTGATGGTTGAATCAGTTGACTGGTATCCGGAGCAATACGCCCAGGTGCAATTGCCCGTTTCCGGACCTGCCTGAATCAGTCCGAAAGGGACACATGCCCCGGGAAAGCAATGGCCAAATTCGGCCGCACCAACAAACGGGTTGACGTATTTTGTGTAATCTTCGGGTTGGACCTGCTTTGTGGTGGTACAGGAAACAGCAATCAGGGTAAACAGGAGTCCGGAAAAAATAATTTTGTTCATCTTGAAAATTTTGACGTTGGCAATTTTTTCTAAAACTAGGATAAATACCTGAAAAAATCAGTCTGTTTCCCTGCCATTTTTGATTCTCTTCCAGGCCACAACACCTGAATAGAGTAAAAATGAAGCTCCCGTATACAATAATAGATGGCTGTACTCTTCATACATTTCAGTAAAATTTTCAACTGCTGTTATCCTGCTGAAATAGGTCAGCCCTAAGCCGGTTAAGAACAGGGCTGCAATAAGACCCAGAACGGATATGACAATTTGGGCATTAAGCAAGGCTGATAATTTTCTGTTTTTTGAAATTCCCGTACCTGCCAGGCTGAAAATGAGGATCCAAACCATCCAGGAGACAACCTGGAGAATATTCAGTGTCCTGAAATAATTGACGATTGAAATCAAGGGTCTGAAAAACAGTTGCTTCCCGGAGTAATAAGGCCTGTCATTGTAAAGCAGTACCTTCATCCTCCCCTGGTCGCGGGTCCTGATGATATTCAGAATGGCCGCTTCCCTGGAAGATGGATCCAGATTTTTCCAGCCCGGAATATCAAAGGCATTCCACATCGAACATGCACTTCCATACCCGTGGAAATCAAGCCCTCCGTTCATTATCAGCCCATTACTTGTACAGAAATCCTTTATCTTCCGGTAAACTTTCCTGTCATACCGTTTATCGGTGGCGGTATTTTCAATTTCGAAACCATCCACCCCTAGATTTTTGTAATATTCAAGGGATTTGCGCTCACCTTCAAACCAATGGTTCACCAGCACCGCACCACTGTCTGCTCGGGTGTGCTGCACCGCCAGGGAATCCGAAAATCCCTTCGTTTTGAATTCATGCCGGAGACCCAGCAGGCTCAAATGGTTGGTGCCTGAAAATTCCTCCCCGCCCATAACAAGCGGATCTCCCGGAACTTGTCCGTTCCGCTGGGCCCTGACAAATTCGAGCGTTTTACTGTGATTGTTGTGATCCGTTATGAAAAAGGCGTCAAAGCCATTGCGCTTGTGCCACTTCCACAGTCCCTCCTGTGAAATCAGACCGTCATGGCTGAATTCAGTGTGCGAATGCGTATTGACAAGGACGGCATTGCTTTTGTTGTTAATGATGATGTTGCCCGGCAGGGGAATGAAAATCATAACGGCAAAAACTGCAAACAACAACCCCAGCACAATGGGGATATTCACGCTTTGCCGGGCAATAAAACGCCTCCTTGCCCGCTTTTCCTTTATCCAAAAGGCCTTTGTAATGCTGAATCCTAAGTAAATCAGGATGGCCCAGAAGCCAAAAAGGAGAAATTCGGGGATGGCATGGAAAGATTGGTTAAAAAACAACAGAATACCGAGGAAAGGTTCAAACAGAAGTCTCCACCATGAGATCTGAACACCGAATTCGGGCAGGGACTCAAGGGTCAGTGCATCGACTATTGTGATCGGATAATGGAATAAAACGGCAGTCGCTGCAATGGCTGTTAAAATTATTGCCGGGAGAACCAGTCGTGATTTTTGAATCATGGTTACAATTGGAAATGGTTATGTATTAATTCCGATTCGTCAGTTTTCAGTGGTAAACAATTCATCTGCCTGTACTTCCCTGTTTTCAACCCCGGGGCCTTCCCACTTAACTTTCAGGCTCTTGGCCAACCCCTGCTGGAAATAATTCACCTTTATGGGGTGCCATCCCCTTTTAAGACCGATTTTCGAATCCAGAACCTGTGCCCTGTGACCGCCATCATTGTCAATGATGAGTTTTCCGTTCAGGTACAAAATGGCACCGTCATTGGCTTCAAGCGAGAAGGTGTAGACCCCCGTCTCGGGAACTTTCAGGTATCCGGCAAGTTGGTATCCGAAAGAGCGCTGGTCCTTTATGGCGTCGACATTAAAGGTGGAAAGGATACCGGTATCCAGCACAGGACCTTCCTGATTGCGGGCGCTCTGTACCCCGGGCCCTTCCCGGTAAATATACCTCACTCCCGGTTTAAGTCCGGAGGCCTCAACGGCTTCCAGCATCTCAATCTTCTTAAACTGAATGCTGACCGGGTACCCTGGCAGTAAACCATCCACATAACTCCGCACCCTCAGAACTGATGGCTTTGTTATTTTTAATGGTTCTAAATAAGGACTGGACTTTTCTCCCGGTTCAGAGCCGTCGAGGGTGTAATAGATTCTCGAACCCGGCTCGCTGGCAGTCAAAGTAACAGCTCTTTCATCCAGAAACAGTATGTCCCCGAATTCGATCGTCGGGACTTTTGCAAACCTGAACAATTTCCCGGGCGACTGCGGGCGGTCTTCCTTTTTTGCTCCCCACTCCCTGTTGGGTTCACTTCCCATCCGGAATACTGCCTGCCCTCCGTTGGCGATGTCGGCATGGTTGAGGTATGATTTAGCCCATGGCTGTCCGTTGAGTTCGGCCGATAGGATATATTTGTTGGCCGGACTGTTGTTTTTGGCAATGATTTCAAACTTTTTCCCGTTTTCAAGGTTGATGGTAACCTTGTCAAAAATTGGGCTTCCCACGACATAATAATCCAGTCCCGGGGTAACCGCATAAATTCCCATGGCACTCATGACATACCAGGCAGACATTTGTCCGCAATCTTCATTCCCGTCAATGCCATCGGGTTTGTTGGTGTAAAGGGTGGAGAGTATCTGCCTCACTTTCTCCTGGGTTTTCCAGGGTGCACCGACATAATTGTACAGGTAGGAAATGTGGTGACTGGGTTCGTTGCCATGGGCATACTGTCCGATCAGCCCGGTCACGTCGGCCAGGTTAATTTTCGAATAATCGGTCCTGACAGAGAAGCAGGAATCCAGCCAGTTTTCAAAAACCTTCTCCCCCCCCATCAGTCCGGCCAGGCCGTCAATGTCCTGGGGCACAAAGGTGGAATACTGGTAGGCATTGGCCTCGGTATAATGGTTGATGGTTTCCATCGGATCGAAATTGCCGACAAACTGGAAATTACTTTTCCGTCCGCGCATGAAATTAACTTCCCCGGAGAATACATTCCGGTAAAAATCACCCCGCTGGCTGAAAAGCTTGTGGTCCTTATCGTCAAAATCCCTGGCAAGGCGTGTGACGCACCAGTCGTCGTAGCAGAATTCCAGGGTCATGGAAACAGATTGTCCTTTAAGGTCTGACGGGATAAATCCGTATTTCAGGTAGAGCTCCTTTTCCGGACGGATGGGATCATCTGCCAGTTTTTTCATGGCCTCATAGGCCTTGGGAACATCAAAACCGCGGATGCCTTTCACATAAGCATCAGCAATGACCGACAAAGAGTGGGTCCCGATCATAGGAGGAGTCTCCCCCTCCACACCATCAAATTCCATGATCAGCATTCGTCCGTTGTGGTCATAACGCTCCAGGAATGACCGTATAAACTGGTTGGTTCGCTCCCTGTTGATGATAGTATAAAGCGGATGAAGGGCCCTGAAAGTATCCCACAACGAGAAGTTGGTATAGTTGTCGAAATCGGTTGCGGTGTATACTTTCCCGTTGGTACTCCGGAATCTCCGGTCGGCATCCATGTAAATGTTTGGATGGATCATGGAGTGATAAAGAGCTGTGTAAAAGAGGGTTTGTTCTGTTTTGGTGCCGCCCTCCACCTCTATTTTTGAAAGCTCCTTATTCCAGGATTCCTGCGCAGCTTCCCTGACCCGATCAAAATTCCAATCTTTTATTTCAGTTTCAAGGTTGTTCCTGGCACCGTCAATACTCACCATTGAGATACCAATTTTCAGCAAAAGCTCCTCTCCGGATTGGGTGTCAAAACGGAAAATGGCTTTGATATTTTCTCCCCTGACCGTATCTGCCTTGTTCACTTCCTGTCCGTCAACAGCCGATTCAGAGTCTTTGAATGGTTTTGAAAAACGGGCGACAAAATAGACCCGGTTGTTGTTGCATCCTGAAATTTCCTCCCCGTTCATTTTCAGAAATCCCTTTTCAAGTTTCAGAAAAAGGCCTGAGGCCTTGGATTGCGGAAATGTGAATTTGTACAACCCTGAACGCGTTGTGGCCGTGATTTCCACTTTAATATCCGAGCTGTCAAGTTTTACGCTGTAATACCCTGGTTCTGCCATTTCGCTGCCATGCCGGAAAGTATCGGGGAAACCCTTTGAAAAAGGACCTTTGGCGATGGCCGGCATAAACAGGATATCGCCCGGTGTTTCAATACCGCCGCCTGCCATTCCGCTCAGGTGGGTCTGGCTAAAGCCATAAATTGTCCCGGACTGCTGATCACCGGCATACCGCATGTATGGCCCGGGCTGTATCATACCATATGGCAGGACTGGTCCCAGGAATGTTTTCCCCGTCCCGATGGTACCGACAAATGGGTTGACCAGCTGTGCCGGCCCGACAGGTTGCTGACTCTTAGTACAGGAACCCGACAGAATCAACAAAATGATTCCGGCCAATAAAATTCTTCTCATAATATATTCTTTTACGCTACAACCCTATTCTTCGGTCTCATCCCGGTAAATCCAGCCGAGGCTCAGCCGTGTAATTTGTGTGGTCGCAAGGCCGTTGTTTAATTTTCTGTCACCCGCACAATGGCCCAGCAGAACATGACCGTCGACAAATTCGATGGCGGTATAGCAGTACCATCCGTCCGGATTGCTTTCAATGGTTCTCCTATTTTCCCAGGTTCGTCCTTCGTCTCTGGAGATGGCAAGGTTGAAAGGGGTCCGCTTTCCACCGTTTTTATCAGGCTGGAAATTGTTGTTCCACACCAGCAACAAATCCCCTGTAGAAGGAATCCTTTCGATGGAGGCAGGAGACATCGGTGATTTGATATTCCCCGGCTCTGCAGCTGACCAGGTTTCTCCCTTGTCATCTGAAAAGGAAAAGTACTGTACCCCGGCATCGGTTCTGCAAAACATCATGAGCCTTCCATCTTTTAATTCAACGATACCGGGCTCCTGGAGAACAATATTTCCCGGATTAGGGACTTGCACTGACCGCCTCCATTGTTTGCCGTTGTCATCCGAAATATAGCAGGTGATCCTGCCGTTTCGCCTGTTGGGTGCTTCATGCAATGCGGCAGGGAAAATAACCCTGCCGCCGGGCAGCTGCAACAGCCTGTCATTATTTACCACATAATATTTATCATCACTGATGCACCTGACGGGATCACTCCATGTTTTAGCCTCATCAGCAGAAATCCGCATAAAAGGAATGCAATCATTCTCCGAATTTTTCCTCAGGTACAGCATGGCAATAACACCGCTATTAAGCCGGAGCAGGGAAACCGACATGATGTTCATTCCACCTTCATTGGAAAGGACAACCGCATCCCCTCCGCTCCAGGATTTTCCTCCATCATAAGAATATCTCCCGGCCAGGTAAGCGCTTGCATGATCCCCTGCCCCGCCGGTAAAATGGGTGTAGACGAACAAAATGCTTCCGTCTTTCAGCTGAATGAAATCTCCTTCACTGTTACGTGGATTTCTTTCACCGGGTTCAAGCCTTAATACGATTTCCTTACCTGGACCATTGGAGGCAGAAACAGGCCGTGAAACCTTACATGAGGTGGATACTGCCAACACCAATGCGGCAGATAAACCAGTGAATAAATATCCGCGGTTAAATATTTTCATTGACCTGGCTGAAAGATAAATCAATACTTTTAACACAACTGCCTATAAATTAAGTATTTAAAATAAATGCCCTGCACTGCCTCAGCCTCACTGCTATTTTTTATGGAACAAGACCGAAGCGGGAATCTCCTGTTTTACAATTCCTGGTCCATCCCAGGATACAATCAACCCTTTGATACCTCCCTCCTGGAAATATTTCACGGAGATGGGATGAAGTCCCGCTTTTAAAGTCAGTTGCCTGGGAACTTCCACTACCGGGTGTAGCCCATCATTATTAATGATCTGCTGGTCATCTACATACATTCTTCCCCCATCATTCGTTGCCAGGTAAAACGTGTAGTTTCCATCTTTGGCAATATAGATAAAACCCTCATAATCAAAAGAAAAGAACTGATCCTTTTCTCTGGGTTCAATGGTGAAATTCGGAACAATACCTGTTTTCAAGGGAGGCACTCCGGCAAAATCGTTGACCATCCGGTAAATCCCATGGGTATATTTAAAGGTCAGTCCGGGATCGACTTCACTCCTGAGAACCTGTTTGATCACCCCGGCTTGCCTGATCACGGATGCTGCAGGCAGACTGGATTGACCTCCCCGCCAGGCCTTCATTTTCACTGTAGTAGTTTGATTCACCACAAAAGGCTTTGTGTAACGCTTCGAATTTTTACCCGGTGCGGAGCCATCCAGGGTATAATGAATCACTGCATCCTTTGTATCACATGCAAGGGTTACCACCCGCTCTTTCTCAAAAATTCTTTCAGTATTGATGATGTACGGGGTTGTCACTATAGGCGTGACATCCATGATTTGCGGGGTTTTGCACCCTGACGCCCAATTTTTGTTCGGCTGAGGCCCCATCACCAGGGAAAGCTTACCTCCATTGACAAGGTCGGCATGCCTGAACCAGAATTTATTCAGTGTTTTCCCGTTCAGGGTGGCAGACTGTATGTACCTGTTTATTTTGGAGCTGTTTTTTGCTTCTATGATGAATTCGCCGCCTTTGTAATATTTAGGGTCAAGTTTAATGGTGATTTTCTCAAATAGCGGTCCCGAAATTTCATAGACCGGGTCAAAAGATGCCCCTCCATCCATCTCAAAAAGCCCCATGGCACTCATGACATACCAGGATCCCATCTGTCCCTGGTCCTCATCACCATGATAACCATCTGCCGGGCCTGTTCCGTAAAAACCATCCAGGATCTCACGAACCCAGTATTGGGTTAACCAGGGCTTCCCGGAGTAATTGAAGAGCCAGCCGGCTTCCATGTTTGGCTGGTTACCGTGGTTCACAAACTCGGTGGTAAAATTGGGACGTGAATTTTCAAATCCCTTCTCCAGCCTGTTGTTAAACTCCTCCACTCCCATCAGGCCTATCAGCCCTTTCAGATCATGTGGCGCAAACCAGCTGAACTGCCATGCATTGCCCTCCACGTAATCCTTGGATCCATACCCGAAATTTTGTCCCTGCCCCCCTGCACCTTTGTCGTAACTAAAATCTTCCAGCCATGGTCCTCCTGCATATTTGGGCCGCATGTATCCGGAAGAAGGATCGAAGACATTGCGGTAATTCTGTGACCGCTGCATGAAATACCTGTAATCATTCATTTTACCGAGTGATTTGGCCATTTGCGCCACACACCAGTCGTCATAGGCATATTCAAGTGTATTGGATACCGGTCCCTCGTTGGCAGGTACGAAACCCATATCCATGTATACCTTCAGGTTCCTGTTACCCACATAACCCCCGCATTCGTGCGGCCGTCCAGGGTTCATCTGAATTTCTCTCATGGCCTTATAGGCCTTCTCAGCATCAAATCCGCGAATACCCTTTTGCCAGGCATTCACAATCAGCGGAATCTGGTGGGATGCCACCATGATACTCGAATATTCGAGTCCGCCGGGCGCATCCGGGAGCCATCCGCCTTTATCGTACAATTCCAGTTCGGAATTCACCCATTGTTCAGCCAGATCAGGTGTAACAAGGCTCCAGAGCTGATTAAGGTTCCAGAATGAACCCCAGAAAGCATCACAGCCCATCACCGGAGAGGCAGGATTTCCGGACTGTTGCACCTTTTCGCACATATCCGTGTATTTCCCGTTTACATCGCTGAAGATGGTGCGTGAACAATACGTTCTGTACATGTTGGTGTAAAACTTCATCTTGTCGGTCTCACTGCCTCCTTCGACCCTGACTTTACCCAGTAACCGGTTCCAGACATCCCTCGCATGCTTATGCACAGCATCAAAATCCCACCCGAAACTGTTCATCTCTGTATCCAGGTTCAGCCTCGCCTGTTCAACACTGACATAGGAAATGCCCGTTTTTAGCAGAACTACCTGGTCGCTGGAGAGGTTAAATTTCAGGAAGGCCCCAAAATCAATGTCACTGGTGATCTTTAGGTCGCTGGTCTCATTCAGGATATCCGTTCCCTTCCATCCCCCCAAAGAGGTGAAGGGGCGGTTGAACCGTGCCACAAAATGGATGGAATATTCATTCCATTCACCCGCCCTGCGTTTTACATATCCTTCAATTTCAGTATCACTGACTTTTTTTATAGAGGCTCCGAGGATGGCAGAAGGCTCTTCTTCAGCTACCTTCATGTCAAAAAGCAGGTGACCACTGTCACCCTTTGGAAAGGTATACCGCTGGAAACCGGCACGCGTTGTGGTGGTCAGTTCGGCCTTTATACCATAGTCATCCAGCAAAACGGAGAAATATCCCGGGGAAGCCACGATGTTCTCCGGGTGTATCCTGGAGCGGTATCCTGCATCAGGATTTTCTTTGGTGCCCGGAAGTATGTCTATTTTTCCCATGGACGGCATGGTTATGAAGCTGTTCATCATCCAGGAGTGTACATAGCCAAAGCCGGAGATGCTGTTGATGGTATACTCGTAACCCGCTCCAAGCTTATAATGTGTCTCATCCGTATTGTCGGGGCTCAGTTTCACCATACCGAAAGGCAGGCAAGGCCCCGGGTAAAGCATCCAGCGCGCTCCGGATGTTCCGAGCATCGGATTGACATAGTCGACCGGTTCCTTCTCTGCAGCAACCAACTGAACACCAGTCGCGGCAACGGACAGAACCGCTGCTGTTATCCATATGATCAATCGTAAATATTTGAATGTCATGTTCTAATTTTCTATGGATTTAAATAAGATATATTCAGGGATGGGCTGATAAGGGATTTCTGCCGTACTGTAGGATACGGACAACACTTTTCCTCCGCCGCCATTGAAGTACTCCACTCCGATCTTGTGCCTTCCCTTCCCCAGGACAATTTTGTTACTCATCTCCTTCGCTCCGTGCTCTCCGTCGTTGTCAACGAAAAGGCGGTCGTCGATGTACAATTTGCTGCCATCGTTGGATGTGATGTAGAACGTATATTCCCCTTCCTTATCAATTTGAATATAAGACTTCAACTGCAGGATAAAATCATGTTTGGGTATGTCGATCTTCTCCAGGCTAAACCGGAAGGCTGTACCGGAGGCAACAGGTTTTAACCCGTCAAGTTCCGGAAGCTTAATTACCTTTCGGCTGAAACGCTTCCAGAGTATCCCATTCCTGGCAGGATCGACAAAATTGTACACCTCCCTGGATTGGTTGCTGGGATGATAACCTTGAATGAAGGCCTGCGCCCGCAGGACAGTATTGGACTTGATTTCCAGAGGACCGGCGTAAACAGGCGAGGATACTCCCGGTTCAGATCCGTCCAGCGTATAATGCATAACTGCGCCAGAATCGGCACAGCTGATATTTATCAAATATTTGTTCCCTGTGGTAAAAATCGTATCTGCCGGGGTAATCACGGGGGTGGAAACATAGGCCTTTGTCGTAATTTTTTTAACCCCTTCTGAAGAAAAAGAATAGGTCCCCGATTGGATTTCAAAAACAGCCCAGTTGTCCTCCCATCTGATAAACCTTGCTCCCTGTGCTTCTGATGCCGGCTTACCCCCTTCTTTCACTTCTTCCTTGCGCAAAGTCGGTACCCAGACGGTTGCGCTGGTATTTGCCGGTACAGTCACATCCCAGCTGAATTTCCCCTCTTCCAGCCTCCACCTGCTTTTGATTTTCCCATGGATGGAATTGCAGGCAGCGTCTACCGATGTAAGATCTCCCAGTACACCCGGTTTCATAATGGTGTGTTTAAAGGCTGGTTTCTGCGGATCGGGTTTGATCCCTGCGAGGTCTTCGTAATACCAGGTGATAAGATCCCCCAACATCATAACATGATTGCCGGAATTCATTCCCGGATCGCCGTATTCTCCGTTCCAGAGTTCCCAAATGGTGGTAGCCCCGCGTGTGACCATATAGCCCCAGCTGGGGTAGGTGCTCTGGGCCGCAAGCAAATAGGCCACATCCGGATGTCCGCTTTCACTCAACGTTCGCATCAGCCATTGTCCGCCGATAAGTCCGGTAGATAAGTGTCCGCCATTTTCACTCAGTATTTTCCGAAGCAGGTTGTCCACAATTTTTTCCCTGTATTCACCCGGCACAAGGTCAAAAGCCAGAGCCAGGATATTTGCGGTACAGGTATTGTTGGTGTATTTAAAGGTAGCCTTGTCGAGAAATTTTTCGTTGAAGGCGGACTTCATCTCTACGGCCGTTTTGGCATAAGCTTCGGCATCAGGATCCTTGCCCAGCAAACGGGCAAACTTTTCCATAAGTTTAAGTTCATCATAGAAATAGGCAGTACCGATAAAATCAGACCTGGTAATCCTTTGCGGATCACTTGAATTGGTCTGCCTGACATTTTCGGGGGGTACACACCAGTCACCATACATATCCCTGGGCATAATCCCCTTATCCAGGAACTGGCTCATGTGATCTATCCACTTTTTCATGGACGGATAATTTGATTCAACAATCCTTGCATCGCCGTATTGCGTATAGAGCATATCCGTTGCATACAAATAAGTTCCGGGCCATGTCGTATTATCGGTATAAAATGGCCAGTATGACGGGGCCACATCAGGCAGGCTGCCGCTTTCAAGCTGTGCATCCCTGATGTCTGTCAACCATTTGGCATACAGTCCGGATATGTCAAAAACATAACTCTCCCCGGTACATTCTGCCGAACGGTCACCCAGCCAGCCCTGCCTTTCATCCCTTTGCGGACAGTCTGTCGGAATGCTCCTGTAATTACCCCTCATCCCCCAGTAGGCATTTTTGTAGACGCTATTAATCAATGTATTGGAGCATTCAAACGAACCGGTTACTTCCATCGCATCATGTATCACCTTCCCCTTGATGGCAGACAAAGACGGCGCACCCGGGTAACCATTCATTTCAACATACCTGAATCCGTGGTAGGTAAACCGCGGCTCCCATTTTTCTTCACCCTCACCCTTCAGGATATAAGTATCTGTAACTTCTGCGGTGCGGATATTATCAAGGAACAGGCTGCCATCCTCTTTCAGGGATTCGGCAAACCGCAGGGTCACTCTATCCCCCATCTTACCTTTTACGAGAAGTTGGGCCCAGCCGACCATGTTCTGCCCCATATCGAAAATAAAGGTTCCCGGTTTAATTTCCTTCACAGAAACCGGATCGACTTCATCCATGATCCTTATGGGCTCAGATGGCTGGGAAACAAGCATCTCGCCGGGTTTCTCAACCAGTCCGGCATTTATCCAGCCTGTATCATCAAAACCGGGTTTGCTCCAGTCCTTCATCTCCATCCTCGCATCATAAAATTCGCCGTCATATTCACTGTTCTTCCGTATCGGCCCATTTGTGGTCAGTTTCCAGGACTCCCCGGAGCCAATGACTGCAGATGTACCATCTTCATATTCAACGTTCAACTGGCAAATCACCTTCGGAAACCCGTAGTTTTTAGTCCGTTCCGTTCCTCCGGCCCGCATGGCGAAGAAACGCCCGTTACCCAGGATCACTCCGACGACATTTTTGTCGGCCTGTAGATTGCGTGTTACATCGAAAGTCATGTAAAACGCCCTTTTGTCATATTCTGTGAGGGCCGGGGCCAATACCTGGTCGCCGATTTTTTCCCCGTTCAGGTAAAGTTCGAACAAGCCAAGCCCGGAAATATATGCCGTAGCGGACTTTATTTTTTTATCCAGAAGAAATTCCTTTCTCAGCATCCTGGCAGAAAGTATCCTGTGTGAAGCATTGGGGTCATCATTGCCCACTGCTTTGTCAAGCCCAATCCACTGAGCCTGCCAGTCTGTCTCCTTTAAAAGTCCAGAAGTCCAGGAAGCAGGTCCGCTGACATGGGTATCACCGTTCTGGTCCCAGATTTTTACTTTCCAGAAATATTTCTGATTGCTCACAAGCGGTTTCCCCTCATAGATAATGTGGGTGGAATTGTCTGAAGAGACTTTACGGCTGTCCCAGATATCACCCACATTCTCATCCAGGTTCTTCGGGGTGGAGGAAACAGTAACCTGGTAGGCAGACTGGTTCACCCCTCGCTGGCCAGACTCCAGGATCCATCCAAACCGGGGTTTGGCGATGTCGATGCCAAGCGGACTTACCTTATTTTCGCACTTAAGCCCCGTTATATTTATCTGCGTCTTTTCATTGCAGGCGCCGGCAATAAACACCAGGATTAAAATTCTGACAAGAGTCTTCATTGGTTAGTTGATTTAACAGTAGTTGAAACAGAAGGTTGCATGGATTTGAGAGCATGCGAAACAGAAGCACGAATATACTATTTTAGGCCGAAAAGCTGGATAACCAGTCAGATTCAGTAATGGTTTTTTTTGAAGATACTGTGACTATATTCTTTTGGAAGTAAAAGAAGTAAATCAAAATTGTTTATTTAAATTCATGACGGCTATCAAAGGAAGGGAAATGCTCCCGTTCAGCGAACGCTGATCCCCTTACCAGGTTTTGGCGATAAAATTAAAACAGCTAATTACTTCAATCCGGAAAATAAAAAAGTACTCTATGAGGAATATACTTTTACCGACCACCGCCACCATGCTGAATCTCCTGTTAGGCGTTACGGTACATGCGGAAAAATTACCTCCTAAACCCAATATAGTCCTGATAATGGCGGATGATATGGGTTATGAATGTCTCAGCTGCAACGGATCACTGAGCTACAAGACTCCCAACCTCGACAGGATTGCCAGCCAGGGAATCCGTTTTACCCATTGCATTGCCCAGCCGTTGTGTACACCATCCAGGGTCAAAATTATGACCGGTAAATACAATTACCGCAACTATGAGTATTTTGGCTATTTGAATCCCAATCAAAAAACCTTCGGAAACTACCTGAAGGATGCCGGATACGCTACCTGCATATCGGGGAAGTGGCAGCTGAACGGATTGTCTCAAAATCTCCCCGGCTACGAGGATGTTACCCGCCCTTATCATTTTGGATTCGATGAATATTGTCTTTGGCAGCTCGACAAGGGGAAAAAAGAGGGTGAGCGTTATGCCAATCCGCTGATTATCCGGAACGGGAAAAAAATGGAGGGATTGGAAAATGCTTACGGACCAGACATTTTCAGCGATTTTGTCTGTGATTTTATCGGACGTAAGTCTGGTCAGCCATTTTTGGTGTATTACCCGATGGTTCTGGTCCATGATCCCTTTGTGCCAACACCCGATTCTCCTGACTGGGCTGATCCTTCGAAGAGATATGAAAAGAACAACCGGCATTTTAAGGAGATGGTTGAATATGTCGATAAAATAATCGTCAAAATCGAATCAAAACTTAAAGAGAAAGGAGTATTGGAAAATACCATTTTCATATTTACCGGCGACAACGGCACCAATGTTGCAATTTCGACCAGAACCAGCCATGGAATTGTAAAGGGAGCAAAATCTTTCACTATTGATGCGGGATGCCATGTTCCCCTGGTTGTCAGATGGCCCGGGTACATGAAAAAGGGAAGCGTATTTGAACCGCTGATTGAATTTTCAGATTTTCTGCCTACCTTGCTGGAGGCCGCAGGAATTAAATACAATCCGTCCGATTTTGACGGAAAGAGCTTCTTTTCAGTGATTAAGGGTGATCCCCGCAAAACCAGGGAGACGGCTTTTGTACATTATGACCCGCAATGGGGGAAAACAGGCGAAAACAGGAACAGGTTTGCCCAGACTATTCAATACAAGCTGTACCGCGACAACCGGTTTTTCAACATTATTGCCGATCCCCTCGAGTTACACCCCCTGTCCGATTTAACGGCAGAAGAAAAATCTGTCCGGGCAGAACTGCAAAAAATCCTTGATAAAGCTGAAAAAGAGAGCCCATGGGTCAAAGAAAGGGCTGTCAATCTCAACCAAAAGGAATAATTTCGGGCTGAATGCCGGGCACAAAACAGGAAGGGCCATACCTGCCAGGTCATGGAAATACAGATGGATTCCTTTTGTTGCCTTCCGGGAACTAACTGCAAATACACGTCAGGCGCATATTGTTTAGACTGATTCTAATTAATTTTATAGGTGTCTCCTAATTTGTTACATACAATAATTACTGTTCAGATATAGAATACTGCTTACTACCTTAACTGTTTACAAAGTGAAAACAAAAATCAACTTACTTTTTGCGGGCCTGCTGATGATCAGCATTGGGGTCAATGCCGCGGGCGAATCAAAAAAATCGGCTGTCGATTACGTAAATCCATTGATTGGCACTGATTTTTTTGGAGATGTATTTCCCGGTGCCTCACTTCCATATTCATTGATCCATGTGAGTCCGGACACGCACAACAAAGGGTGGCTCTACCGGAAGGGATATATTTATACCGACGACAATATCATCGGATTTACCCATACTCACGGGGGTGGCGCTGGCGGTGAGATCCTGCTCATGCCTTCCGTTCACCAGGCATTGCAGACGACTCCGGGCCCGAAAGAGAATCCGGACGAAGGTTACAGGTCACGCTTCAGCCACAAAAATGAAAAGGCGTCTCCGGGCTATTACCAGGTCCAGCTGCTGGATGAAAATATAAATGTGGAAATCACAACTACCCAGCGTGTTGCTTTTCATCGTTATACCTTCCCCGAATCTGAATTTTCCAGGATTATCCTGGACCTCGGTTACGACATCAATGGCGGGGACAAAAGCAGTGCAGGCGAGTTGATGATTGTTAACGACACCATCATTGAAGGATACCGCAAATCTGTCACCGGCAGCGGCAACATCTACTTTGTGGCGCACTTCAGCAAGCCCTTCTTCTATTACGGAACTTTCGACAACGAATACAAATCCATGGAGTCGGATGCCGGAATATACCCCATGAAGAGTGGTGAAAAGGGCAATAAAATCGGAGCTTTTGTACAATACAACACCACTGCCGGCGAACAGGTGCTGGTAAAGGTGGCCATCTCCTACGTCAGCCTGGAGGGTGCCCGTAAAAACCTTTCAACTGAAATTCCCCGCTGGGACTTTGAAAAAATACACCAGAACGCAAGGAATACCTGGGCTTCTGAGCTAAGCCGCATCCAGGTGGAGGGAGCGACAGATGCGGACCGGCAAAAATTCTACACTGCTGTCTACCGGTCACTGTTGTCACAAAATATCTACCAGGATGTCGACGGAAAGTATATGGGGATGAACGACAAGATCCAGACTGCAGAGAATTATGACTTTTATCCCTCATTTTTAACGTGGGACACTTACCGCTCCCAGCATCCGCTTCTTACAATCCTAACGCCTGAGCGTGTCAACGACATGATGAAATCAGTCGAGGCAAAGGTCAGGGAATACGGCTGGCTGCCCGGGTTACATGCCTTCAACAGGTTTAGCCAGGGAATGGTGGGCGACCATATGGATCCCATTGTAGCCGATGCATACCTCAAGGGATTCAAGGGATTCGACCCCGAATTCGTTTACCAGGCCATGAAGAAAAAAGCCATGGAAATTCCGCAACCTCCTGTTCCTGTCGGGGCAGCCCGCAGCGGGTTGAACGAATACCTTACGCTCGGGTATGTTGCCGCGGACAAGGACAAGGAATCGGCAGCCAAAACACTGGAGTTTGCCTACGACGACTGGTGCATCGCCCGGATGGCCAAAGCCATGGGAAAAACGGACGACTACAACTACTTTATGAAACGTTCCGGATACTACCGGAACATCTGGGATGCAGAAACAGGGTTTATGCGGCCCAGGCTGTCGGATGGAAAATTCCTGGAACTTCTCCCCTCTCCGGAGAAGGTGCTGGAAACAAAAACCAACGGAGCACACTCCTATTATGCCTGGTTCGACCCGTTGCTCATTGGACGGGCACCCAACCGCCATTACGCAGAATCCAATGCATGGCCCTATATCTGGTCGGTTCAGCAGGATATCCCGGGACTTATTACCCTGATGGGCGGCATAGATAAATTCAACGCACGGCTGGATACTTTCTTTACCATGCCGGTCAATGAGGACGCGTTGAAATATGTGGGCACAGTCGGCACCATCGGTCAGTATGTCCATGGCAACCAGCCATCCCACCATGTCTCCTATTTTTACTGTTACTCAGGACAGCCGTGGAAGACACAATACTACACAAGATATATCTGTGAAAAACTTTACAAAGCCGGTCCGGGCGGATTGTGCGGAAACGAGGATATGGGATCGCTCTCTTCATGGTACATCTTTTCTTCCATGGGTTTTTACCCTGTAACCCCTTGCAGCAACTACTATGTATTCAGCTCCCCGACCTTCGACAAGGTAACGCTTCAGCTGGCCGGTGGGAAAACTTTCAGGGTAATTGCCAGCAACAACTCAAAAACCAACATATATATCCAGTCGGCATCCCTCAACGGCAAACCTGTCACAAGAACATGGCTCTCTCATGAAGAACTAACGAACGGAGGAACCCTCTCTTTTGTGATGGGACCGGAACCCAACAAAAAATTTGGAACAGGAGCAGATGATCTGCCACCCTCTTCCGACAAATTCTGACCATGGATGTGATTGATTGTTGACCAAAAGAGGTTAACCCAGGTCGAAATACGGAGCATTTTTTAATGCCCCCCGGTCAGAGTATCGGGAACTATCAACTTCATGGCAGGTGTATTATGAATTGACCTGCAGGCAGAAAATGCAGGTGGTTTACACCCATTTTTATTTCAAGCTTAAAGTTGAACTTAAAGTGGCCCAAAAAGAAGAAATAATTGTAAGTCGTTCAAAAACAGCAGATTTCAAGGCATGGATGAATGGTGAGCTGGGCTGAATTAAAGGCCCCACTCCTGCGGAATCACAATTCAGCAGGAAAATCCGGAACCCCTGATCCCTCCCCTGCTGCCAAAATTATGGAACAGAGCTTTCAGCAAAACAAATCAAATCCGGGAAAAGCTATTGGTGTACCAGGAAGGATGAACCAACGGTGCATCTTTCCATCCCTTTTGATTTCCATTCCAGCTTTAAAATGTCTCCGCCTCCGGCTTGAAAGTACTGTATTTCAACCGGATGCAATCCTCCGGCCAAAGCAATGTCCATCGATTTTTCCTCCGTCCCGTGCAATCCGTCATTGGAGAGTGTCTTCCCTGAAATTGTCATTTTAGACCCGTCATTGGAGCTTAATATGAACTGATATACCCCGGTTTCGGGGACCTTCAGAAAACCTTTGAAAACCATTCCGTAGTCATGATTCTGCTTCCTGGCAGACAGTTCAATATTTTGAACAATTCCGCTCCCCTTGTTCTCTAAGGCAGAGAAAGCTGGCAATTGCCCCCACGACCCTTCAAAATATTCATAGGTGAACCCGGGTTTGCTGTTCTTTATCTCCATGGCAGGAATCGGTTCTTCTTTCGTCAGTCTTTTTTCTGCAGGGCCGCTCACAGCCTTCCCATCCATGAAACACAATGCTTTCAGCACAAAGGATGCCGGTGCGCTTACTGTATTAAGTCCTTCTGCCACAGCAGATTCACTGTTCGGCATCGAGCCATCTGTGGTATAGCGGATGACAGTGCCCGGAATGTCAGAGGTAACTGTAAATGAAGCTTTTTCTGTGAAAATGGAGTATTCGGCATTGATTTCGGGGGCATTGAAGACCACAATCTCATCATTTGCCTCCAAGGTGATAACTGTGGCGAATTTCTCCTTCTCAATGGCTGAAACATCAATTTTTACATAGTTACCTGCATTTTCCACTTTGAGTTTCTGGTTTCTGTTTTTCAGGGGATAGGCATCCTTCGCCTGGATGCTCAAGCCTGGTATCCAAAGAATGCCATCTTCCGGAAAATCAAAAATATGAAAGTAGACCATGTTCTTCCCTCCTGCTTTCTTCACGGTACAACGTCCCCAGTCAAGCTTATTGAATGGGCTTGCCGAGGTGCCATAAATGGCATCACCGTTGGTTTTCAACCATGTTCCTATCTCTTTCAGCCGTTCGACCGAAGCATCAGGAATAAGGCCTTCTGAGGTGGGACCCACATTAAGCAGGTAATTGCCCCCTTTCGAGGCAATGTCGATTAGGTTGCGGACCAGCACTTCAGCGCTTTTCCAGTTGTGGTCCCAGGAACTATATCCCCAGGTTGTGTTCATCGTCATGCAGGATTCCCAGTTTTTACCGGGGAACCCGGTAGCAGGAATGTATTGTTCAGGAGTTTCCAGATCCCCTGGAATACCCTGGCATAGACGGTTGTTGACGATTAATCGCGGATACCTTGCCAGGATGGGTGCAAACAGCGCTGCACGCTCCGGGGTCATTTCACAGGGAGTATCCCACCACAATATCTCCGGATTATAATTGGTCAGTATTTCATGGATCTGAGGGACCGCCACTTCCTGAAGGTATTTATCGAAACTCCCGTCCTGGGCCGGATCCCAATGTCCTGAACAGGCAACACCACCCGGGTGATTCCAGTCCTGGGCCTGTGAATAATACAACCCGAAATGCATACCCTGCTTCCTACAGGCATCCGCCAATGCTTTAACTATATCCTTTTTATAGGGTGTGGCATCAACCACATTGAATGGATCCGATGATTTGAACATGGCAAAACCCTCATGATGCTTCGAAGTCAGCACCATGTATTTCATCCCTGCATCTTTGGCCGTACGCACAAATACATCTGCATCAAAGAGGGTGGGATTAAACCTGGCGGCAAGTTGCTTGTAATCGGAAACCGGCAATTTCATGTAGCTTTGGATCCATTCAGTAGTCTCCCCGATCTTGGTTTTGGTGCCGTTCCATTCTCCTGCCGGGATACTGTACAATCCCCAGTGTATAAACATACCGAACCTGGCTTCTTTCCACCAGTCCATTTTATCGGCGGGCTGCTCTTTCCGGCAACCGCCAATCAATATAATTACCAGAAAAATAAGCAATAGCCCGGAGAGATGTTTCATGTCAATCTGATTAGATTATTATTTACACAATATAATGAAGTTCTGAGAACAATTTGATACTCCTGAATCCAAAGCCCGAACTGCATTTTCACCCGGAATTACTCTTCAACCTTTTCCAGCTCCTTCTTCAAGGACAATGCCCGCCCTTTCTCCCCGAGGTAGAAGGCCAGCAAAACCAGGTCGGTATTCTCCCTGTTGATTCCACGGTGTACAATATGGATAACTTCAGCGAAAGAGGTATTCTCAGCAAATTTCCTGGTTTCCCTGTTTTCGAACTCAACCGTCAGGGTCCCTTTCAAAACATAAGCAAATACGGGGAAGTCATGCTCATGCCAGCCTGTTGTCCTGCCGGGCTGAATCGTTATCTTCAGGATGGTAACCTCATCGTTCTGTACATTGGGAAAATCTATTTTCTGCCCCAGTGAGGTAGTGTCAGTCTTGAGGACTGGTTCAATCCTCAGATCACTGTTGTATTGGGCTTTCCCATGGAACAGAAAACAAAACAACAGAAGAAGAAACAGGAATAATTTTTTCATGAAGGGATCTTTAGTCAATGGTTCTGTAAAATGTTGTTTTGAAATGGTGCAAAAGAAGTATTTTTATCCATTATTGCCATAATTCCCTGGTAATTAATTTAGGATGTTTCTTCATTATAACTGTTCTGCCGGCATTACAGGTTCTAAGGCACCGCTATCAACCGGAACCCTGTGCCAGCACAATTGCAACTAACACTTAGAATTATTGCGATGAAAATTTTTCAGATTATACTTACCTGCTTACTCATTTCCCTCGCGCCTGCCTCCGGGGCACAAAAGATATCATGGCAAACCCTTGAACTGATTAATAAGGGAAGAATCGATGCCCTTGCACACCTGGGAAACGGCGTAATCATTGCAGGAACCCGGGATACAAAACCTGCATATTGCTTTAGGAGCACAGATTATGGCGCTACCTGGAAGAAGGTCGCAGAGCTGGAATCCACCGAAAAAAGAGTCGGTGTTACCTGCCTGGAAACAGGAAATCATGGCATTTGTTATTTGCTGAATGAAAGCTCCGAATTTTTCAGATCTATGGATTACGGTGACACGTGGGAAAAGATTACAAAATTGTCGACCGGCTCTAATGACCAGGGTTTTGCCCTCTCCTATGGAATATCCGTGACACAAAAAGGAACCATCCTGGTAAGTGATTCAAACACCGGTGGAGGCTCCATCTATCGGAGTACCGACAAAGGACTGACATTTTCCCGGTCTGGAATTATCTCAACCAAAGGGCTATACCGTTTTACGTTACTGGAGAACAGTATCATCGTGAATGGATGGGAAGGTGTTGTTTTTGTAAGTAAAGACGATGGCCTCACCTGGGAGAGGCTTGCCGTTGCTGATCAGACGCCGCTTTATGCAACTGAATCCCTGGGGGGTGAAGAATTTATCCAGGGAACAGAATCCGGGAATGTTTTCGTGGGAAATATCTCCGGCAGATCACTGAAGCTTACCGGAAAACCTGGTGGTGCTGCCGATGATTTTGTCTATGCCGGTTATGGATTGATAATTTTTTCAACCTACACCGGCAGCCGGAGCACTTTTGTTTCTTATGACAAGGGTAACACCTGGACTGACAACGGCATTGTCCCTACGCAAAAAACCGGCGACTGGCTGGATCATGTTATCCGTGTTGAAAGTCGGGATTCTGTGTTCATCATCGGGGGAACAAACAAGGGATATATTTTAAGGACATCACTGTCAATGGATTATCTCAAGAAAAAGCAATCAGAAAACAGCCGCAAAAAATAGGGAAACAGCTGGAAATTCCAACTGTATCCTTCACATGGAAATCAAGTTGAAAATCCTTCCTGAGGATAGAACCGGTCGGTAAATTGGAAAATATCTTAATGGTGGTTTATTACCGGTAGAATCCGATTCCCTTTGTTTTGCGGAATCCTCCATTGAAGGTGTATACTTCATTGGGGGAAACCATCAGCCTGTACACCTTTCCGTTAACTTCAATTTCAGCATTAATAATCTTTGTCTCCAACCCTATCACCTCAGTTATTCTGCCTGACAGGTCGGATACCATCCGAATACCTTTTGTGAAAGAAAATACCTCCCTTTCGTTGACTGAACACATTACCCGGTTGCCCTTTGTCCTCATCTTAAACAGGTGACTACCCAACACCTGTGAATATTCATAGTTGTTCCCATCATCCAGGCAGGACCAGCTTACCTTATCCTGCTCAGGATAAATGCCATACAGCCGGGAAATAAATTCCAGGGCCGACAAAATACTCGGACCGTAACCGTCTTTGTTGGTATTGATGGTGGCCGTAAATGGATCAAACTGCTGGGTGAATTTCACCGAATCGCCGATTACCTTTAAGAATTTACGGCCTATAATTGTAAGCTCTGCAAAATGGCCATAGTTTTCCAGGGCCTGGATCGACCGCTGGAAAGTGAGTCCCTGCGGCTGGCCACTCCAGTTGTTACCGGGGATATTCCTGAACGAGGGATCATTGGCAGCAATCGAAGGCAATGGCATAGGGGTGAGAAACTCATCAGGGTTCATCAGGTGGTATTTGACAAAATCATCCGCCATTTGCTGGTCAAAACTCCCAAAATACATGCAGCGCAAGTTGTTGTGCATCAGAGTATTCATCACCTTATTGTCCTTGTCACGGTCGTAGCAGGCGTGTCTCTCTTCGTCCCACAGGTAACTTTTCAGTTTTGCCCGCACCTCATTGGCTTTGCCACGCCAGAATGACTCTTTCCCATTTCCCAGTTCCTTTGAAATTCTGGCCAGGACATCTCTCCCGGTATAGGAGTAAGACATGATATCCATCGATTCAATCGGTACCGGAAAACCTTTGTTAAAGTCGAATGTTGATTTGCTGCAATACCTTTTCAACTCATCTTCAGTCAAGCTCCGGATTCGCTCTTCTGTGGGCGGATAGTCAAATGGCCATGAATGGGGGGATTCCCCCATTCTTACACACATATCCTCCCCGGTATCCCACACGCACCATGTTTCCAGGCATCCATCCTGATCCGAGTCGCGGGTTTTCCAAAGAAACGCATCAAATTTCTCGAGCGAAATATACAACCGGTTCAGGTAGTCCTTGTCTTTGTTCAGCCAGAAATAGAGTCCGAAAGCCGGCATCGGGAAACAGTATCCCTGGAACCATCCGTAATAGGGAGTTATCTCACCGCTTTTATGTCCAAGCATCCCGGGGAAACGGCCGTCCTCCCGCTGATAGGCCATAAATAGCTGGATGTTGTTGCTGGCAATCTCCAGGTCGCGTTTGCCATACATGTAACCTCCCATCGGCTGGGTTTCCAGCCACACATTGTTGTATCCTGCTCCCTCCACCAAAACTTTATAACTGCCGAAGCGGGCGATGTTCCATTTTGCTTTTCCCTCTGCAGCATCATAGACCTTTTGAAGGTTGGCATCCGAAGTCTTAAACTGAACACCGGTCTTTGGCACTGAGTCGCCCAAAAAATTCTCTGCTCCAGCTTCTCCCGCCGGGTATTTCAAGGAGGTAAGTGCAAACATGCCGGCCATGGTTGCGAACAAAAATAACAGCGTTGTCTTATTCATATTTGGGGTTGCATAAATGCCATTCATTACTGAACTCAGGACTTTATCCGACACTTCTTCAATGCATGTTCAGGGTGAGGCCCAACAGATGAGAGAGATCGTGAATTCTCCTAAAAGTAAATAAATTTTACCCAACGATCATACCCCTTTTATCACCAGGTATCCTGGAACACCTGGCATCTATGTTGGCTTAAATCAACAACATCCGCATAATTATCCCGTTGTCGCCGGATTATTATTCCCGCATTGAATCAGACTGCCGGCTGTCCGAACCAGGTCTCCTTCAATGAATGTTTAAAAGTTTACCGGCATTTTTAGGTTTTATGCACTATTTTTGCGCCTTCATCATTAGAACGTTTCATGAGACTGCTGATAATATCCTTTTACCTGTTTTTTCTGACATCAGGCATGACCTCCGGTACATCCAGAGAGAAGGAAATGAATTTCACCCGGGTGAGGGAAGCCTACACCGATAAAGGGAAAATCGTTGATAAAAACCTTGCCGCACATTCAATATCAAGAGATAGCCTCAGGATATATCTCCGGGCCTTCAAAACAGAGAAAATTATTGAGCTTTGGGCTAAAAATATTTCCGACAATACTTTTATCCTGGTTAAGGAATTCCCAATCTGTGATATGTCCGGCTCTGTCGGTCCCAAAAGGCGCTACCGCGATCTGCAGGTTCCGGAAGGATTCTACCGTATCTCCGATCTTAATCCCTTCAGCAAATATTATTTGTCGGTGAAGATCAATTATCCGAATGCTTCTGACAGTACAAGGGGTGTTCGCGGTCACCTGGGAAATAATATTTTCATTCACGGCTCCTGTATTTCCTCAGGATGCCTTGCCATAACCAACGAAAGAATCAAGGAGCTCTATGTATATTGTATTGAGGCATACAACAGCGGACAGGAAGAGATCAAAATCACCATATTCCCTGCTAAAATGAGTGATGCCAAATATTCAGGATTAATATCCAATTTCAGCCGTGACAAGGATAAGACCAGCTTATGGACCGACCTCAAGAAGAGTTATGACCTCTTCAACCAGACCGGGTTACAGCCGGAAATAAAGTTCCTCCCCGACGGAACCCATGATGTGAACTGATAATCCTCAATAGCACCCCGCCTCAGTATGAGGCATGGGAAAGCAGGAAAACTATTACAGGGAAGATGTGTCGCCCCCGGCAATCAGCTCAAGTGCCATATCCCTCAATTTGTATTTCTGGATCTTCCCACTGGCGGTCATAGGAAACTGATCGACGAAGAAAATGTACTTCGGTATTTTGAACCTGGCAATCTGTCCCCGGCAAAAATCTATGACATCCTCTTCCTTCAATTCGAAGCCCGCTTTCCTTTTGATGAAAGCACCCACCTCTTCGCCGTACTTTTCACTGGCAACTCCTACCACTTCAACAGCCTCAACGGCCGGATTGGTGTAAAGGTAATTCTCAATTTCACGGGGGTAGATGTTCTCTCCTCCTCTGATTATCAGGTCTTTGATGCGACCTGTCACCCTGAAATAACCGTTTTCGTCCATGACACCCAAATCTCCTGAATGGAGCCATCCTTCCTGATCAATGGCTTTAAGGGTAGCCTCCTCATTTTTGTAGTAACCCTTCATTACATTGTATCCCCTGCAGCACAACTCACCCTGTTCTCCGGGAAGTAGTTCCTTCCCTGTTTCAGGGTCAGCCACCATCACTTCCACCGATGGGTAGGCCCTTCCCACTGTGGTAGATCTGATCAGGGGTGAATCGGTCACCCGGGTTGCTGTCATGCCCGGCGAGGATTCGGTCAGTCCGTAAACGATGATCAGCTCTTTCATGTTCATCTTCTCCATCACATTGTTCATGGTCTCAATCGGACAAAGTGCACCGGCCATGATCCCCGTACGAAGGGACGAGAGATCAAAAAGGCTGAACATGGGGTGGTTCAGCTCTGAAATAAACATAGTAGGAACACCGTGCAGTGCAGTACATTTCTCCTTCTGCACTGAAGCCAGTACCGTCAGCGGGTCGAAATTTTCAACTATTACCAGGGTGCCGCCCCGCGAAAGTATGGAGCAAAGGGCCAGAACACACCCAAAACAGTGGAAGAGGGGAACACAGACACACAGCCGCTCATCTTCCGAAAAATTCATGCAGGAGGCAGTGGCATTGCCATTGTTGAGGATGTTATGATGGGTCAGCATCACTCCCTTCGGAAAACCGGTAGTCCCGGAAGTATACTGCATATTGACAACATCCCGGCAGCTAACCCGGGATTTTGCCTCGTCTAAAATATTATTATCCAGTTGATTACCTAACAGCAACAGTTCAGGGGTATTGTACATCCCCCGATGCTTTTCGGGGCCCATGAAAATGACGTTTTTCAGTTCCGGAAATTTTTCACTCTTTAAAAACCCGCGCTGACTTTCTTTCAATTCCGGAACCAGGTCGTAGAGCATCTTTACATAGTCGCTGTCACGCCATCCATTCACCAGGCACAGCGTATGGAGGTCCGAATTTTTTACAAGGTATTCGAGCTCATGGGTTCTGTAATTGGTGTTGATCGTAACCAATACCCCTCCTATCTTGGCGGTGGCAAAGAAATAGGTAAGCCAGTCGGGAACATTGTTGGCAAAAATCCCGATTTTATCTCCCTTCCTTACCCCCAGGTAAAGCAATGATTTAGACAGGTTATCCACTCTTTCATTAAAGGCAGTATAAGAAAAACGCAATCCCCTGTCGGGGTAAACAATAAAATCCTTTTCGGGAGTCAGTGCTGCCCACCGTTCGAGGAACTGGCCGAAGGTAGTTTCAATTAATTCCATGAGAGACGATTGATGTATATTAAGGTGCTCAATGGTTAGTGAATCGATGTTGTAAAGGAATATAGGAGTTAATTAAACAGCAGCTCCTAATCATGTTTCATCAGATGACAGCTTCACTTAAAAAGGAGCATAAACAATTGCCAGTATGACGGCTGGTTCTCCGTTGGCCGAGTGAACATTGTGGTCAACGACAGAATCGTAATATATGCTGTCACCCTGCGCAAGACGATAACGCTCCCTGCCATAGGAAATTTCAATCTCCCCCGAGAGAACATAAATAAACTCCTCACCTTCATGTGCAGACAAGTGTGTGATGGATGCAGCCGAAGAGGCAATATTGATCAGGAAAGGTTCAAAATGCCTTCCTGATTTATCGCCTGCCAGTGGATGAAAAGTTAGCCCGGATCCGGTATCGTTGTTGGTAGTTGAGAAACCTGAACCTTGAATGGCCTGCCCTTTGCGTGAAATCACAGGTCCCAGCCGGTCGTTGTCGTCCAGGAATGTTCCAAGCCTGACTCCAAGTACACGCGCAACCTTGATCAGGTGTCCGAGAGATGGAATGGTATCTCCGTTTTCAATCTTTTCCATCATATTTTCCGAAAACCCACACCGTTCTGCCAGTTCTTCAATACCAACATTCTTGCTTTCACGGATTGAAGTAATTTTTGATCCCACCAGGTTATTCTCCATCATCCTAAATTATTACAGGTAATTATAATCGTAAAAATAGCATTTGCACGTAAAAGTGGATATTAATCAGCCATTTGTTCCTTACAATTAATAAATTTTTAAAATTGGAAAAAGATTGGGAAGATTCTACTGTTTTAAGTCCTGAAATTTTGCTCCCGAAAACTCTCCGGCTAGGGGAATAAACTCCCTTCCATGGAGAATTCCCATGGCATTTAACCAGGTTGCTTTGTGAAGTTGCCAGGTACACTGAAGGTACACATTATTGTTTCCATGATCCGGCCGGACTGGCCCGTAAGGACAATCAACCCCAATTCTCCATTTTTCCCCTGTTTTTGAGAAATACCAGTCCTCACACCGGAACAAAGAAATCCGCTACCTGTTACGGACTGAATTTATTTATCGTTTGCGAATGATAGAGGATTGAAGAAACAGTGAGAGTTGATGAAATTTCTTGCAGTTTTACATTATATTAAATAAGTTGTTAACTTTGAATAGGTTAAACCTATTTATTCTAAAGAGTCCGATTGTACCTGCAACCTCCCCTTTTCAATTATTCCTGTGCCTTGAACAACATATCTTAATTTGGTTGTGCCAACAGACCCTGCGAATAGAGAATTTAGCCTGCCACACTTATTGTACATATTGTTAGTTTTTTCTTTCTAATTTTTGAAATCGGGAAATTCCTGTTTCAGTTCTGTAAAGTACCTGTTAACCCAGGTTAACAACTCTAATTTTCAAGGCGTTTTAAAGTGAAGTCCAGGCTATTAGACATAATTGATTTTGAAAAAGTTAACACCCTGCTCGAAGGGTTTAGCAAAGCTACGGGTTTTGTTTCCGGCATTCTGGATCTGGAAGGGAATGTTTTGTCCCAATCCGGATGGCGGGAGATCTGTACTGATTTTCACCGCCTTCATCCGGAAACCGCTGCAATGTGCACAAAGAGTGACACTTGCCTGACTGATTTACTGTTACAAGGTGGAAAATACAAATACTATAAGTGCTTAAACGGACTTATTGATGTGGCATTTCCAATCGTTATCAATGGCGAGCATATTGGAAACCTCTTTACCGGACAGTTGCTCTTCGAAAAGCCCGACCGGGAATTCTTCCGCCAACAGGCTGCAAAATTTGGATTCGAAGAGAAGGCCTATCTCTCCGCCCTGGATAAGGTTCCTGTCATTTCGGAGCAGGTCGTAACCCAAACCATGGAATTTTTATTGAAAATGACTGAACTGATCAGTGAAATGACTCTCCGGAGAGTTGAGCAAAATGAATTGGTTTCTTTGTTTAAAAAGGGCGAGGAGGAATTACAGATTGCGCTTGATAAGACCAAGGCAAGCGAGAATAAATTGCGGGAGAGTGAACGATTTTTGAAGGATACCCAGAAAATTGCCGGACTTGGAACCTATACTCTCGACATTTTGACCGGAATCTGGACAAGTTCTGAAGTACTGGATGAAATCTTCGGTATCAATGAAAATTTTGACAAATCGGTTGATGGGTGGCTTTCTTTCACGCATCCTGATTTTAAAGAAACTATGGCCGGCTACTGGACAAATGAAGTCCTTGGTAAAAATATCAGGTTCGACAAGGTCTATAAAATTATCAGACAGAATGATAAGGTAGAACGCTGGGTGCATGGAATAGGCGATCTGATTCTGAATGATGAAAACCGGCCAATAAGGATGATTGGCACCATAGCGGATATAACAGAACGCCAGAATTCGGATGAAGAATTACGAGAGAAGGAAATCCAGTACCGTAATCTTGCCAATTCTGGAAATGCACTGATCTGGACAGCCGATACAACTAAGAATTGCACCTATTTTAATGACCCCTGGTATAAATTTACCGGTCGAACACCCAAACAGGAAGTTGGCAATGGTTGGGCAGCCGGAATTCATCCGGACGATCACGATCAATGCCTGCAGACTTTTGTGAATGCATTCGATCAAAGAGAGTCTTTCAGCATGGAATACAGGCTGCTCCATGTAAGCGGCGAATACAGATGGCTGCTGGATAAGGGGACACCAAATTACAACGTAAAAGGGGAATTCGTTGGTTACATTGGGCATTGCTTTGATATCACAGATCAAAAGAAAACTGAGCAGGAATTAGTTCAGGCCAAAGAAAAAGCAGAAGAAAGCGACCGTCTAAAATCTGCCTTTCTTGCCAATATGAGCCACGAGATAAGGACTCCCATGAATGGCATTTTGGGTTTCACCGAATTATTGAAGGAACCGGACCTCGATGGAAATGACAAGAATTTTTTCATCCAGTTAATCGAGCAGAGCGGGAACAGAATGCTCAGCCTGATGAATGATATCATGGATATTTCAAGAATAGATGCCGGAGAAGTAAACAGTTATCTGACATCTTACAATATCTGGGAGAAGCTTGAATACATAAAAGACTTCTTTAACAGGAGTGCCGAACAAAAAGGAATAAAAATAATTTACAGCAATTCCCTTTCCGCCCATGATGCCCGAATTACTGCTGACGAACAGAAATTGGATACTATTCTGATTAATTTAGTCAAGAATGCCATTAAATTCACACATTCCGGTACCGTCGAATTTGGCTGCGACAAAATAGACCATTATTTCCAGTTCTATGTTAAAGACACTGGCATTGGGATAGATCCGGAGCATCAGGAAATAATATTTGACAGATTCAGACAGGTGAGTGATTCTTTGAGCCGTTCCTATGAAGGTGCCGGGCTCGGACTAGCCATCTCAAAGGCCTATGTTGAGCTGATGGGAGGAAAGATATGGGTTGAGAGTGAGAAGGGACAAGGATCAATTTTCTATTTCACACTGCCTGTCAATGTAAGTTTAACTGCTGAAAGTCAAAAATTCGGGCCCGTAAAAACAAAGACCTTCAAGATAAAGAAGGTCAAGATACTGCTGGTTGAAGACGACGAAGTATCCATGAAATATATGAAGCACATTCTGGCGGATGTTAGCATAGAATTGCTGCAGGCCCACAATGGCAATGAAGCTATTGATATTTATAATAAAAATCCGGATATCAGCCTGATATTAATGGACCTGAAAATGCCTGTCCTGGATGGCTTTGAAGCAACCAGGCGAATACGCAGATCCAGTAAGGAAGTAGTAATTATTGCACAAACTGCCTATAGAATGGCTGGAGACAGGGCAAAGGCGATATTGGCGGGCTGCAATGATTATATCGCAAAACCCGTTGCAGTGAAAGATTTACAAAGAGTTATGGTGAAATATTTGCACCAGTAGGTTCGAAAATCAGCTCCCGAACAGCACCATTAATAATCTTTGACCCGTTGAATTGAAACGAATCCTGTTTTCGTACCTGGGGTAATCGCCCCTGCCACTTGTCAGGCTGGATAATTAGCTTCAGGATCCCGGAAAACAAAGGACTGAAACCTTCGCAAGACTCACTCGAGAATATTTCTCATGTAATCGATGCATTTGATGACCTCCTTTACCGGATCTGAATCCTGCCCGATGTTGTATTCCAGCTCAACAAAAACATCAATGGGCCACTTCTCTTTTTTAAGCAGCAGAAGGATATCAGCAATCGGTGTTTCTCCCTGTCCAAAAGGCTTGTTGGTATTGGGTGTTGCATGATTGGGTCCAGTCTTGTCTTTCATGTGTATCATCGGAATCCTGTCGTGATATTTGACAATGACTTCATTCGGATGTTTACCGGTTACTCCGAAATAGTGCCCCACATCAAGATTAAGCCTGTTGGCGGGAGAATAGGCAAGCAAGGTGTCAATATCGAACCCCGGCTCGCCAAATTGTCCGTGCGTATGGTAAATAGCAAGGCTGTTATGCTTTTCGGCAAATTTGCCCAGGCGTTTGCAGGCATCATCACTGGCTTCATTTGTAATACCGTAAGCCCCCAGAATTTTGGCAGCATCGTAGGCATAATCAATCTCTTCATCCGTCCAGGAAGATGGAGCGAATTTGGCAATGTGTATGTCAACGCCTGCGTCATTGTACATTTTTCGCACATCAGCGTACTTTTGCAGGGGCAGAGACAATCGCCAGCTGCGCTGTGCTTCCCTGGCCGCATCAGCAGCTTTGGCACGCTCAGCCTTTTCCTGGGCAGATATTACCTCCCCTTTCCGTACCTGGGTCGGCGACGGAGGAATTCCTAGCCCTTCTTCGAGTACACTTCTCATTTCCAGCGCATTAACTCCGGCCTTGAGTACATACTCCAGCACCTCCTCCAGGTTGTGTGAAATTGCACGGTAGGAATAGGTGGTGAGTCCCAACTGTACGCCGTTCACTTTTGAATTGGGCTTTTTACTGCTGTTGGCGAACGAAAAATTAAATGGTACCATCGAAACTGCGGCAGCAGCAGCAGTGGTTCCCAAGAATCTGCGCCTTGAAATAATTGCTTTTTTCATATACTCGATTGCTTTAGAATTTCAAATAATTTTTAACCCAATGAATTTACAACTTAATCCTGGCATAACAAGGGAAAGACCCGACGATTTTTCCGTAGATTGGAAATACTCTCCGGGCAACCGGGAAAAGATAATTAAACCTTCTGGAAATAATCGTCTCTTTCTCCCCTTTATCAATCACAGCAGGACCAAATTACCATTACTTTTATTCCCAGTTACAATGACTGGATTGATCCTCCCGGCTGATGAAACAATATTTACTTTTTCTACTAACCTGGCTGACCTGCTCCTGCAATAATCACGGAAATGATATTGCGGATCCGCTGTGCACTGTTGACCCCAATCAGCGTTTTTACACACAGAATGAAATGACTGCTGCGTTCAGGAATGACATCATTGAAAAACTGGCAACTTCAAACCAGACAGATGCCTCCGGAGCTTTGGACAGAAACAAGCCGGGCTATTTTCATGTAAGATTTCAAATGGGAATTTCACCACTCGCTGATTTTGCAGTAGATGCACAAAATTCAACAGCACTCGAAATGGTTGTCAGGGCCATCGAATACAGTTTTAAATACCAAAAACCTGACGGGGATTTTCAGCTCGAAATCCCATCAGAACTAATTAATACGGGGACAGTTACTGCTGGAGATAGAATAAGCGGAATTGCTTTTTTCTATTCTGCCCTTGGATCAGGATTGCTGGCCCTGCACGAAAATCCGGGCTACCAGGCCCAGTTGGCAGCTAAAGCCAGGATTGAAAATCTAGTGCCGAAATACCAGCTTTCCCTGAACTATCTAAAATCCAATGCCCTCATTTTGAAGCAAATTGATGCTGACGCTCCCAACCGTTTATTTTTTGATGCACTGGCATTTTATGCCATGGGGAAATACCTGAACGACGAGGAGGCCATGAAAACCGGCCTTGATTTTGTGAACCTTGCACTCGCCAAAAAGGAACCAGAAGGCTATTTCATGGAGGGTTCAGGGTACGACAGCAGTTACCAGGGTGTTGGCATTGCCATTGGTTTCAGGTTACTTTCAATCATGAAGAGTGATGACCCCATGCGTCAGGTACTCTATGACAACCTGGCCTGCGCTACCCGGTGGGAAATGTCTAGGATAAAACCTACCGGTGAAATATCTGCAGAAGGAAATTCGCGGGTCTTTGCGGGCGGAGAAACTTTTCTTGGCAAGGAAAAACAGGTTGCCTACAGCAGCGTTTTGGTGGCATTGTGGAATATGTACAATTACTCCGGGAAGGAAGAATACAACGAGGCTGCCAATAAAGTACTGGCCTTTTACCTTTTGTAACCCCCGGGTTTTTAAGGCCGATTTACATCCGCATTTCCCCAAGGGCTGCATATTTACTTAGAGATAAGTACTATAGACCCTCGAATGCCTGTTGTGCTCCAACTATTCTGAATCGGGTTTTAGGTTGTAGCCCCGAATATTATTTTTCAGAATCAACCTGAGCGAAGAGTCTTTGGTCAGGTAACCCCAGGCCCAGTTAATGAAAATAACCAGTTTATTCCTGACGCTCAGTATTAGCATCAGGTGAAGAAACATCCACACAAACCAGGCGAAGTATCCTTTGAACTGTATGAACGGAAGATCCACAACAGCTTTGTTGGTGCCTATAGTTGCCATGGATCCAAAATTTACATATTCATATGGTTTCAATTTCCTTCCTTTCATTGTTGCTTTCAGATTCCTTGCAAGCTTCCTTGCCTGGTGTATTGCCACATTTGCCACCTGCGGATGACCTTTGGGATACAACGGAGTTTCCATATATGCAATGTCTCCGATGGCATAAATATTACCATACCCTTCAACCTGGTTGTACCTGTCTGTTTTTATCCTCCCGTTTGGAAGAACAACCTCCGTTTTCAGGCCGTCAATCGTATTACCGGTGATACCTGCAGTCCATATGACACTCCTGCTTTTAATCGTGTCGCCATTGTTGAGCAGAACAGTCTTCCCGTCATAATCCGTCACAAAGACATTGGTCCTGATTTCGACCCCCATATCCCGCAGGTATTTTTCCGAACTTCTTTTTGCAAGATCGCTCATGCCGTTCAGAGTTGCCGAACTGCCTTCGAGAAGAATGATTTTTAAATCCCTGAAGTCAATGTGGGGGTAATCTTTGGGGAGAATGTTGGATTTGATTTCCGCGAAAGAACCACACAATTCAACTCCTGTTGGTCCGGCACCTACAATGACAATATTCATCAGGTACTCCCTTTCTTCTTCACCGGCAGACAATATCTTTTCGAAGTTCAGCAGGATGTTGTTCCTTATTTCAATGGCGTCATAGGTTGTTTTCAACGCGTAAGCATATTCTTCAATTTTTTTATTGCCAAAGAAATTTGTTTTCCCGCCAATCGCTACAACGAGCAAATCAAACCGGAATGAGCCTATCGAAGTTTCCAGGGTATTGGCAGGACTATTCACCCGTAGTACCTCAGCCAGACGGATCTGCATATTTTTCCTGTGGTGGAATATCTTACGCAATGGGAATGAGATACTTGAAGGTTCTATCTGTGAAGTAGCCACCTGGTAAAAAAGGGGTTGAAACTGGTGGTGATTTTGCTTGTCAATCAAAAGTACCTCAAACAATTCCTCGTCAAGATGCCGGATGAATTGTAAGCCGGCAAAGCCGCCCCCGACTACTATAATCTTCTTTTTGTCCATTTTGTGAATGAAAGTGAATCATATGATTTTACCCGGAAAAATTAAAAATGTTTCAAATAACCTCCTGCCGGAGATGTCTCAGTTTCAAAAACAAACCAACAACAGATAGATTGATCGGGTATATTTAGATAATTAACAATGAACGCATTGTGAAATTTATCTGTTTAAAGTCAGGAAAATATTAAATAAAAAGTTGTCAGCACTCCCCTTTTTTCTAGATTTACCTCCATAAAATAAAATTATGCGATTATTCTTAACAGCAGGGGCCATTAGCGGTGCCTTGGCCGTTCTGCTCGGCGCCTTTGGAGCACACCTCCTCCAGCAAATGATTTCACCTGAGATGCTTGAAATATATAAAACAGGAAACCAGTACCAGTTTTATCACACTTTTGCCTTGATCTGTACAGGAATTCTTATGCGTTTCCAACCAACGAAAACCCTGGAATGGTCTGGTTACCTTTTCATGGCTGGAACAACCATATTTTCAGGGTTTCTATACCTTCTGGCGATAACGGGAAATAAAGCACTGGGGATGATTGTTCCAATAGGTGGATTAACACTGGTTGCCGCCTGGATCTTTCTGTTGGTTCATATACTGAAAAACCGGGTCCGGTAGTATTCTGGCCCCCGGTTCAGAATTGTACCAATTTTAAGAATTGTAACATTTACTTAACCGATTTGTAACATTTGTAGTTGGATTAGACCTGGATTTTATTTAAATTTAGTTGCCCTCAAAATCTCATTAAAATATTTCCCGCCATGAAGCTCAAAGAGATTTTTGGATTCCTTGTACCGGAAGACCGCAGGTTTTTTCCCCTGTTCAGCGAAGCGGCAGACAATCTCGTTCTAGCCTCTGAATTATTGATCAAACTGGTCAGGGAACATCATCCCGGCGCAAGGATGGAGTACCTGGAGCAGATCAGAGAGGCTGAGCATTCTGGTGACAATATTACCAGGAAACTGCTCATTGAGTTAAACGGGACTCTTGTTACACCTTTCGACAGGGAAGACATACACGGACTGATCAATAAAATGGATGACATAGTGGATTACATTTATTCAGCATCCTCCAGAATTAATTTTTACAAGCTAACCAGCATTCCGGAAGAATTCACCAGGATAGCTGACCGCATCCATTTCGCCACCAAAGAAATCCAGAATGTTCTTCGGAGTGTCCATACTGTTAGCGATTTCAAAAATCATATGCATTCCAGTGACAAAATCCGCGAATTTGAATGCCAGGCAGATGATATATACCAGGAATATCTTTCAAGGCTTTTTGATCAGGAGGATAACGCCATCGACCTTATCAAAAAGAGGGATATTTTATTCAGCATGGAAAAAGCTATCAGAAAATGTGACGAAGTCGGAAACATCTTTTTTACCCAGATCATTAAAATGGGCTGACAATTCAATATATATGGAAAATAACCTATCAATCGTACAACCATGGATTTTACCCTGCTGATTATCATCATTGTTCTTGCCTTTTTGTTTGATTTCATCAATGGGTTCCATGATGCTGCGAATTCAATTGCAACCGTCGTATCCACGAAGGTATTGTCTCCTTTCCAGGCAGTACTTTGGGCCGCAGCCTTCAATTTTCTGGCTTATGCTTTCTTTGAATTAAACATTGCTGATACAATTGCCAAAGTAGTCGACACCAATGCCATCAACCTCCAGGTAATTCTTGCAGGAGTACTTGCTGCCATACTCTGGAACTTGCTGACCTGGTACCTCGGAATTCCATCAAGTTCCTCCCATACCCTTGTTGGAGGTTTTGCGGGTGCCGCCATTGCCTATGCAGGATGGGAGGTGGTGAAAACCAGTGTGATTATTAAAATCGCCTCCTTTATTTTTCTTGCCCCATTTTTGGGAATGGCCCTTTCTTACCTGTTATCCGTATTGCTGCTCAACCTGTTGCAAAAAGGCAATCCACATAAGCTGAACAGGTATTTCAGAAAATTCCAGCTGCTCTCCTCTGCCCTGTTTAGCCTGGGACACGGAGGAAACGATGCTCAAAAAGTAATGGGGATTATTGCTGCAGCCTTATTTGTTGCCTTCAAAGGGGTAGATCCGGCATTGATCCCGGAGTGGGCTCAGATTACCATGGTAAATGGAAAAATTCACACGATTCCCTACTGGGTGGTGATGGGATGCTATGCTGCCATAAGTATCGGGACCATATCAGGAGGGTGGAGGATTGTCAAGACGATGGGGACAAAAATAACCAAGTTGACCTCATTTGAAGGGGTAACCGCAGAAACAGCGGGGGCTGCATTGCTTTTCGGGACAGAAGCTTTTGGAATTCCTGTGAGTACTACGCATACCATAACAGGTGCCATTATTGGAACAGGACTGACCAAAAGGGTGACAATCGTACATTGGGGCATAACAATAAACCTTTTTTATGCCTGGATACTGACCATTCCAATATCAATGCTTATCGCAGCTGTTGTCTATTATTTATTGATTCTTTTTGGCCTGGCTTAATTCAAAAGGGCTTTAATCAGGATGTAAGGCATAATTGCTGCCATCGATGATCTCCCCATCCCCTTTTGATGAGCTAAGAAAGTACAAATCATTTTACCGGGTTAGAACCTGCTTTACCCCCAAAATTTTCAACCAATAAATTTGTTTCGGATACTAAGAAAGTAAATCCTGGATCAGACAAATGAGCGAAACCATAATCTTAGAAATCTTAATCCGTACATTTTGATTACCTTTATATCTCATTTAATTTCTACTCCATGGAACTCATTTACCCAATACTAATTGCCGTTGTGATTCTGATTATTGCCGGTTTCCGAATTGCGCAGGAATACGAACGTGCCATTGTCTTCCGGTTGGGAAGATATGAATCCACCAGGGGGCCGGGGCTCTACTGGATCATCCCGTTGATCGACCGTCAACAGACCATCGATATACGTACCAAAACTGTCGATCTCGAGCAGCAGGAAACCATCACCAAGGACAGTGTAACCATCAAAGTGAATGCTGTTCTTTGGTTCAGGGTTACAAATCCGGAAAATGCCGTGATTAAAATTGCCAATTACAACCAGGCCGTCTACCAATTTTCGGTCACTGCCCTACGCAACATCATCGGTCAGCACCACCTCGATGAAGTCCTGAGAGAACGTGAACAAATAAACGCAACTCTGCAAAAAATTGTGGATGAAGCCACTGAATCCTGGGGTGTCAAAATCGAGATGGTTGAGATGAAGGATGTAGAGATCCCCGAATCCATGCAGCGGGCAATGGCCCGTGAGGCGGAAGCCATCCGCGAAAAACGCGCCAGAATCATCAAGGCAGAAGCCGAACTCGAGTCCTCCATCAAACTGACACAAGGTGCCAAACAGATGGAAAGCAGCCCTTTCTCCCTCGAATTGAGAAGAATGCAGATGCTTGCCGAGATTGGCATCGACAACAACACTACCACCGTGATATTGATGCCATCCGAATTCTCCAATGCCGCCAGAAGTTTCACGGAAATGGTGAGCAAACAAGCCAAATCCAAAGAATAGAAAAAGGTCAAGACTTGGTGTATGCAGGTTCAGGATATGCCTGATCACTGCTGTTTATGCTGTTCCGACTGCAAAAATGTGGTCTGATTGGCCTTTGTGTTTATTGACCTGACAACCTGCCGTCCTTTTTTGGGAAATAAATCATTTCCTTCTTATACTTATGTTAATCACAAATGGAAAGATTTACTATTTTTAGGTCGTTATGAAATTCGATTTAAATGACAAACAGACCGAAATCCAAAGAAGAGCTGATAAAATCGTTGCAGGTATTACTGGAAAGCAATGACACCTCCGCAACATCAAACACCCAAAATCCCGAAAAGGAAACTGTACATTTATTGTACCATGCGGTTAGGTGCATCAGTGAATGCGTGACAATTACCGACATGAACAATGACATAATTTTTGTCAACAATGCATTCTTAGCCACCTATCAGTACGAAGAGCAGGAGCTGCTGGGAAACAACATCAGCATGGTTCGTTCTCCCAATAACAAAGCCGAGCAGGTTGATGTAATTCTTCCTTCTACCCTAAAGGGCGACTGGCAGGGAGAGGTACTGAACCGGAAAAAGGACGGGACTGATTTTCCGGTATTTGTTTCTGCTTCTCTTGTTAAGGACAACGATGGGAATCCCTTTGCCATGATCGGGGTTGCAACTGATATTACTGAACAGAAGAAGCTGGAACTTGAACGGGAGGTAAGATTTGAAATGACACAGAGTATTTCAGAAACTGATAACCTCAATGAATTTCTGAAGTCGATTCATCAGTCGCTCAAGAAAGTACTGTATGCCGAGAACTGTTTCGTGGCCATTTACGATGAAGGCACTGCGCTGTTTAGCTTTCCCTATTTTATTGATCAGTTTGATCCGAAGCCGGAACCCCTGGCAATGAAGAACAGCGTCACCTCCTACGTATTCCGTACCGGAAAACCATTGCTGCTTACACCGGAGAAATTCCGCAAGCTGGTAGAAAAAAAGGAAGCAATACTGGTGGGCTCACCCTCCCCTTCCTGGATCGGGGTACCTTTGAAGACTCCGTCAAAAACAATTGGGGTATTGGTTCTTCAGCACTACGGGAAGGAGCAGGTCTATTCGGAATCCGATATTCAATTTCTCTCCTCCGCAGGTAGTAAAATTGCCATCGCCATTGAGCGCAAGCAGGCAGAGACCATTCTTCGCGAAAGTGAGAATACCATGCGCTCCATCACCGACTCTGCCCATGACGCAATTACAATGATAGATTCGGAAGGAATGATCACTTATTGGAACCCTGCAGCGGAACGCATCTTCGGATATTCAAGATCAGAGGCTATCGGAATGAATCTCCAAAATCTTATCGTCCCAACCCGCTATTATGTTGATCAGGACAATGCCTTACCCAATTTTCAACAAACCGGACAGGGCGATGCCCTGGGTAAAACTCTGGACATGGAGGCCCTCAGGAAAGATGGCGGCGAAATCTCCATTCAGGTATCACTTTCATCCATCAAACTGAACAACCAATGGCATGCTGTTGGTGTTCTGCGGGATATCACCGGCCGGAAGAAGATTGAAATGGCTCTTGTCAAAGCCAAGCAGGAAGCAGAGCTGGCGAATAAATTCAAAAGTTCATTCCTTGCCAACATGTCCCATGAAATAAGGACACCGTTGAATGCAATTATAGGATTCTCCCAATTGATGAACCGCGATAAAATGCTCTCTGACCAGCAAAAGGAGTACAACCTTTCCATTATTCATGCGGGGGAGCATCTTCTGGCCCTGATCAATGATATCCTGGAATTGTCTAAAATTGAAGCAGGACGGGTAGAGGTAACTCCTTCAGATATTGACCTGCATTCATTACTGGATGACATCCAAATGATCTTCAGGGAATTTACCCGGTCCAAGAACCTGGAGTTTGTATGCGAGAGATCTCCGGACCTTCCCCGGTATGTTAACGTTGATGAAGGTAAATTACGCCAGATTTTCGTGAATCTAATCGGCAATGCGCTGAAATTTACCGACATTGGGGGAATAACCGTAAAAGTTCACGCTGAAAATCCGGAGGATTTTTCCAGGCTTGTCGTGGAAATACAGGACACTGGCCCAGGCATTCCGGAGGATGAAATTGACAAGCTTTTCAAACATTTTGAGCAAACAAGTTCAGGTGTAAACAAGGGCAGCGGAACCGGGCTGGGTCTCGCCTTAAGCCGGGAACTCGCAATATTGATGGGTGGAGACATTACCGTTACAAGCGAAGTAGGAAAAGGTTCCGTCTTTACTTTTCATGTCGAAATAAAACCAGGCCACTCCGGTTCAGTAGAAAGAATTCAAACCCGGCAAGTCATTGGGATAGAAAATCAGGAAAAACAATTTCGAATTTTGGTGGTTGACGATAAAGATGACAATTTACAAGTCGCCTCAACCCTCCTCAACTTAGTAGGATTCGAAACAATGGAAGCCATCAACGGGCTGGATGCCATATCTAAATTTGAAAAATGGAGTCCCCATTTGATTCTTATGGACATGCGGATGCCGGTTATGGATGGATATGAAGCAACCAGTAAAATCAGATCCATGGAAATTGGCAGTTCAATTCCAATTGTTGCCCTCACCGCCAGTACGTTTGAAGATGAATTGAAAAAGATAAACTCACTGGGAGTCCAGGGTTTTATCCGCAAACCATTCAGGGAAAGCGAATTATTTAATACCATTGGCAAAATTCTAAATATCCGGTACATCTATGAAGAGGAGGCAATGCCCCAAAAGGCCAGGTACACAGATGACGGGAGCGCGCTGGATTCAGATATGGCACAATTACCCAACAGCCTTGTATTAAAAATGCAAAATGCACTTTCTGTCGCTGATATTGATCAGTTGATTAAGTTGTGCAAAAGCGTGAAGACAACAAACAAAGACCTGGCAAAACACCTGATGCATCTTGCTGAAAATTACGAATATACCACACTGGAACAATTGTTAAACAGAAAAGGGGAAATAGGATGAACGAAGAAAACAAGTTACTCCACACCATTCCAAACATTCTTATCGTTGATGATGTCCCGGCCAACCTGAAGATACTGGGTGACATCCTGAAGCTGGACGGCTATAAGGTTCGGCCGGTTCCAAGCGGGAAGCTCGCGTTGCAGGTAGCGGAAAAGGAAAAGCCGGATCTGATTCTACTGGATATAATGATGCCCGAAATGGATGGATTTGAGGTTTGCCGGATTTTAAAAGCCCATGAAGCTTTGAACGAAATCCCCATAATTTTCATCAGTGCCCTGAATGAAACCAGCGATATCGTAAACGCCTTGAAATCAGGAGGCGTAGACTTTATCACCAAACCTTTCCATTCCGAAGAGGTCTCTGCCAGGGTAAAAACGCATCTCAAACTTCACCTCCAAAGCAAGTTACTTCAGCAGCAAAGCAAGGAACTCCAGGAATTAATAGCCACCAAGGACAAATTTTTTTCCATAATTTCACACGACCTGCGTGGTCCGTTAGGAGGATTTATGTCCTATACCGAAATGATGGCCGAAGATTGCACAAATTTCTCTCCCAGTCAGATGAGGGATATGACGCTGGAAATGAGCCAGTCGGCTAAAAATATCTTCAGCCTGCTGGAGAATCTCCTGGAGTGGTCACGAATGCAGCAGGGTCATACTGCCTTTAAACCACAACCGGTGAACCTGTTTTCGCTGACCACTGACTGTACCAAAACCCTTACGGATTCAATCCGGAAAAAGGAGCTGCAACTGGAAATAAAGATAGCGGAGAACCATACCGTTTTTGCCGATATCAACATGCTCCAGTCCATCGTTCGCAACCTGGTAAGCAATGCAATAAAATTCACCCCCACAGCTGGGAAAATTACATTATCTGCAAGTCTGACCGAGAACAACACTACTGTGTTTATTGTAAAAGACTCCGGCATTGGCATGAGTCAGCCCTTGCTGTCCAATCTTTTCAAACTGGCGGTAAACAACAGTCGGCCGGGTACTGACGGCGAACAAAGCTCAGGTTTGGGACTCCTCCTCTGCAAGGAATTTGTCGAAAAACACTGCGGGGAATTATGGGTTGAAAGTGAGGAAGGGAAAGGGTCTGAATTCTTTTTTACCTTACCCGACACAACGGATTGCAGCAGTGGGTTGGACAATGCCGGCAACTCATCCGAAGAAATTACTGACCAGATAAAAAACCTGAAGATACTTATAGCTGAAGACAATGAACTTTCAGAGAATTTAATCAGAATGCTCACCCATGCTTTCAGCAACCGCGTCTTCAGTGTGAATACAGGATCAGAGTCGGTTGAATTCTGCCTGGATCATCCGGATCTTGACCTGATTTTCATGGACATCAAGATGCCCGGACTGGATGGGTTCGAAGCAACCCGGCAAATCCGCAGATTCAACAAGGATGTGATAATTATTGCCCAGACAGCCTTTGGTTTGAGAGGTGACAGGGAAAAGGCAAAAAATGCAGGCTGTAATGATTTTTTGTCAAAACCTGTCAACAAATCAGACCTTCACGCTTTGATGCTAAAATATTTCCATCGTTAACTAAATCAGGCAGCAGTTTATCCCTTGAAAAAATCACGCGCTGAATCTTACTCTGAATCAAAATTCTCCTCGAAAAACCCGTCAGTTTGGTTTGTGCCGGAGAGATAGTTTTGCCATATTTATGGCCATATATTATTCGCAAAAAAAGAACTATGGAAATTAAAGAACAGGTGCTGGAAGCCATGAAAAATGCAGGTGTTCCCTTAAACGCCGGGAAGATTGCAGAATTAACCCAACTGGAGCGCAAAGAGGTTGATAAAGCAATGGCTAAGTTAAAAGCCGAAGGGGCAATTGTCTCTCCAAAAGTGTGTTACTGGCAACCTAAATGATTTTGACCGGCGTTGCCTTGCTCCGCGAAGGGTAATAGCCTTCCCCCCGATTAAACAGCCTGGAACTGAATAACAAGGGCCCCATTTCAATGAACAGGAGAAAGAACTTCGGATGAACTCCTCCCATTGAAATGCAGCCCTTGCATTTATACACCTGCTCCCGGGGATTTTTGCCAGGGAGAGTTAACCGGATTTTACTTTGCCGGCTGGTGTTTTTCTAACCCGAACAAGTCGTAGGGTGGCTTGCTGAAACCCTCCTTCATCGTTGAAATAACCAGGAAAATGTAGCCTATAAATGCGGCAACGATGATCAACTGTACCCAGCTGGTCTTCTGAATGGCTTGCCTGTCTTTTACTTCACAAACCTCACCCGGACAGTATTGGGCCTTCCCCTTGTTGAAGAGGGAGTAGAATTTACAACCCAGACAAATGCCAAAAGCAGATTCAAAGAAAAGGAATATCAAACAGATCAGACAGATAATACCTGTAATTGGGCTGTAGGAATTGACCACTACCAGCAGAATGAACATGGTAAGTGCCAGGATAATTCCAATGACCCAGGCAAATAATTTTTGTTTGGCACCTACATATTCTGGAGTTTGATTCCTTACGATCAAACGTCCTATGATCAGGGTCGGTGCCATCCGTGGACTAATCAGGACACGTATCAGTATGTCTGTCAGGAAAATAACCACGGCATACTTAAGCCATGTAAAGTTTCCCTTGTACATTACCTCCAGGATGGAGATAAACATCATTAAAAACAGGATGCCGGCAGCTGCCCTAATCTCCCGCTCATTTAGCACCGGGATATTGTATCCTTCCACCTCTTCTCCGAATTTGAAAAATTTGCTCATTTTGTTTTTCCTTCCTTTATACAATTAATTATAACTTATTAAATTCCGACGGCCGTTCATCCCCCGGGTTTGATTATATTTCCTTTCAACCGGTACACGTAACTGACTCTTGTTGAAATGCTCTCCCAACTCCAATGGCCGAATTGTTATACGGGAATATCTCTTTTTAGGTTTTAATTATGGGGTGTCAGTTTTATCTGCTATCAAACCGGATTGGAAGATATCCGTAAAACGCCTGGCATTTCTCAGTTCTCCGCATCTAAGTCCTTTCCTCCCGGTAGTCCTGAATCCGGCAGAAGATAATAGGGTTTGAATAAGAAAAACCTTGGATGACACTCACAATGAATCACTTTAGTTAAACTCTCAGGCAAATGCAGTTAAGGAAGAGAAGCCGCAGATAAACGGAAGGTTCCAATTCCTTTCACTGTTTTGATTCTGCAGTCCTTAAAACCAAATAATAATCATAAATTTGGTACAGGCGCAGAATACTGCAGTAAACATCCCAACAGAAATGGCAAAAAGCCTGTCTTTTTATCTCTCCTCAGGAATATCATTCATACTTCTTTCCACGACTTTCATCAGTAACGGTCTTGGCCAGACTACGGTGCCGAAAAAAGAACCACGTGTGTATACAACCTCCAGGCTTTTGACCCCGAAACCAAAAATTGACGGAAAACTCGATGATGCCTTGTGGAAGGCCGGGACATGGGCCGGAGATTATACCCAGTGGATCCCGAAGGAAGGTGCAAGGCCCAGTCGTCCGACTGAATTAAATATTCAGTACGATGACAAGAATATCTACATCGCCTTTCGTGCTTTTGACGACCCTTCCAAAATTCTGAGGATGGCCGGGAGCCGGGAAGAATTTGTGGGCGATGTGGTGGGGATAGCATTCGACAGTTACCATGATTACCGCTCCGGTTTTGAGTTTTCAGTGACCGCATGGGGACAGAAATGTGACCTGATAAAATACAATCCTGCGAGGAATGATTTTAACTGGAATCCGGTCTGGAAGGTAAAAGTCGGGACGGAAGACTCAGCATGGGTCGCTGAAATGGAGATTCCACTCAGCCAGTTGCGGTTCAGCAGACAGAACGAACAAGTCTGGGGAATGCATACCTCGAGAAATATTTACCGGCTCCAGGAATTTAGCAACTGGGAGATTCAGACCAAGACCGGACCCGGAGAGATCTACAATTACGGGATATTGAAGGGAATAAATGGGATCAAAAAATCACAGCGGCTCGAGATTATGCCCTTTTCTCTTGGCAGTCTTGAAACCACGAAAAATGAACCCTCAAATCCTTTTAGTAACAATGGGAAAAACTGGGGAGGACAATTGGGACTGGATGCAAAAATTGGCATCTCCAGCAATTTTACGGTCGATCTTACAGTTAACCCCGATTTTGGACAGGTAGAGTCTGACCCCTCAGTCTTAAACCTTTCTGCCTATGAGACTTTCTATACAGAAAAACGCCCTTTTTTCATGGAAGGATCATTTATTTTTGATTATAACATTAACAATCAGAGTCTTTTCTATTCCCGGCGAATCGGACATTCGCCTTCTCTGAGAATAAATCCCAATGATGATCTCTATGTGAACTCCCCTTTGAATACCACGATACTGAGTGCCGTGAAATTAAGCGGTACCACATCCAAAGGACTGACCCTCGGTATCATACAAAGTTTAACTGCCAATGAGTATGCAAAACTTGCTGATTCGGACGGCAACTTTACAACCCGGAAAGTTGAACCGCTTTCCAATTACGTAGTAGCCCGGATCCAGAAAGTATACAATTCGGGGACGACAAATCTCGGCGGATTCTTCACCTCAACAAATCGTTTTATCAACGACACCAGCCTTGACTTCCTTGCCTCCGGGGCTTATACCGGGGGACTGGATCTTATGCACTACATGAAAGACAAGGAGTTTTATATTGATGCCAAACTGCTTGGCAGTTTTATTGACGGAAGCAAAACCTCCATAAAGGCCCTTCAGGAATCCTCTGCACGCTATTACCAGCGGCCCGGGGCAGATTACCTGCCTTATGACACCACAAGTACCAGGTTGAGCGGAACCGGAGGCCGGCTTGTATTTGGAAGGGGGTCAAAAGGATTATGGCGATACTCGACAGGATTCAGCTGGTTCTCTCCCGGCACCGAGTTAAACGACCTGGGATATTTGAATTCTGCCGACAGAATTGACCAGGAAAATGCATTATCCTACCTGATTATTAAGCCTTTTTCAATCTTTCGTACCCTCAATGTTGCCCTGACTCAGTTCAACACCTGGAACTTTAATGGATCTTACCTGGGATCAGGCAGCACGTTAACATTGACTACCTCCTTTCTCAACAAATGGACCTTTATTGGAAGCCTCAAGAGCAATTTAGAGTCACTGGATATGAGAATATTACGTGGAGGTTATGAAATGATTGTACCTTATTCAATCCTATCATCGGCTTACCTTGGAACAAATCCCTCGAAAAAAATCATCGGCAAGTTTACCATGGGATTGAATAAATCAGGCGAAAACTCTGCTTCCGGATTTATTCTTGAACCAAGTATCACCCTGCGTCCGGTTTCCAACCTGAAATTTGGCCTGACTGCCAGCTACGCGGATAACTACAACAGCGTCCAATATGTTTCCGCCGTAAATTATCAGTCGGCAAAAAGATACGTTCTCGGGACTATTGACCAGAAAACGCTAGGCCTCACTTTCAGGGCGGATTTGTACATTACACCGGAGTTCTCCATCCAGTACTATGGAAGTCCTTATGTCTCCCGTGGTACTTATTCGGAATTTAAACGCGTTACGAACCCGACGGCAAAGTCTCTGGAAGACCGCTATGAGGTCTATCCTGATGCCAGAATGACAGGAAATGCCTATGAGCTTAGTGACAATTATCCTGATGAAAAAATAACTGTCAGGAACCCGGACTTTAATTTCCAACAGTTGCGTTCAAACTTTGTGGCAAAATGGGAATACCGCCTGGGATCTTTCATCTACCTGGTCTGGTCAAGTGAAAAAACCGTGAGAACACCTTATTCAAAAGCATCTCTGGGTGATTCTTACAGAAATTTATTCAGCGTCTCTCCTACAAATATTTTCCTGCTGAAAGCCAGTTACTGGTTTGCCCTCTGATCCGGGACAGCAGGAATAAGAGCGAAAACATGAGGCCGCCAATCCGGGCCTCCTTTATGCTAATTTTTTAGATGCTAAAATCGGGCATTAGTTTTTTCTCTCATTTTTAACTATTTTAGACATCGAACTGAAATGAGTTATCTCTCCAAAAAATATTTTTATCAACTACACTAATAAAACCAGGACATGGCAAAAAGAAGGGATTTTATCAAACAAAGTATTTTGGGAACTGCAGGTATTACCTTGGCAGGAATGGGCTTAAGTGCTAAATCCTATGCTTCAATCATAGGTGCCAACGACCGTTTCCGGATTGCAGTCTGTGGCGTAAATGGACGGGGGAAATCTCATATCAGCGGATTTGGAGGCCTCGATAACCTGGAGATAGCCTATCTCGTAGACCCTGACAGTCAGGTACTTGAATCGAGAGTGAATGAATTGCGCGGAAAAGGCGGAATAAACTCCAACATAAAAGGGGTGGCCGATGTTCGTCGTGTACTCGACGACAAAAATATTGATGCGATAAGTGTAGCAACGCCCAATAGCTGGCATTCTCAAATGGTGATTTGGGCTGCTCAGTCAAAGAAACATTGTTATGTTGAGAAACCTGCCAGCCACGACCTCCATGAAGGAAGAATTGCCCTGGCAGCAGCTGAAAAATACGGTATAGTGGTACAGCACGGCACCCAGCGGCGCAGCGAACCTGAATGGGCACGGCAGATTTCTGATATCCGGTCCGGCAAGTATGGTAAAATGTTGGTATCCCACGGACTTGCCTGCAAACCACGCGCAGGAATTGGCTTCCAACCCGATTCAGAAGCTCCCGGCAACCTCGACTGGAATATATGGAAAGGGCCTGCAGTCATTAAAAGCTTCAATAAGAACCTGGTTCATTACAACTGGCATTGGAACTGGAAAGTTGGAAACGGGGAATTGAACAACCAGGGGACCCACCAACTGGATGTGGCTTACTGGGGACTTGACCCTGAAGTTGAAAACACCCATCCTGTCCGCGTTATGGCTATTGGTGGAAGATTTGTCTGGGAAGACCAGGGAGAAACACCTAATACCATGTTCGCACTTGCCGAATTTGCCAACGGGCAATATGTATTTTTCAATGTCCGCAATGTGAATCATACAGGCTACAAGACCGAAGTTACCAACCGGTTTTATTTTAAAGACGGCGGGAAACTCATTGAGGGAAATTATGAATCTCACAACGGAAGTCAGCCAAGAAATGTGCCTGTCAAGGATGTACGGCAAACACCGGGCGGAAACTGGGCAAGTTTTGTTGCTGCATGCCGTGCCAACGATCCCAAAATGGCCAATGGCAACATGTACGATGCTCATTACAGTTGTGCCCTTGGACACCTGATGAACACCTCCTACAGGCTTGGAACAAAAGTACCTTTCAATGAAAAAGCCGGAAAATTTGGCGACAATGCCCTTGCTTATGAAGAATTTATGAAAATTCACGCCATTGCAAGAGACGGAATGGGTGTTCCCGAAAATAAGGCTGAATATATTGTTGGGCCATGGCTGAAATTCGATGGTAAGACGGAGCAATTTATCGGGGATCATTCAGTGGAAGCCAACCAATTGCTTGTCGACCCTCGCAATTCAGGATACACATTGCCGACAGTTAAATCAGTTTGAGCCAAGCGTAACATGGGTTCATATTCAAAGGCGTCAGAAAAACAAACGATCTAAAACCGAAGAATACCCAATCTTTCCGGAATGTGAATACCCTTGACAGAATGCTCTATTGTATTTGAACATTTGTATTCACTTCCAAAACAAAGCTGCATCCCCGGTAAACATGCTATTCCAAAAGCTTTCACCTGGGGGTACAAAGTATACCAGTTAAACCTGGTTTGAAAAACACCTGCAAGTAATCTTTGCAGGTGTTTGAACTTTTATGGCGCAGTGACAGAACATGGATCTGCGATCAATCTTCCAATCCACAGCCACTTCTAAATTTTTGATAATAACAGCTGACTTTGTCTGTCCATAACCCTTTTCCTTTCTCCACACGGATAAAATTGGCAATCAGTAAGCCTGTCCGGATTTCTCCATAAATGATTTATCTTAGCCACCCGATTCCCGGTAAACTCATTATGTAACTAGTAAGGAAAGAATGTTTCGGCTGGAATTTATAAAATCTATGGTTGCACTGACAGCCTTGTGGCGGATAAACCCTTTGCTTAAGACAGATAAGGGTGTTCCCGAAATTGCCAAAGAGCAGTTTGGAAAAGAATTTTATTGGGGCGTTGCCACTTCTGCCTATCAGATTGAGGGGGGTACAGATACAGATGGCAGGGGAGAATCGGTTTGGGATCATTTCACCCTCAGAAAAGGCAAAATAAATGATTCGGCAGATGGCAAAACAGCCATTGACTTCTACAAAAACTACAAAAATGATCTCAGACTATTAAAAAGTTTGAATTTCAGCAACTTTAGACTGTCAATTTCATGGTCCAGAATTTTGCCTGATGGAACCGGCAAAATCAATCAGCAAGGGATTGACTATTACAACAATGTAATAAATGCTTGCCTTGAATTAGGTATTGAACCCTGGATAACACTTTATCACTGGGACCTGCCTCAGAAACTGGAAGAAAAGGGAGGATGGACAAATCGAAACATCCTGAACTGGTTTTCTGAATTCACGGAGATCTGCACCCGGGCATTTGGAGACAGGGTAAAACACTGGATTGTCCTTAATGAACCTTCCGGTTTTACCACACTTGGTTACCTGGCAGGTATTCATGCCCCCGGGAGAACAAGTTTAAACGGGTTTTTTGCATCAGTTCATCACGCATGCCTTTGCCAGGCAGAAGCTGGAAGAATAATCCGCAGGAACGTGAAAGAAAGTCATATTGGCAATGCACTTTCCTGCTCCTATACCATCCCTTTAAAACCAGATGAAAGACATAAAAAAGCAGCCCAAAGGCTGAATGTAATGTTGAACAGGCTATTTATTGAACCTGCCCTGGGAATGGGATATCCCTTCCAGGACCTACCTCTACTCAGAAAAATCGAGAAACATATTGAGCCTGGCGACCTTGACAAATTACGTTTCGATTTTGACTTCATAGGATTACAGAATTATTTTAAAGTGGTTGCCAAACCATCCTTAATCCCTTACATATGGGCAAACCGCGTCAAACCAGCAGAGAATGCTGAGTTGACAGAAATGGGATGGGAAGTTGATCCTGAGGGCATATACAAAATAATTAAGCAGTTTTCGCAATATCCTGTAAAAGAGATCATAATTACTGAAAACGGAGCCGCCTTTCCTGATCTGCTGACAAATGGAAGAGTTCATGATCAGAAAAGGATTGACTTCTTTAAGAGATACCTGCATCAAATCCTTAAAGCAAAAAACGAAGGAGCCAATGTGACCGGATATTTTGCCTGGACATTTATAGATAATTTTGAATGGGCAGAGGGTTTCCGTCCAAGATTCGGCCTTGTACACAATGATTCCCAAACTCAGGTCCGAACCATCAAAGATTCTGGGTTGTGGTTCCGGGAATTCCTTAAATAAGCGGAAGAGATCCACTGAACCGCCACAAATATGTAATGATTAGTTCACGCGTTTGTAACTAATTCGTAACTCTTTATGATTTATTTAGTTCCGTAATAAATGGAACTTTATGGATAACAAAAGAGAGGTTGAATTGGTAGTCATTTCGGATCTCCATCTGGGAACTCCTGGTTGCCAGGCAGAAGAGCTGCTAAAATACCTGAAAAGTATCAGACCCAAAACATTGGTATTAAATGGGGATATCATCGATATCTGGCAATTTAAAAAAAGATACTTCCCCAAAACACATCTAAAAGTGATCAAGCATTTGATCGGCCTGGCTTCAGAACACTGCAACGTCTATTACATCACTGGAAATCACGATGAGATGTTTAGAAAGTTTAACGGTTTGAAATTAGGAAAATTACTTATTATCAATGACTTGAAACTTGATTTGGATGGGAAAAAAGTCTGGTTCTTTCATGGCGATGTATTCGATGTGGTCATGCAATATTCAAAATGGCTTTCAAAGATTGGGGCCATTGGCTATGACAGCCTGATCTGGCTGAATACCAAAGTAAACTGGATTGGGGACAAATTAAAATTCGAACCTGTCTCATTTGCAAAAAAAATCAAGCAATCTGTAAAAGGTGCTGTGAAATTCATAAACTCTTTTGAAGATACAGCTGCCGCCCTGGCAATAAGCAAAGGAATCCAGTATGTCATATGCGGCCATATTCATCAACCTGCAATGCGGAATATTACTGTAGGATCGCATAAAGTAGAGTATCTGAATTCAGGTGATTGGATAGAGAATCTTACATCCCTGGAATACAACAACAAAGAGTGGAGGATTTTTTACTACCGAAAGGATTTTATCGATCAGAAAGAAATTGAAGAAGCCGATATTGAAAAAACAATTGATGCAGAGTTGAACGTACTCTTTAAAAATATGCTTTATGAATTCCAGCACTGAATATAACTCTCTTGCCTATCCAAAATACTTCAAATGAAAATACTATACGCCATTCAAGGTACCGGAAACGGACATATTAGCCGGGCACGGGATATTATTCCCCATCTGCAGAGCTTCTGTCAGTGTGATATTCTGATAAGTGGGACTCAATGCGATGTTGAACTGGGATACCCGGTAAAATACCGTTTAAAGGGACTAAGTTTTATATTTGGAAAGTCTGGAGGAGTCGATATTTGGAAAACAATGTTAAAAGCCAATATCATCAATTTGAGACGAGAGATAAATCAACTGCCTGTTGAAGATTATGATTTGGTAATCAATGATTTTGAACCTGTTTCAGCATGGGCTTGCCGCAAAAAAGATGTTCAATGTATTAGCCTCAGTCACCAGGGTTCACTGAAAAGCAAAAAAGTGCCCTTTCCTGAGAACCGTGATTTTATCGGCAAATTTATACTTGAAAACTATGCCCCCGCATCCGTAAATTTTGGATTCCATTTTCAACCCTACGACGAATTTATTTTTACTCCTGTTATCCGAAAGCAGGTGAGAGACAGCGATGTCCAGGAATCGGACCACTATACTGTTTATCTGCCGGCGTTTGACGATAAGTACCTTGTGAATAAATTGTCAAAGTTCGAAAATATCAGATGGCACATTTTTTCAAAACATTCCAAACGAGCATACTACAAAGATAATATCAGTGTAAAACCCATTGAAAATAAGCACTTTGTTGATGATATGGCAAAATCAAAGGGTGTACTGTGCGGAGCTGGATTTGAAACTCCGGCGGAGGCACTGTTTCTGAAAAAGAAATTAATGGTAATACCAATGAAAGGCCAGTATGAGCAGCAATGTAATGCAGCGGCTCTCAAGGAAATGGGCGTACCGGTAATTAAAAACCTGAATTCCGGGAATCTCGTCAAAATAAATGACTGGTTAGTTTCTGAAGAAAAAATTTCGGTCGATTACCCTGATATCACACGTTCCATTCTGCGAAGAATATTGGAATTAAATGTACAGCAAGTAATATGGAACAATGGATGGGAAGTTGATTATCAAATATTCAGTACAACCTGATAATGCACCGTTTATATCAACCTGTTGGCCCTGTACTTTCAGTACCATCCATTAACACACCCTCAATTCTGAGTAATCAATTTCATAGTTTTTTTTGCCCTTGAATTGAACATGTTTAACTGTTAACCCC
>CAZDLO010000013.1:0-57231 GCA_964506325.1 uncultured Tangfeifania sp.
TTTATGTGTTTTAAATATTTGTATTTCTTTTATCTTGAAAATAAGCAGAAAGCGTTTCTGCCAACTCTGCCAGTTCTATACTTTTATCTAAGGTATACTTCCCAATTCTTGTTCTTCTCAATCCAATCAGATAAGCTCCACTATTGAGGGAGAGTCCAATATCACGAGCAAGAGCGCGAATATATGTTCCTTTGCTGCATACCACCCTTAATTCCATTTCCGGCAAATCAAACCGCAGGAGTTCAATTTCCTTTATAACAAGTATTTTTGATTTAAGTTCAATCTCTTTTCCTTTCCTTGCATATTGATATGCTCTTTTGCCATCAACTTTTACCGCGGAATATGCAGGTGGCACCTGTTCGATGGAACCTACAAACTTCGGAAGAATACTCTTTACAAGTTCCAGGGTAATATGCGATGTTTGGAAATGACTGTCTTCCTCCGTCTCCAAATCAAATGAAGGAGTTGTTGCACCAATTTTCAGGAGTGCAACGTATTCCTTTTCGTCGGCTTGGATCTGATCAATTTGTTTTGTTGATTTACCCGAGCAGAGCACCATTACTCCTGTTGCTTTAGGATCTAAAGTCCCTGCATGCCCGATTTTTAATTTTTTAATCTTCATCATCCGGCAGAGCATATTTCGTACTTTCTGCACCAAATCAAAAGATGTCCAATCGAGCGGTTTATTAAGGACAAGGATCTCACCCTGAATGAAATCAAAATCTTTTGACTCCTTGTTTATCATTAAATGAACGGATAATTTTTTAATCTCTATAACTAATACTCCGGCAATTAGGGAGCAATATTGCAGCTGGGACAGAAGGATTCCTTCAGTTTTTTGATTTGGGCTTCTTCATGATTGCATAAATCTCGAAAAGAAATCCGAACACTACAACGACAGGAGCCAATGTAATCCTGCGGAAACTGAAAATCACATCTTTATCGAAAACATTGGGATCTGTAGTTTTTCCGCCAGTCATTAAAGCAAAACCCAGAATGATTATGACTAAACCTATCAGCATCAATTTCAGGTTCTCTTTCCCCAGGGCGAACCCTGTAGAATCCGTTAATCCACTATTTTTGGCCATTAAACTAAAAATTGTTATTAACCCGCAAAGATAGTTCAATAATAGAGTTCATCAAACTTCATGCGTAAAAATTTATTTACGGCAAAATAGGTTGAAAAGGAAGTCATAAATATGCCTACAAAAAATATACCTCCAACCAGCATCGCCAATGATGCAGAGTCCTGAAAATCAATGAAATCATTTAATTCGGACTGATATGAAAAGAAAATCAATAAAAGAATGCCACAAGCGATAAGTGCCCCATAGATGCCATGAATTACACTTTTCACAATAAACGGAAACCGGATAAATGACCTGGTTGCCCCTACCAGTTGCATAGAATTGATAATATACCTCTTCGAATAGATTGAAAGCCGAATGGTATTATTTATTAACGCAATGAAAATTATAAACATGATAACACCCAGAACCATAATAATCAGGCTTAGTTTTTTGACATTCGCATTTAATTGTTTAACAAGATTTTTTTGATAATAAACTTCCTGTATTTCAGGAAATTTGAGAAATTGTGACTCCAGTGAAGTCAGACTTTCAGGATTAGCATACCCGGCATATATTTTAACATCAATTGAAGAGAGTAATGGATTATATCCCAGGAAATCCATAAAATCTTCGCCCAGATCTTTCTTAAGTTCCTCTGCAGCTGCTTGTTTCTCTACAAATCTGGTTGATTTGATATATGGTGTTGCTTCAAGTGTTTTTTGCAGCTTGAGAATATCTACTTCACGTGTATTCTCCTTGATTATCAAAGTTACGCCCAGATTCTCCATCACATAATCAGACAGACGTTTTGTATTGATCAGAAGGAGTCCAAGCAGTCCAACAAGGAATAAAATCAATGAAATACTAAGGGTAGTACTGAAATATGAACTAAAAAGGGACTTTCTCAATTTATATTTATCTTTTGCCATGTTGGAGATGGGTTGAAACTTACCAGTTGAGTCTTTAAATTTCGTAATCCTAAAAATGAATTATTCAGTGCTTTTCTTCAAAGGTATATTTTTATAGAGCACAAAAGCGATCAGTAAAAACAATAGGATTGAGGAGGCCATTGAAATCTGTTTTCCACGATGATAGGAAACAGGTTCAAATTTAAATATGATGTCATAGTTACCTTCTTGCAGCACCAAAGCCCTTAAAACATAGTTGGCCTGAAAATGAGGAATCTTTTTATCTCCTATGTAGGCATTCCAGCCTTTGGGATAATAGATTTCAGAGAATACTCCAATTTCATTTCCTTTGCCCGAATAGCTGTATATCAGTTGATTTGGAGAATAGCTTTTCAGCGAAAGCCTGGAATCGCCTCTTTGCCCGGTTCTTATATTTTCAAGGAGTGGTTGAAATTTTTTATCTGTAACAATCAGATTGCTTAGATCTGATTTTCCCAGGGCTGCAATTTCCTGGTCAGCATTGTCCACAAGTTGATAATTGTTTACAATCCAGGCATTTCCCATTGCTTTGGTATTGAGTAAAGGGGAAGCTTCCGGGTTATAAACCAAATATTTGGTATTTAGCATGTTAAGTGCATTTAATCCGATGAAAACAGAATCCAGTCCTGTTTCGGATTTCAGTGAATTGAGCCTGGTTCCAAGTTGGCTGATCTCATTGCCGATATGGAAATCAATTAATTCCTGGTATCTTCTCATTTTTGCACCATGATAACCTCCGATTGAATGGTGATAATAGGAGGTGCCTGCTTCGTTGAAAGGATCAACTGAAAGGTTGAGTACCCTGTATTCTGTTTTGTCTTGCAGAATATCTTTGTTTGCCTTTGTGATGGGGAATGGGTTTCTTGCTTTTTGTTCCTGAACGAAATTGTCATTGTTGAGATACCTTTTGTTTACACCCCACAAATCAACCAGTATCAAAGTAGCAATAATAAGCAGTGAGTATTTTGTTTTAATTTTTTTTACAAAATGGACCCAAATGATCAGAGCTACTGCCAGAATAAAAATAACTGACCGGAGGGCATCTGCTCTAAGGAAAGCGGTTCGGTCGGCAACCAGACCACTTCTTATCCATTCAGGCATTTGAGAATCGCTGGCTGCCACAAAAGAACCGGATAAACCGGGCAGCAGGAAAAACAGGAAAGATAGACCTGCGGTTAAACTGACACTCCAGATCATTGCTTTTTTCCATTGAACCTTGTCAATTTCTTCAGTGAAAATTTTATTCAGGCCAATCGATGCCATTACAGGTATGGTAAAGCCTGCAATCACAAGAATCATTGATACAGTACGGAATTTGTTGTAACCGGGGAAATAGTCGAGGAAGAATTCGGTTAGAGGCATAAAATTCCGGCCCCAGGAGAGAAGAATGGAGAATATGGTGGCTGAAAGAATCCATACTCTAACCGGGCCTGTTGTCAGAAACAGGGAAAGGACAAAAAGGAATAGTACGATTGAGCCGACGTACACCGGACCGGAGGTACCCGGTTGGGTTCCCCAGTAGCCGGGAAGCTGTTTGACTATATTGTTCGCATTTGGAACATTGTTGGAACGTAAAAGTCCTGCTGTTTCTGAATTTTGTCCAAAGTCAATCATCGATGCACCCCCTTTAAAATTGGGAATCAAAAGGGTCATGGTTTCGTCAACACCATAACTCCAGCCTGTGGCATAGTCTTTGTCCAGTCCTGATGTTTTGTTTCCTTTGTCATGAGTCAGTTCTGATGGACCTCTAAGGGAGAAATTGCCATATTCCCAGGTAGTCCATAGCCTCTCGCTATTGGCTGCAATAGCGAGAATTGCGAATAAAGCTATGATTCCGCTCTTTCGCAGAAAATCCTTTACCTGTTTTTCCCTGACTGCAAAATAAAGCTCAGTAATTCCGAATATCAGGATAGTCAGTAGGGTATAAAATGTAATCTGAAGATGGTTCGCATAGATCTGTAAGGCCAGAAAAAGTGCAAAGAATGCACTGCCAATCCAAAGATTTTTCTTCCAGGAATGATATAGGGCCCCAATCATAGGGGCCATGTATCCGATGGCAATTGCCTTGGTATTATGCCCTGCTGCTATGATTATGAAATCGTAGGATGAGAATCCGAAGGCAATGGCGCCGACCAGGCTGATCCATGGATTCAGCCCGAAAAGTAGCAGGGCAATATAGAATCCGACCAGGTACAGAAAGACAAAACTGATTGGTCTCCAGTCGAAAAGGGTTGTTAATTTATAGACAGGGGAGATCAGTGAATACGTTGGAAGGCCAATCAGGTAAGCTGGCATACCGCCAAACATAGAGTTGGTCCATAATGCGAGGTCCGTATGGGTCTTGTTATAGTCTGCAATCTCCTTGGCCATTCCTGTAGCGGTATTGGTATCGTGCTGGTTCAGTTTATTTCCTTCCAGCTGGGGGGAGAAGTAAATGGCCGGTAGAAGAAGAAACAGAAGAATTGCGGTTAGGTGGGGAAGGGCTTTTTTGATCAAAACGTTATCCATGGGTTCGGTGTTGATATTCGCACGTAAAAGTACATTTTTTTTGAAAGTCGGAATGTTTAAGATTTTTCTGCCCGAATTAAGACTTTTCGGAAAGAGGGTTCTTCCCCGGTCTGAAAATATAGAACATAACCATCTGAAACCTGGTATTTGAATGAATAATCATTCAGGATGGTTTTAATTTCGGTCAGATCATTCGGGTGATGGTAGGTGCAGATATTCATTTTTACAGAGCATCCGGTTGCAGCGAGTTTTTTCATTCCGTTAAGTGCCTTTTGTTCAAAGCCTTCGATATCCATTTTGATAAAATATTTATTACCGGCCTCCGGAACGATCAATTCATCAATCGATGTAGTAGTTTCACCCGGAGAATCTGAAAGGAACTTTTCTACAAAGACAACTTTGTCTTTCCAGGGTTCAAAAGTTAACTTCAGTGCATCCATCCATTCGGGAGTACATTCTATCAGGAACAACCGCTTTGCCTTCTCCACGGCCATTAATGCAAAATTACCTTCTGCTACACCTGCGTCTACAACAATGCTGTTTTCTTCAATTTGAAAATCGGGAGTTAAATACAGGTGTGGTGATCTAGTATCCTGTTCCTTGAAAATATTTCTTGCGGCCCAGGTAACATGCTTTTTGGAGTATCTTTCAGGGAAATACATTCTTTTTCCATCAAAAAGAATGTAGAGCCGTTTGTTTTGCCTGTCACTAAAAACCTCAGGCAACATATTGTCGTATTTATGGGTCCAATTGAATGGGAAGGCCGTAAATTTGTGGGTTTTCAGGTATCTTAATCCCTCAGATATTTTCGGGTCAATATCCGCCGGATCTGATGAACCAAAGTACTCCAGAACCTTCATGCGTTTGGCTTTCAATTCTTTTGACTCAAGGAGTAACCGGGTAAAAGTCAGTAATCTATGGGGTGCCAGCGTTTGCCAGAGACGCATGAATATGTACATTACGGTTTATTTATTGTGTTGACTAAATTGTTGATTGTAAATTTATTAAGAAGGATTTCCTTTATCTCCAGGTACGCTGTGATTTTCAGAATTACTGAAAGAAGAACTGAAACTGACAAATATACTGTCGATTGAATTATTAATAGGGAGAAATTGCCCATTTCCAGGAACCTGCCCATAAAATATACCAGTGCTGCCGGTATTGCGAAAAGCAACAACATCGGAAAAAAGTCCAGAAATTGCCCGGAAATTGAGTACTCTATAAGTTTCCCGGAATACAATGCATTGATCACAAAACCGATCCAGTACAACACTACAATACCTGCGACCAGTACGTTAATCCCGAAGGTTATTCCAAGATAAAGAAAGGGTATGAACAACAGGTACTTTATTAATTCTGTTTTAAGAAACAAGTCTGATCTCCCTTTCACTTTCATGATGTTATGGTTGATAATGTGCATGGGTGTGATGGAATAAGCCAGGCAAAGTGTCTGAAAGAAGGGAACGGCCGGTAACCATTTCTCCCCAAACAATACAAAGAACAAGGGTTCTGCAACTGCTGCCAAACCGAACATTACAAAAAATTAGATGTACATGATGGTCTTAGTAAGTTTCCTGATGGTATTTTTCAGGCGGATGTTGTCATCCTGGATCTCTGACAAAACAGGGAAACCTACTTTGTTGGTTATATTTGAAATAGTGCTTGAAGGTAAAGTGCTGTACTGTTCGGCATTAGTATAATAGCCCAATATTGTTGCTGAATAGTTTTTCCCGATTATCAGGTTATAAAAATTTTTTAAAATGGAGGCAACGATGGAAATTATCAGGATATTCGATCCAAACGAGAAAAGCTCAGAAAATATTTTTTTGTTAAAGGAGAGTTCAGGACTCCATTTATTGTGTTGCCACATCATTAAACTTCTGACAGCCTGGTTAATAATTGTTCTCCATACCAGGCTCCATACTCCAAATCCATAAAATGCCAGAACCAGTGATGCCGCTCCTGAAATAAATGTACCGACAGTTGATATTTTGGTAAGCATTTTGAAATCAACTTTTTTTACCAGGATGGTTTGCTGAATCAGGGTGAATGAACTGATTATTATTACTATTGAGGCGATTCGTGTAAGCTGGGTCAGCTCCGGCTTCTCAAAAAATACTGAAATATATGGAGCTGATAACCAAATGATTCCATAGGAAAACCCGCCCAGAAAGATGTTGGACCAAAAGATTGTGGTATAATCCTGATGGGTACAATTTTGTTTCCGTATCAGGGCCTGGCTTAATCCACTGTCAACAAATACCTGGGCGATAGAGATAAAGATGGTGATCATACCAAGGATCCCAAATTCGTTGGGAGAGAGCATCCGTGCGAGTATAATGCCGAAAATCATTCCAAGACCCTGGCTGAATACCCCTTCGAGCATACTCCAAAAAAATCCGCTGGCTGCCTTGCGCTTTAAATTGCTTGTACCCATTTATTTATATACAGAAAATTACCCGGCATCTGCTGTCCCGGATTTACCAAAAATAAGTTTAATTTTGATATTCCTTGGTCGGGAGACAGGACGTATTGCAAATTGCCTCAAACAAAACCGCATTTACAGGACAACAATTAAAATTATGAATGAGTTTTCGCCGCTGGTCTCCATCATATCTCCTGCCTATAACCATGAAAAGTATATTGCCACATGCATTGAGTCGGTTTTGGCTCAGACTTACAGTAACTGGGAGATGTTTATTGTGGATGACGGGAGTACGGACAAAACCTTTGCCATTGCCACTGAATACATGGGGAAAGATCCCCGCATTCATTCATTTACCCAGGATAATGTTGGCATTTTCCGGTTAGGTGAAACTTACAATTTTGCCCTCTCGAAATGCAAGGGTAAATATGTGGCCATTCTTGAGTGTGATGATTTGTGGTTACCGCAAAAGCTTTCTGTTCAGGTTGAGGAGTTGGAAAGACGCCCGGAATGTGTTTTATCCTGGAGCCAGGCTTATCTGGCTTCGAACGATCTCTCCTACAATTATTTTCTTGCTCCGCGCAATACCGGTGATTTGAGTTATTTTTACAATAAGCCGAGCGGTATATTCTTAAAAAAATTCATATACGACACTTTAATTCCGGCTTTGACAATTGTCATCAGAAGGGATACCCTCCTTGAGATCGGTGGGTTTATTCAAGTCTTCAATTTGCCCCTTGTTGATTACCCAACAACTTTGGAACTGCTTATGAAAGGGGAATTCGCCTTTATCAATCAGCCCCTGGGGAGTTGGCGAATTTATCCAAACCAGGTGACTAAAACCTATACGGTTCAAATGACAGCCGGATACTATCAGCTCATTAAATCAGTGATGGTAAGATATCCGAAAATTTTTGAAGAACAAGACATTACGCTTAGAGATATAGATATCCTTTTTCAAAACAGGTTGGTTATCAGTTATTCCCGTGCCGGACGCTACAAACTGATCCGTAAGGATTTTAAAGGAGCGCGCAGAGATTATTTACAATCGATATTTCATTTTGGCTGGCGGATGCCTGTTTGGAAATTGCGTTCAGCGGTTGGTTTGTTCTTTAGTTTTTTCAGACTGGATATAGAATGGCTGGCAAAACTCATCGGGAATGAATCCTACAAGTAACTTCAGGGGCTTCTCCCAACAGGACTGATTACATTTTCCTGTATACTCCGATCATATATGCACTCCAGAATCTGGAGTTATATTTTCTCAGGAACTGCATGCGAAATGAGAAAAGCACCATCAGGACTTTGATAAAAAAGTAAATAATGTGATTGAGGGTATTTTTAACCTCCATTTTTTTCATGTTTAACGGTTCGAATCCACCTATATAACCGGCGAAGATCTTCTGTGTGTTTAGGTTTTCCTCTATAAATTTCCAGTTGTCAAGATTCATCGTATTCATATTGTGGGTTTCCGTGACGGAAGGTGCCAGCCTTTTCAGCACCGCCTGATAGATTCCAGAAAAATTGGGTACACCGAGGAGGAGTATGCCCCCGGGTTTAAGCAAGTCGAGGTGCTTATTGATGACCATTTCCGGATTGTCAAAATGTTCAATCAGTCCCAAGGAGAAAACGATATCGAATTTTGGGATATCAGAATTGTCAGCAAAAAGGTCACGTTCGTAAAGAACAACGGGTAGTTGGGCCCTGTTGAAGGTGTCCTGTGTCTGCTGGTTGCCAATTTTAGAATAATCCAGCGAATGTGCCAGGTAGTTGTGATGCCTGGTCAGATAGAGAAGGTATTCACCCTGGCCTCCTCCGATTTCAAGGATGGCGAGTCCCTTTGTATCCGGCAGGTACTGGTCGAAAGAGCGCAAGATTTCTTTAAAAAGAAGATTTGGTTTTTTTTTGCCTATGGCATCCGGCTTCTCTTCCCAGTAGTTCTCCCATAGTTTTTTATCTGTCAGTTCACTTTCTTGCATTACTCTCTTATCAGTTTATTGAACCTTTCTGTCCTGGTATCTTTGTGGTAAAGATTTAATATTTGCGCTCTTGCTGTGTTTCGTAATTCGATGTTGTTGTGATTCAGGCGAACGAACTCCGCGAGTAATTCAGGTTGCCATTCATCCATTGTGATTCCGGAATTTCCAACTGCAATTTTGATATCTCCAACGTTTGTACCGATCGGAATACATCCGCTCAGCATGGCTTCACAAAGGGCATTCGGAAGCCCTTCCGAACGTGATAGCTGAGCATAGAAGGATGACTTCTGGTAGATATTGCATATCTGGTCGTAAGGTACAGGAGGCAATAATATCAAATTTCCAGGTTTGGGATCAAACAGTGGTTCGGCGATCCGGGGAATTCCAATTACGGTAAATTCAAAATCCGGAAGAAGAACAGCCAGTTCACGAAATCTGTCCAACCCCTTGATCATGTATCGCTGGTGGTTTTCTGTAAAAGAAACTGTGACCATGCTTTTTTCCCTGGAATAATCCTTAAAGCAGAATTTCTCAGAATCGAAGTTAGTCGCAAGGGTTTCGGCATTTGCCCCGGGATTTATCTGAAGTATCTTTTCTTTTAACGCTTCCGCGACAGGGAAACAGGTATCCGCAAATTTTATTGTATTGCGGGAAAAAAAGGCCCGGAAGGGATTACTGAATGCTCCGTAATGGTATTCCGGCATATTAGAAACATCGTACCCGCCAATTACCACGAATGATTTTTTTCCGAATATTTTTGCGAAAATAACAGGCAAAAAGGAATGGTAATCAGCAAACCAGCAATAATAGATATCGTATTTCCAACCGGAAAAGAGCAAGAAAAAGAACTGTTTAATAAACTCAAGAGAATTTTTCAGGATACCCTTAACTGGTGCAAAGCAGTATTTTTTCACCGGGCAGATAGAGGCCAAAGATGTAAAATCGTTGTTCACAAAAGAGGAGAAACTGGTATAGACAAACAATACTGACTTCTTTTTACCTGCTTTATCATTCATAGGGTGGAAGATAATTCAAAAAATTCTGACCAGTTCCTCTGTGAGATTTCTTCTTGTATATTTTTCTGTGCCGGTTGTTTCGGCAATACAGGTATCATGCATGGACTGCTCAAATATATTGAGGATGAAATGAGCCATTTCATCCTTTTCATCATATGAAAAAAGCTTGCCAGCTTTGCAATCCCGAATCATAATATCAATATCTCCCCCTTTTGGACCTATTGCCAGTATGGGCCTTTTTGCCGCAAGGTACTCGAAAAATTTCCCGGTGACAATACCTTTATTTCCCGGAGTATCCGGTATAGCCATGAGCAAAATCGAAGCGCTGATCATCTGGCTGATTGCCTCATCATGAGGGATATACCCCATCACTTCGACCATTGGACCGAGATTTTTAAGGTTAAAAAGGTTGATAATTTCAATGGGTATATTTCCAACAAACCGGATTCTGATTTTTGCCTTAATACTTTCAGGAAGTTGTGAAATTGCTTCAATAAACTGACCAATATTGTAGCTCAAAGATATTGTACCGGTGTAAGTAATTGTAAAATAATTGTTTGGAACGAGCCTGATATTTTCAAAGTCTGTATCATCATACCCATTGGGAATTACTTCGATTTTGCTGGATGATCCGGATATTTTATCCTGTAAAAGTTTTGCAACCTCATTACTAACCGTAATTATTTTATCAGCCCCGGCAAGTACCTTTTTTTCCAGGTATTTGTCGTATTTAGCGGCTAATCCGGAGTGGTACAGATCTTTGTAATAATAAATATCTGTCCAGGGGTCCCTGAAATCTGCCACCCATGTTATCCCCGTCCTAATTTTTAATTTCTCGCCAATAAGGTGGGTAGAATGAGGTGGCCCGGAAGTTATAACCAGGGTGACCTTTTCTTTCTGCACAATCTCAACAGCCATTTTTAGCGCATGCCTGTTCCACCCGATACGGGGATCCGGAATAAATAGGTTTCCACGGATAAAACGTGAAAATTTCTCGAACAGGGTAACTTTTTTCTGGTTGGTGAAACCACCATATGGGATCTCTTTTTTGCCGGATAATTTTTTATACAGATTATAAGGCTCAAAAGTTTTTGTTTTGTAGACAGGAAGTTTGGGGCTGATCTCTTCTTCCAGCGAATAGTCCAGTTGTGCGTAGGAGGCAAGTTTCTCGTCAACAGTCAGAATAATCGGGGTACAACCGAATTCCGGAAGGTATTTTGAAAATTTCAGCCATCTCTGAACGCCAGCTCCTCCACTTGGCGGCCAATAATATGTGATTATCAGGATTTTCATATTTTGAGGCTATTGAAATCTTTTTATTTGACAAGAAGAATTCCGATGAATAGGTGAAAAATTCAGCCACAATTCAAAAGTGCTTATTACCCTACCCGGCAACATCCGTCGGGTTATTATTTGTCGTATGGAATATATTCTTAACAGGTTTTGTTGCGACAAAATCTTTCAGGTAGAATGGTTCATAGTAGGCAACGTCGACAAAATTACCCTTTATAAAGGCAATCTCGGCCAGTGGAGCCATATAGCCGGCAGAAATTGTCACATTTTCGAGAAAGGTTGAATTGATATGCTGGATGGTCATTTTACATTTGTCGGCGCCATTCCCGAAAAATATTATTTTATGATTATCCAGGAGGGAAATAAAAGACATATGGTCAATAATATCTGCCTGAACGTCCCGTATTTTTATCAGGTTACTGTTATATACTGCAGCATAGACCTCCATTCTACGGGCATCAATCATAGGACAATACAGCGTTGATTCGCCCGCCTCCATCCCGGCGGAAGTTGTGCTGCAGATATGATGAGCCAATATTTCCAGGGAGGGAATTGCTATCAGGGGGATTCCTGAGGCATAGCACAATCCTTTTGCCGTTGATACGCCGATTCTAAGGCCGGTATAGGAACCCGGGCCTCCGGAGACAGCCACTGCATCGAGTTGGTACATCCTGAGATTATTTTCTGACAGCATTTCCTGTATAAAGCCGGTTAACAAAAGCGCATGGTTTTTACCACTTTTGTCTTCGCGTATGGAGGTCATAATTCCATCGACTGAAAGGGCCACAGAACAAACTTCAGTTGAGGTTTCTATACAAAGAATTGATGCCATCTGATTTTTTTGTAAATATCCGAAATAATAGGCAATTTGTGTTTTATTTACAAATTAATCCACTTTCCACTTAATTTTCGTGTTTAATTTGTTTAGATTCGATAGATTCACAGCTTGAAAGGAATATTCACTTTCCCCTTGATAACGGCAGATTGATTAAGTCTCATAAAATACTGATTTACAAATGATAAAGGCAGTAATTATTGATGATGATTATTACTCAAGATTGATTCTGAGGGAGATAATCAGGAAGAATATTGATAATATTGAATTGGCTGGTGAGGCAGGATCAGTTGATGAAGGGTTGAAGATCATTGAAAATACAAACCCGGATCTGGTCTTATTGGATATCAGTATGCCGGATGGTACAGGTTTTGATCTTCTGGACAAGATAAAGAAAATTGATTTTGAGGTAATATTCATCACAGCCTACAGCGAATTTGCTATTAAAGCCTTCAAATACTCTGCTTTTGATTATTTGATGAAACCGATTAGTTCTCAAGATCTGATTGCTGCCATATCCCGAATCCCCGAAACCGGGAAGGTTGACAATACAATTGACTATAAAGTTTTAAAGTCCAATCTTCTGTCAAACAGCGAATCCGGATTAAGGACAATAGCACTTCCCGACCAGAATGGTTTTGCCATCATTGAGGTTGACAAAATCGTGCGTTGCGAAGGTTTGAGAAATTATACCCGCATCATATTCAAAGAGGGTGAGGAAAAGGTTGTGAGCAGGACTTTGCTGGAATTTGAAAATCTTCTCACACCCCTTGGATTTATCAGAATTCACCGAAGTCACCTGGTAAACCTGGCTAATGTGGTCCGATACATCAAAGCGCAGGGAGGAATGGTAGAGTTAAAGACCGGTGAACTGTTGAAAGTATCGTCCAAATACAAGGGCGACCTTCTCAACAAGCTTCTTTCCAATAAGTTATAAAAATCTAACCTATAGCCACCTTAGCAATCTGAAATCCTGACGATTGGGGAGAGATTTGTTTTTGGCATAAATCCTGAGCCCATAATTGTAAATACCCGGTGTTTTCAAGGTGAGATCCAACTTATAGTGGGCCAGTCCGTCTGTATTGTTCTCAACAGTAAAATCATGTCTGCCTACAAAAACTGGTTGGTCGTTGCCTGTTGCTACAATCAGTTCAACTCCGATTTCGCCCGGAGACAGTCCTTTCAGATCAAGTGTTACCTGGGATGGATAGGCTTTACCCATTTCATAGGTATTGGTAATACCGTCGGATACCTGTATGTTTTTTACCTCAATAGTATTCCAGACGCCTAATATTTTGGCTTTCCATGCAGCAAGTTCCCTGGCTTTCTGGAAGTTGTTTGATTTTAGGAGAGCGGTTCTTTCAGACTGAGGAATATAATAACGAGTAAAGTAGTCCTTCATCATTCTTTTGGTCGTAAACTGTGGAACGACTTCTGCAAAGGTATTTTTAATAAAATCTACCCAGAGAACCGGAATGTTTTTGTCGTTGCGGTAATAATAGGCCGGAACAACTTCGTTTTCAAGGATGCCATATATTGCCTCTGAATCAAGTTCATCCTGAAGTTCAGGTATGTCGAAAGAATTTTCGAGCGGAAGGGCCCATCCGGCGTCCTGTTTGTAGCCTTCGACCCACCATCCGTCAAGGACTGAGAAATGAAGAGTCCCGTTCATAACCCCTTTTTCCCCTGAAGTACCAGAGGCTTCCAGCGGACGGGTGGGAGTGTTCATCCAAACATCGCAGCCTTGTACCAGCATCTTTGCGATGTTCATATCATAGTTCTGGATAAATAGAATCCGGCCGATAAATTCGGGTCTTTTGGAAATGTCGATGATATATTTGATCAGGTCCTGGCCTGCTTTGTCGGCAGGATGGGCTTTCCCTGCGAAGAGAAACTGCACGGGCCGATCAGGATTGTTGATAATTTTTGATAAGCGTTCCAGGTCACGAAAAAGTAGATGAGCCCTTTTGTAGGTAGCAAATCGCCTGGCAAAACCGATGGTCAGAGCTTTTGGGTTTAACCTGGAAATGACTTCCGAAATGTATTTTGGGTTTTCGTTTCTTTGAATATGGATATCAGTGAACCGCCTTTTGATATATTCAATCAATTTTTCGCGGAGGTTTGATTTGGTGTCCCAGATCAATTTATCCTGAACCTTGTAAATATTTCTCCAGGCACGCATCTCTTCACCTTCATCGTAATCATGAATGTCTTCAGACATTTCATCGGCAGAGAGTATCTGGTCATGAACTGTTTTCCAGTCGGAAGACGCCCATGTAGGATAGTGAACGCCATTGGTTACATAACCAATGTTATTCAGTTCATCGGGTAAGAAACCACGGTAAAGTTCACTCAGCAAATGTTTGCTGACTTCGCCATGTAGTTTGCTCACCCCGTTGATTTCCTGTGATAGGTTGGCAGCTAGAAAACTCATATTGAAACGGCTTTCATTGCTTCCAGCTTTTCCAAGGAGCATCAGTTCATCCATAGTAATACCCAGCTGAAGGGCTATTGGATCCATGTAGGATTTGAAGAGATCGTCAGGAAATGAATCATGACCGGCCGGGACTGGCGTATGAGTAGTAAAAAGGGTTGAAGCACGGACTATCTCCTTGGCTTCAGAATAATCAAGTTTTGCTTGATTTTTTATGAGGAAGATGCGCTCCAGGCCTATAAATGCTGCGTGCCCTTCATTACAATGATAAATATCGGACTGAATACCAATTTTTTCCAATGCACGAATGCCTCCCAGACCCAGAACCATTTCCTGTTTAAGGCGGTTCTCATTGTCTCCGCCATACAAATGGTGTGTAATTGATCTGTCCTGGTCGAGGTTGCCTTCATAGTCTGTGTCGAGGAGGTAAAGTTTGATGTTCCCGACATTCACCAACCAGACTCTGACATTAACGATTCTTCCGGGCATCTGCACTTCAACAATAATCCATTCGCCGTTACTGTCGAGTGCGGGTTGAATCGGCAATTTGGAAAAATGTTCCGGTTCGTAATGTGCCAGCTGCTCACCATTGGCAGATATTACCTGTTTGAAATAACCAAAGCGGTAAAGCAGACCAATAGCGGTCATATCAACTTTAGAGTCGCTTGCTTCCTTTAAATAATCTCCGGCAAGTACACCCAAGCCACCTGAATAAATTTTGAGGCTTGAATGCAGTCCGAATTCCATGCTGAAATAGGCGATTTTGGGTCCGCGTAGTTTTTTCCGCTCCTTCAGGTATTTATTAAACTGGATTTCAACTGATTTCATCCTTAGGATAAAGGATTCGTCAGATTTTAGCTCCAGAAACCTGTCGTGATTTGTCTGTTCAAGTAAGATAATTGGATTGTGGTCACATTTTTCCCAGATAAATGGGTCGATTTCATTGAAAAGCTCACGCGCATCAATGTTCCATACCCACCACAGATTTCGGGAAATTGTCCTCAGTCCTGACAGTTCTACTGGCAAAGCGGATTCTACAATGATTTTCTTCCAGGTAGGGTTGCTATTTTCGGGTTGTCTCAGATTTTTAAAGTAAGTCTCTTCCATTCTGTAATTTATTTAGCACCATGTGCATAAAAAGTATCGCCAATACGGGTCGCAATGATACCAATTTTGGCGATACTTTTTATAATGCGGAGGCAATTTTTATGCGCAGAAACTGTAATTATAACATTTCCTTCACATTAGACTGTTTATTTGGAAGTAGTCTTTTTTCCTGATTTTACTTTCTGGACGGGTGTTTTAGCAACTTTGGTTTTTGGTGTTGGGGTGAGGGATTTTTTCAATTTCTTCAGTTCCAGTTCTGCCTCTTCAAGTTTTTTCGACTTCTCGTCAATAACCAGTTTCAGTTTGGTCAATTCTGTTTCATCTTCACTGACGGGCACGGCCTTGTTCAACCGAAGGGTGAAATCACTCAGCACGTTCATGTAGTTGATAAATGCTTCATAGGGATTTCCATATGGGTTGAAATATTTATGTACTTCCCCATCAGAGAAAAACTTAGTGCACATATAATAGAGATGATCGTTGGACTGTAAGTAAAGCCAGTCCTTCAGCAATTGCCGGTCTGTACATTTTTTTGCCTGCTCTCTCAGGTCATACAGGTGTTTGAAGGCATCTTTCTGGAGTTCGTTACCAAGCCAGGCAGAAAGGTCACGCTCTTCGTCAGCCCATGATATGGGGTGTAAAACGTGGACGGCAGAGACTGGTTGCAAGACTTTTACGGCTTCACTTGGGGTACTGAAGGTCAGCTCCCCGGTTTTTAGCACCTTCTCCGGCAGACTATCCAGAAAATTGAAGATTCCTGAGTTCTTCTTTTGAATTTCCCCGAAAGTTTCATAATTCAGGAATATGTTAACAATCTCCTCATTTTTAGGAAGATCCAGGATCCATTTGGTCATTTTCTCTGCGGTGAGGGGATATTCACTCCAGGAGGGGTTTGAAAAGCGGAAAGAGAGGTCATCGCTGAGCCTGTAATTTCGCATAAGGACCTTTTGCCGGGGATTGAGGGCATTGCAGTAGAGGAAGTTTGGACTTTTCCAGCCAAGGATATGTTTGGCTCCTTCAGTCAGGACGGTCTCAAAGCCCATTCTGTAGATAAGATCACCCAGTTCATCCGAATAGATTAATTCAGAGTTTCGGAATACGGTAGGTCTTTGATTGAAGAGTTCTTCAATCAGGTCATCGTGTGCCTTAACCTGTTTGACAAACAGTTGTTCATCTACCAGTGAAACCAATGAATTGGCAAATGTTCCCGAAAGAAACTCCACACAACCGGTCGCTGCAAGCTCCCTGAATGAATCTATCACTTCAGGGGCGTAAAGCCTGAACTGCTCCATGGCAACTCCCGATATTGAGAAGGAAACCTTAAAGTTGCCTTTTGATTTTTTAATTTGTTTTAATATGCTCTGATTGGCAGGCAGGTAGCAATTGTCTGCGATCTTCCTCATGATCGTTTCGTTGGCATAATCATCATAATAATATGAATCATTTCCAATATCGAAGAACCGGTACTTACGGTAGCGGAAGGGTTGGTGGATCTGAAAATTCAGGCAGATTGTTTTCATATTTTTGTAATCTTATCGATTTAACTTATCCTATTGCTTTTTTGTAGACTTCCCGCACATGAGCAGCAGAATGTTTCCATTGCAGGCTATCAACCTCCACGCGTCCAAATTTTCTGAACATGGCAGGAAGAGCCGGGTATTTGATGATACCATAAATGGCATCGGCCATGGCATTGATATCCCAAAAATCAACTTTTATGGCATGTGTAAGAATCTCTGCCACTCCAGACTGCTTTGAAATAATGACCGGTACGTCTGTCATCATCGCCTCAAGTGGTGAGATACCAAAGGGTTCAGAAACAGATGGCATTACATATACATCGCTCATGCGAAACATTTCAAAGACATCATCTCCGCGCAGGAACCCGGTATAGTGGAACTTGTCCGAAATACCCAGCCGGGCTGTCCTTCTGATCATTTTTTCCATCATATCACCGCTCCCGGCCATAACAAAGCGAACATTTTCGGTACGTTTCAGCACCTGGTATGCGGCTTCTATGAAGTATTCAGGTCCTTTCTGGAGTGTGATTCGTCCAAGAAAGGTTACAATTTTGTCGCTGATCCCCCTTTTGAACTCCTCCGTTTCTCTGTTGTCCAGAGGTTCAACGGCATTGTATACCGTTGTAATTTTCCCGGGATTGATCCCGTATTTTTCAATTACTATTTTCTTTGTGAGGTTACTGACCGTGATAATCTGATCCGCAATTTCCATTCCTTCCCGCTCAATGGCATACACCTTTGGGTTGACACTTCCACCGCTTCTGTCGAAGTCTGTGGCGTGCACATGAATCACCAGTGGCTTTCCGCTTACTTTTTTGGCTGCGATCCCGGCAGGATAGGCTAACCAGTCGTGGGCGTGTATCACATCAAAATCGTATTCCCTCCCGATATATTCTGCCACTATTGCATAGTTGGCGATTTCTTCCAAAAGGTTGGTCCCGTATTTTCCGGAAAATGGAATTCTTCCCTGTGTATCTGTCTGAACGAATCGTGTTGAGGAAGTCAGGCGTTGTTGTGTAAGTTGCCAGAACTCCTCAGGATCCGAGTATGGAATAAGGTTTGTGTGAACTTCTGTAAGGTCTATTTTGTGATCTGCATGATGAACGTGGACATGTTTCCTGGAGATTGAAATCTCATTGGCACCAATAATTTTCTTTACAGCGGTATCATCTTCATCGCCATAAGCTTTTGGAACTACGAAAAGAACCTCCAGATCATCAAACTGAGCCAACCCCCTGGTTAAGCCGAAACTTGCCGTACCCAATCCACCGCTTATATGAGGAGGGAATTCCCATCCGAACATCAATACCTTCATATTTCTGGTTTAGTTAGCTTTTGTTCTGTTTTCTTCATCATAGTTTTCAACCAGCAGATTGGCCATTATCACTGCCGCCACGTTCCATGCCTGGGAGATCGCCCCTTTGGCAGTGTGCGGAGGATTTCCCTCGTAAGCTTCTGAAAGAGTTCCGATACAGTTTTCTGCCATCTCATTTTTGAAACCTTCAAGGCAATTTTTTGCAAATGAAAGACCGCCGGCCCTGTGCACTTCCAGGTAGGTTTTAACGAAGGGATAGATAAGATACGGATAAACTGTGCCCATGTGGGCTGATTCGGAGAAATCCCCGGAACATTCACCGGAACATCCTTTGTAAGCGGGATCTTCCGGAGTAAGGGTTCTGATGCCGACTGAGGTTAAGAGTTTATTTTTTACTGTGCTGATAATCATTTTTTTGTGGGTGCGATTCAGGGGAGAGAAATCCTGTGCTGCAGCCAGAAGCACATTTGGGCGGATGGACCAGTCGATGTGGTCCCCATCGATATAATCAGCCAGCTGACCGCATTCTTCGCACCAGAAGTTGGCCATGAAAGATTCAGAGATCCTTTCAGGAAGATCCTTCCAGCTTTTTATAAAGGCTTTGTCGCCAGCTGATTCGGCAAGTTTAAGGGCAAAACATACTGCATTGTACCACATGGCGTTAATTTCAACTGCCAGTCCACCTCTTTGGGTAACAGGTACATTATCAATGTATTCGTCCATCCAGGTGAGTGCAATACCATCCTGTTTGGCATAAATGAGACCATTCTCAAGCATGTGGATGTTAAAATCGGTACCCTGACGGTAATGATTCAGAATATCTTTTAAATAAGGACCGAAAGTTTTCCAGATCTCTTTTTCGGGTTTGATTTTTGCCAATTCCTGGAGTGCGTTGAAAACAAGCAATGGAGCATCTGCAGCATCATATGCGCTTTCCTGCCCGAAATATTTTGGCAAGAGGCCTTTTTTCAGACGTTTTAGGTTGGTAAGTAAAACTGCCTCAAAAACGGTGGGGTCACCCTGGTTTAGCAGTATTCCGGGAATTGCTGTCAGCGTTTGCCGGGAGATAGATTCATACCATGGATAACCGGCGATAAGGTCAATACCGTCTGCCCTGCCCCATAAAAATTGTTGACCGGAGTTGCGGAGGCAGTTAAGAAAAGAATCCCTGGGGATCCGCAATTTTTTCTCTGCTTCATATCTTTTGAGAAAGGTTGCCGGTTTTTGTTCAGTTGTCGAGGCACTAAAGAATACGGATTCCCCCTTTTTGATGGTCACTTCGAAATAGCCAGGAACAAAAAGATCTTCCTGAAATTCATATCCGCGCTCTAGTTCCTTGTTATATTCAATGTTTTTGTACCAATCCGGAACAGGAACAAAATCACATTCCTTGGAAAGCTGCATGAAAAAATCAGGATATCCTTCATAGAGGTTCATTCTGATACCATTAGGTACCGGCACATACTTTGAGTTTGCATAGAGGTTGGCTTTGCTCAGAGCGTGTACATTTCTGAAGGCCATAAAAGGTTTAAACCTCAGTTTGGTTGGACTGTGAGCCTCTTCCAGGGTATATTTTACCAACAATTGATTTTCGTTCTCGACCAATAACCTGGTCCTGGTAAGGATTACTCCTCCGACCCGGTAGGTATGCTTCTGAATAGTATCAAATTCAAAATTCCGGATATATTTGTGTCCCTTTGGTTCATAAAAATCACCCGGGAATTTGTGAATACCCAGGTTGAACTGTGCTTCATGCTGGATAACTGATTCGTCCAGGGATGAGAGAAGCACATGTTTGCCACCATCCAGTTCATCCAGCCTTACAACGAGCAGGCCGTGATATTTTCGTGTATTGCATCCTGCAAGGGTGGTTGAAGAATATGCGCCTCCACGATTGGTACGTAATGTCTCACGCTCCAGTGAATAAGATAGATTGACCAGTTTATCTTTATCAAAATTAAGATATCCCATATGTAAGAACTGTTATAAATTGAAAGATAGGAAGGTTTTTTACGAAATCTATGCAGATCGGTTAAAAATAAGCAAAGCTTTGATTAAAAAAAATTTAAAGACTCTTTTTTTGGATTATGTTATTTCTTAATCGTTCAAAACTGACAAAAGGGTAAGCCTTTTCCAATCTTAGAATTTCTTCTTCCAGTCGGGCAAGGAAATCTAAATGAATGGAGTTTTCTGCCTGAAATGGTCTGTGATCCAATGATTTGATTACTTTAACCAGTGCGTCATGAATTTGTTTGCTTTCTTTATCCAGAAAAACGGTGTTGAATTTTTCCAGGACGAAGGCGGTTGCAACCTCACTAAGATGCAGCATGTCATTATCGTAGAACCTGTAATCCCTCAATTCATCCATTACCAGGTCGTAGGAAGGGAAATAGCAAAGCTTTTCAGATTTGAAATGGGATCTGAGGTTGTCAATCAGAAGGAACAGTGCGGACTTGCTCACCTGGTTTTCATAACTTCCGTCTTTCATGTGGCGCACCGGGCTTACTGTTAAGACAATGCTTAACTCAGGATAGTTCTCAAACAGATTGTTTAACAAACTGATCCACTGAGCAGTCATCATTTCCACTGACAGTCGTTCCCGCGTAAAGCGGCTTGCGGGTAACTTGTGACAGTTGCCGACAATGTTTCCGTTCTCCTTATCCCTGTAGACCCAGGAAGTTCCAAATGTTAAGAAAAGATGGGAAGCTGTTTTCAGGTTTTGTGCAGCATCGCTCACTGAACTTTTCATCATTTTCAGGGCAGATTCTTTATCCGGATGGGAATAACGGCTGTGGAATGAAAAATTGTTCCATAATCCGTTGGCCTGAAAAAGATCTGATTCACAGATGGGTTTTTCACCCGCCATGTAGTTGATACAGTCTGCAATGGATGCAGGATTGTATAAGATTCCGCAGGGGTTGGTCATAACGGGAAACAGATGCTGGTAAAGGTAGTTCCCGATATTTTCCGTAAAACATGATCCTACCATCAGGATGTTTCGCCGGTAGGAGAGTTGATTTGCCACTTCCGGCAAGGAGACTTCTGTGCGAAATATCATAGCTGATTATTTATCCAGTTAATTGTAAAACTTGTCACCAGGTGATTCTGATCCCAGGCGTGCAGCTGGTGTGGTCCGTCTTCCCATCCGCGGTATAACACCTTGCCGGGGAGGCTTTTTGCCAGCCGCTCAGAAGCCGCAGCTGAAGACACCCTGTCCTTTGCACCATGAATGAAGAGCATAGGAATGGCCGAGGGTAATGAATTGGCAGTAATTTTTTTACAGGCGCGCTGGACTTCCCTGAAGCAACGTGCTGAAATCCTTTTGTGCATGAGGGGATCACGTTCTTTTGGAGCTTCATTTGTTACGGGAGGAGCAAAATCCCCGGATTTTAGTCCGGTATTGATTGTCACCTGGGGTACAATTGAATCAGCGAGCCAGATAGCGAGACTTTTTACCTTGCCGGGAGGTTGTACGAGATCCAGCCAGGTGGAAGCAAGGACAGCCATATCAGGCAGAATTTCTGCTTTTTCGAGGTAGGAGAGTACTATGGTTGCCCCCATACTATGGCCATATAGCACAACCGGAACTGAGGGAAATTTTTCCCTGGTCTTCCTCATCAGCAATGTAGTATCCTCCAGGTATTCACTGTAGTGGTGGATGGTACCCTGTTTACCTCCGGAGCGGCCATGACCCCTCAGATCAAAGGAGATAACATCTATGCCTTCTTTCAGCAAATCGTTGAACCATCCATCATATCTTCTGCTATGAGTTCCGTGGCCATGCACAAATGCGAGGACAGCCTTTGGTGGATTACCGGTACGCCAAATATTTGCATATAGATTTATGCCGTCAAATGATGTCCAGATTTCTTCAAGCATGATAAATAAAATTTTCTATAGCGGAATCCTGGTATTTGAATGAACACTGCATCATTCCGGTAAAACGTGCCGGATTGCAAAGTTACATCATTTATTGCCGGAGAGCAGTCCGAGGGTTCTAATTATTCTTGAGAACCCTGCCCTTTCGACGGCAGTCCCCTTAAAAAGTCTTTTGTAAGCCTGCCTGTCAAATTGTTGCCAATCATTTGCTGACATGTTTAACAGTTCAGTTTTGGGGAGAAATTCGGGTACTTCATTTTGCTGTGCCTTGCTGTTCCAGGGGCAGACCTGCTGGCAAATATCGCATCCAACGAGGCGGTTGGAAAAATTCTCAGCCAGTGATTCAGGAACCTCCTCTTTTGTTTCAATGGTCAGGTATGAGAGGCATTTCCTGGCATCAAGCCTGGAGGGAGCAATGATGGCTCCGGTAGGACAGCTGTCCATACATCGGGTGCAGGAACCGCAGAGGTTGTTTCCGAACGGTTCATCATAATCAAGTTCAACATCCAGGATTAACTCGCCTATAAAAATATAACTTCCCAGCCGGGGATTGATAAGTAATGTATTCTTACCGATCCAACCTAGTCCGGCTTCTTTTGCGAGTGTTTTTTCCAGTACCGGTGCAGAATCGACAAAGGCTCTTCCCTGGCAGGGGACCAGCTCGGACTGAATGTAAGACAACAGTTTAGACAACCTTTCCTTCAGGACATAATGATAATCCTTTCCAAGTGCATATTTGGAGATGACAGGGGCGTTGGGATCGGCCTGAGACTTTTCGGTATAATAGTTTAAGAGCACGGAGATCACTGATTTTGCCCCCTCAACCAACAAGGCAGGATTAACTCTTTTATCGAAATGATTGGCCATGTAGCCCATTGATCCATTGTGGCCTGCAGCCAGCCAGTCTGACAGCCTGTTGCTGTCTTCTTCCAGAAGTCCGGCCCTTGAAATTCCGCAGGCATCGAACCCAAGTTCGGCTGCCCTGGTCTTAATCAGGCCACCATATGTTGAAACTGAGGATTGTGTGTTCATTTTTTCAGATAATCAAATGCCCCTTTTCTCAGATTGACCCCATGATCGAGGCTGGCTTTCAGGCAGGCCAGAAAATTTGCCCAACCTTCCGTATTTTGCTTTAACCAGTTGATTCCTGCTTCGTCATTGTCCCTGCTTTTTTCAGTCACGGTAACCAGGGTATTGTCGGGAGCGACAGGATCAAGGGATATTTCTACCAGCAATTCGAGCTGATCGACTTCCCAGTAGTAGGATATGTACCTGTCCTGCTCAATGCGTGCGACACGGATAGGGAATTCAATTTCAAATTCAGGGAATTGCCAGAGAACCTGGCAACCTTCCTCCATTCTGCCACTACCCTTTGATATAAAGTAACCTGACATTTTTACCGGATCAACTATTGCCTCAAAAACTACTGCAGGTGTTTTCTGAATTTGGATTGCAGCTTTAATTTCGAGTGTTGAAGGTGTCATAATTGTCATTTGTTATTTTATTTCTTTTCGTTTGCGGGTTCAATCATGTCCCAAAGATTTCCATATAAATCCTTAAAAACAAAAACTGAGCCATACGCCTCTTTTCTTGGAGGTTCCATGATCCTTACCTTGTTATCGAGAAAAGTCTGGTAATCTCTCTGCAGATTGTCAGTATAAAGGAACATAAATACCCGGCCTCCAGTTTGGTTTCCAATCCTGCTTTTTTGTTCCTCTCCTGTTGCTTTTGCAAGTAAAACAGAACATTCAGAGGAACGCCCGGGCGCTACAAGCACCCACCGTTTGGAATCAGACAGCACAGTGTCTTCCAATAGTTTAAAGTTCAGTGTGTGCACATAGTATTCGATAGCCCGGTCATAGTCATCAACAATCAGGGCTACATGGGCAAGGTACTTATTCACGGACATTTTTTAAAAAGGATGGTTAAAATTCTGGGTATGTTATTTGGGTTATTATCGTCGAAAAATTCTTTCATTTCAATAATTTGCAGGCCGAATTCTTTTGCTGCACCGGTAAAATCAGAAACATTGTGATTGAAGCATGGGACAATCTGTAAACCCTCAGCTGTCTCAAACCTGGCTTTTGTACCTGTATATTGTTTGAAAGGATGTAGTTCCCCTACATAAACATATCCGCCAGCGTTGACAGATTCTGATGCCTTTTTAAATACAACATCAAGGTCTTCAATGTGTTCCAGTACCAGGCTGAAAATAATGAAGTCAAATTTCGTCGTCACAAAACTCCAGGGGTCCAAAAGGTTGGCCTGCAGAAATTTTACTTTGTCACTACTTATTTTGGATTTAGCTTTTTTGAGCATTTCTTCAGAAAGATCTACCGCTAATATTTCAGAGGCTCTTTTCAGCAACCATTCAGTGTTTTTTCCGGTTCCGCAGCCAACTTCAAGACAGGAGCCGAAAAGCAGATTTTCCAGATTTTCCTTCAGGGCAAATGCCTCAAGATCCCTTGTTTTGTTGAGATCGGAGTCATAATGGCTGGCCCAGGTATTGTATGCTTTTCTGACGTCCATAGATAGTTTTCAGTTGGGCTGGTACCCGACTTCCCATTTTTCCTTCCCATTTTTTATTCGGGGTTTGAAAACAGGAGTATCAGGGGTATATTCAATATTGACCGGAGTAATTTTGCCATTATTCCCAATGGTAATCATAACAGACTGGTAAGGCTTAAAAATGAGTGTGTATGGAATAGTTTTCCCTTCATAATTAAAGCTTATCCTGACTGTATCGCTGCTGTTATTAAGAGACTGACCATAAGCCAGGGGGAATTTGAGGCCCTGGGCATGTGGATTGGCAAAGAAAAAAGTAAGACCCTCCTCAGTTTTTCTGCACCAATAGTCAGTACGACCGGAACCTGTTACCAGAGGAGTAACCTGCATATCCGGCCATGAACCTTTTACATTTTTAAGGCTGGTCAGTTTTTCCAGCAATATTTTGTATTCAGCATCCCTGGTGTTGAGTCCCGGCTCTGAAGGCATGCGTTTCAAGCAGACCGGTAATCCTGCCGAGGCAAGTTCAACGAGCCGCCTTAGGGCGGAAATGTCCATGTATCTGACATCCACATAACATGCTGAAAAAGTGAGATTACCAGCCTGGAGTACTCCCTCCCGGTACCTGGCTTTTCCAAGAAATTCGCCATTGATCCATAATGGCCTCCATGCTTTAAGCTCTGAGGGAAGGTAAGTATAGCGGTGTTCATATTCCCCCCATGCCCAGATAAACTGCTTTCCGACAGGCAATTCACCGGCAACCCAGGTATCTTCTGTAGGCAGGTATACTGCCACACGTGAAGCAGGCACCCCATTTTTCAGGTATCCTGACACCTTTTCGAGGTAGTTGTTAAAAGAGGGAAGGTCTTGTGCAAGTGCTCCACTTTTACCGACATGCACTGAGGCGTAGAATTTTACTGTATCCAATCCTGCCGGGTTGAGGGGTTTACCATGCCATATGACCTGGTTAACTCCGTTTGCGAATACAGCATCTGCCAGCAGTTTAAGATCTGCAGTCTGTTCCTTTGAATGGGAGTCGTTAGGCCATCCGTAGAGGCAGGTGAAGGTTTCGGCAGAAACAACTGTTTTTCCGGAGAGTCCGGCGGCTGATGCAACGATGTTGCTGTATGCCGGTTCGTAGAGCAGCGCCTCGCTTTCAGGGATATCCACAGTGGCGTAGGCAGAAATAATGTCACAGGGTGCCCCTGAGCACTGAACCCGGGAATATGCCCCCAGTTCATGACTTTTTTGGGTAAAAGGCTTGTAAAACTCTTCGATCACATATTCCGAAAGAAGTTTCATGTAGTCGTATCGAACAGCTGAGTAGGGTTTTCTGTTGGAATAGAGGCTATCGGTGTAATCTGTAACTGAATAGTTGTAACGGGCCCTGAATTTTTCAGTAAATCCTTTTGTGTACAGATGCCTGGTTTCTACCTCCCAGGAATCACAAAAGATGCCGGAGACAGATCCTTTCAATGCTGGCTGAAGGGCTTCACCTGTCCTTTTGGCATAGTTGTAAAAGGCGTTCCTGCTGAGGTGATCTATAACATATCCTTTTTTTGGGTAGTCCCATGATGCGGAAATGACCTGGCGCCATTCCGGTTCTTTCATGTTCATGGTTGCCTCCTCAAAAGGAACGTTGATATCGCCGAAAGGCCAAAGGGAACCAAAAGTAAAATCGCAACCCATTCCCAGGCTGTCGGCACAATGTTTGGCATAGGAAACCACGGAGGACCATTCAGGGCTCAGCCATTCCTGGCGGGGAGTATAATTGACGGTGTCTTTTTTCATTCTGTTCAGGGGATAAACCCAGGCAATTTCGACACCGCCAAAACCATTGTTTTTCAGCCATGACAGGTTTTCAGAAACATCACTTTTACGGATTTCCGCAGCGAACCACCACCAGCGGGACCATGGACGGGAGCTGGTATAAAATTTTGTTTTTGAAAGGTCAGGTTTAGAGACTTTTGCAATGGGTTGTGATTCGGAGGAAAATACCGACCCGAACAGCACAATGAGACAGAGGATTAGAGTTTTGTTCATGAGGGAGAAAAATAGAGACCGGCAGAAAGTTTTTGAAATATATGGAAAAACATTGAATAACCGGATAATGTACAAACTGGCGGGTAAACCAATGGTTTATCTTCTGTCGGTACTGCTCTGTATTCAGGCATGCCCTGTACTTCCACCTATGCTGCCGGGAATATTTCCTACATGAATCCCAGTTCGAGCCTTGCCTCTTCCGACATCATGGATTTATCCCAGGCAGGATCAAAGGTGATTTCCACCTTACATTCTTCAATCCCTTCAATTTTTTTTGTCATGTATTCCACGTCGGCTATTATCATGTCAGCGGCAGGACAACCCGGGGCGGTGAGTGTCATCAGAATGTTTGCGGTATTATCTTGCACGTCGACACTGTAAACCAGTCCGAGGTCATAGATATTTACAGGTATTTCGGGATCGAAAACCTCCTTCAGATTGTTGATTACGAGATCTATTCTTGGGTCCATGTTATTTTTTTTGAGTTGCAATCTGTTTATATGCGAGGGCATACAATTTAATTTGCTTGACCATTGACATCAGCCCGTTTGAACGGGTTGGCGAGAGATGCTGTTTCAACCCGATCTCATCGATAAAAAAGGGTTCATTGTCAAGGATTTCCTGGGGTGTTCTTCCGGAAAAAACTTTCAGCAGCAAGGCAACGAGTCCTTTCACGATTAGTGCATCACTTTCGGCTTCAAAAACCAGCAGGTCACCCTCCATTTTTTGCTGCAGCCAAACTCTTGACTGACATCCACGAATCAGATTCTGATCAGTTTTAAAGGCGGCATCTATCGGTTCAAGTTCATTTCCCAACTCAATAAGGTAGGTATATTTATCCATCCAGTCTTCGTAAGCTGAGAAATCGGCTACTATTGCCTTTTGTACTTCGTCTATGGTCATATTTTTTGTTTCAAAAATAGGAATTACGCTGCTGACAATTGTCAGAAATTAAAACATCGATCTTATCCGGATCAAGGCCTGAATAAACTGATCAATTTCTTCAGGGGTGTTGTAAAAGGAGAATGAAGCCCTTGTCATGGCAGAAACGCCAAAATGATCCATAACCGGGTCGGCGCATAATCTGCCGGTACGGACCGCTATGCCGAGCTGGTCCAGAAGAGTCCCAAGGTCAAACGGGTGTATCTGATCCAGCCGGAAGCAGATCACACCGGTTTTGGAAGCAGATTGACCAAAGATTTGCAGGTTTCCGAGCGCCATCATCTTTTCGGTGGCATAGGACAGTAACTGGTGTTCGAAGGAAGCGACCTGATCAATTCCTGTGTTTTGCAGGTATTCGACAGCTGTTCCCAGGGCAATTGCCCCCACATAATGAGGCGTACCGGCCTCAAACTTGTGGGGAAGCTCATTGTAGGTAGTTTTGTCAAATGTGACCCGGTCTATCATCTCTCCTCCTCCCAGGAAGGGAGGCATTTCCTCCAGCCATTTTCGTTTCCCGTACAATACCCCTATTCCTGTAGGACCATAAACCTTGTGTCCGGAAAAGACAAAAAAGTCACAGTCAAGCTCTTGCACATCGATCCTGATGTGGGGAACGCTCTGTGCCCCGTCTACCAGTACCGGAATGTTGTTCAGGTGTGCGGTCCGGATGATTTCCCGGATTGGATTTACAGTGCCGAGTGTATTGGAAACATGGGTCACTGCGATTATTTTGGTACGATTGGTGATCAGGGATTCAAGCTGCCCGGAGATCAGTTCACCCTCGTCATTGAAATTGATGACCCTGAGGGTTGCATTTTGTCTTTCGCAGGCCATTTGCCAGGGAACGATATTGGCATGATGTTCCATCTCTGTCACAATAACCTCATCCCCTTCAGCAAGAAATTTTTCACAGAAGGAACGTGCAACCAGGTTGATGGATTCGGTAGTTCCATGGGTAAATATTATTTCTTCCCGTTCCCCGGCGTTTAGAAAAGACTTCACAATATCCCGGGCATTTTCATAAGCCCCGGTGGTTTTAATGGCGTGGTAATGGGTTCCCCTGTGAATATTCGAATTGGTAAGAACAGAAAATTCGCGGATTTTCTCAATCACCTGTATGGGTCTCTGGGCGGTGGCAGCATTGTCAAAATAGACCCATGGATGCTTGTTGACTGTTTGGTCAAGTATGGGAAAATCTTTTCTGATATCCTGGTAATTAAAAGGCATCTTGAGTCAGTATTGAAATTTAGATTTTGGAATTTCGGCGGGTGTTAAACCGAGATACTTTTTCTTTCAAGCGGCAATTTCTCAATTTATATAAATTTTTCAGACCATGCTTCTTCCAGGATGGAAATTTGTTTTTCAAATCATTGTAATTCCCGCCCTATTCCTAGCAATTACCTGATGCATTCCAACTTGCAGTCGTGGCACCTGGAAACCTCGCCTCTAAGTCTTTTGTTGACAAGCCTGTCGATACTTTGCCTGAGTTGTTCTACCCGGATGGTGGAAAGCACTTCATGGGCAAAAGCGAACATAAGCATCAGCCGGGCTTCTTTTTCATTGATACCGCGTGTCTGGAGATAGAAGAGGGCCTCCTCATTGATTTGTCCGACGGTTGCACCGTGTGAACATTTCACATCGTCATTGTCGATAACGAGCTGGGGTTTCGTGTTCATCCTGGCGGCCTTGGTCATCAGCACACTGTTGTTGCGCTGAAAGGCTTCGGTTTTTACCGCACCGGGCATTACATGGATCCTGCCGGTAAATGCCCCGGTGGAATTATCGTCAAGGATGTTTTTAAATATCTGGTTGCTTTGGCATCCGGGCTGAGCGTGTTCGATGGAGGTGAAATTGTCGCAGTGCTGATCTTTGTCTGTCAGAGCCAGTCCAAAGAGTGAAGCATTTGCATGTTCTCCCTGCATATCAACGTGCACGTGATTTCGCGTAATGCCACCGTGCAGGGAGATCGTGTTGGTAATCAGCCGGGCGTTTCTTTCCTGGCGGACGAAGAGGCCGTTGAGGTATGCAGTTCCGTTGTGCTGGTTCTGAATACCGTAAATATCAACAACAGAATCAGGGCCCATGAACACTTCGGTCAGATAGTTGGCTATATAGCTGTGGACTGCCAGCGTATGGTCACAAAACATCAGCTTTATCTGGGCATTCCTGCCAACAACCACCAGGTTGCGCTGGGTCACGTAGAGATCCTCTTCGCTTCGCAGCAGGTTGATTATCTGGACGGGTTTTTCAATGATTACGTTATCGGGAATGCAGATAAAAACGCCATCCTGTGCAAAAGCACCATTAAGTGCCACAATCGGGTCTTTTGAAGCGTCGGCAATGCGGCCATAATATTTTTCGACAAGGGCAGTGTCCTCAACAACAGCCCTTTTCATGCTTTTTATTATTGTTCCTTCGGGAAAATGATCAGTTTTGTTCTGGTCAAAGAACCAACCGTTCACATGAAAAAGTATATGAGTATCAAACTCAGGGACGTCGCAGGTAAAGACCTCCTGCATGTCAAAATCAAAGGAGGCGGGACTGAAGGTACGGGTGTAATTTTCCTGTGAGAACAGTTTTGTGAGGTCGGTATATTTGTAATTTTCCATTCTCCTGCCGGGAACACCCATCCGACGGAATGCTGAAAATGCCTGGTTCCGTTCCTTGATAAGAAAATCCGGCGCACCATCATTCAGAAAGGCGCTGTTTCTGAGAAACAGATCGGCGAGTCTTTCTTCAGTAGTTTCGAAGGTAATTGTATCTGCCATGATTTTACTCTCCCAACTCTTTTTTGATCCAGTCGTATCCTTTTTCTTCCAGTTCGAGCACAAGCTCTTTGCCGGCAGATTTCACGATTTGTCCCTTGTAGAGCACATGTACAAAATCAGGAACGATGTAATCCAGCAGACGCTGGTAGTGGGTCACGACGATTGTGGCGTTTTCCGGTTTCTTCAGCATGTTGACGCCGTTGGCCACAATGCGGAGTGCGTCAATGTCTAAACCGCTGTCAGTTTCGTCGAGGATTGCCAGCTTTGGTTCCAGCATAGCCATCTGGAAGATCTCATTTTTCTTTTTTTCACCGCCGGAGAAACCTTCATTGACGGAACGGTTGGTAAGTTGAGAATCAATCTGTACCATCTCTTTTTTCTCCCGCATCAATTTCAGAAAATCGCCGGCAGAGAGTTCCTTCAACTGATGATATTTCCTGGATTCGTTCACCGCTGTCTTCAAAAAGTTGATCATGCTGACACCCGGTATTTCAACAGGATACTGGAAACTCAGGAAGAGTCCCTCTTTGGCGCGTACATCGGCCGTCATGGCGAGAAGATCCTTGCCGTTGAAAGTCACCTCACCTTTGGTCACCTCAAAATTGGTGTTTCCGGCGAGGACATTGGCAAGGGTACTTTTGCCCGATCCGTTTGGACCCATGATGGCATGTACTTCTCCTGCATTTATTGTCAGGTTGATACCGCGCAGAATTTCCTTTCCATCTACGCTGGCATTTAAATCTTTGATAATAAGCATATTAAATCTATATTATTTATTTAACCTACACTGCCCTCCAGACTTATCTGCAGAAGCTTCTGTGCTTCGACAGCAAATTCCATCGGCAGTTTGTTGATGACTTCCCGGGCATAACCATTCACGATCATTCCTATCGCATCCTGAGTGGAAATACCCCGCTGGTTGCAATAGAAGATCTGGTCCTCCCCGATTTTTGAGGTTGTCGCCTCGTGTTCCACCACTGAATTTGGATTTCCGACTTCAATGTATGGAAAAGTATGGGCTCCGCAGTGATCTCCCAGCAGAAGGGAGTCGCACTGGGAATAGTTCCTGGCATTTTCGGCCTTGGCTGCTACCCTGACCAGCCCACGGTAGGAATTTGAACTATGGCCTGCAGATATTCCTTTGGAAACTATGGTACTTTTGGTATTCTTTCCGAGGTGGATCATTTTTGTCCCGGTATCGGCCTGCTGGTAATTGTTGGTGAGAGCCACAGAATTGAATTCAGCCACAGAATTATCTCCGGCAAGGATGCAGCTGGGATATTTCCAGGTAATGGCGGAACCGGTTTCAACCTGGTTCCAGTAGATTTTGGAATACACTCCCTTGCACAGGCCGCGTTTGGTCACGAAATTGTAAATCCCGCCCACGCCTTCCTTGTTCCCGGGGTACCAATTCTGAACTGTGGAATATTTGACTTCTGCCCTGTCCATGGCGATAATTTCGACCACTGCTGCATGCAGCTGGTTTTCGTCGCGCATCGGTGCTGTGCAGCCTTCGAGGTAGGAAACATAACTATCGCTGTCGGCGATGATCAGGGTCCTTTCGAACTGTCCCGTGTTTTTGGCGTTTATCCTGAAATAGGTGGAGAGTTCCATGGGGCATCTCACTCCTTTTGGAATGTACACAAATGAACCATCGGAGAAAACCGCGCAGTTGAGGGCCGCAAAGAAATTATCGTTGGGGGGTACTACCATTCCAAGGTATTTTTGTATCAGGTCTGGATGGTGTTTTACTGCCTCGCTGAAGGAGCAGAATATTATTCCCAGTTCGGCAAGGTTCTCCTTGAATGTTGTTTTCACGGAAACGCTGTCCATTACAGCATCCACGGCAACGCCGGCGAGCATTTTTTGTTCTTCCAGAGGGATACCCAGCCTGGCGAATGTGCTGAGCAATTCGGGATCCACTTCATCCAGGCTGTCGTATTTGGGTTGCTGCCTGGGTGCTGCATAGTAGATGATATCCTGGTAATCGATCTCCGGAATCTTCAGCTGGGCCCAGTCGGGCATTTTCATTGTCAGCCATTTGCGGTAGGCTTTGAGGCGAAATTCGAGCATAAATTCAGGTTCTTCCTTTTTGGCAGAAATGAGCCTGACCACATCTTCGCTCAACCCTTTGGGGATGGCATCTGTTTCTATGTCGGTGACGAATCCGAAGCGGTAATCCCGATCGGCGACTTCATTTAATAATTTATTTTGGTCTTCCATTGTAAAAGCATATTGCAGGTATCCCGGCGTCTGACAAGCGTAAAATTTATCAATACAGGATTATTCTCCGTTGTATTTACGGCTCAGAACCATATGTTCATCAAACTCCCAAATCCTTGTACGAATTTTTAATAAGACTGGATACAAATTGGTGCAAAGATATAAAATGCACTATTTTTGACGAATGATTTTTCAATTAAATCTGAAACCAATATGGCAGATGAGCGTCCAAGGACCAGTGAACTGGCTGAATTAGGTGAATTTGGCCTGATTAAAAGAGTTACGGCACAGGCAAAGATTAAAAATGAGAGTACCCTGACCGGAGTAGGCGATGATTGCGCAGTGCTGAGCTATCCCAACAAGCGGGTGGTTGTAACGACAGATTTGCTGACAGAAGGAATTCATTTCAACCTTGTATATGTTCCGCTCAAGCACCTTGGCTACAAGGCAGTGTCTGTCAATATCAGCGATATCTGTGCCATGAACGCCATTCCAAGGCAGATTACAGTATCGCTTGCCATCTCCTCGAAGTTTACCCTTGAAGCCATTGATGAGCTGTATGCCGGCATACACCTTGCCTGCGATCATTATGGCGTGGACCTGGTCGGAGGAGATACGACCTCTTCCCTGACCGGGCTGACAATCTCCATTACAGCCATCGGGGAAGCGGATGAATCAGAAATTGTTTACAGGAGCGGAGCAAAGCCCGGCGATTTATTGTGTGTTACCGGAGATCTTGGAGGAGCCTACCTGGGGCTGCAGCTGCTTGAAAGGGAAAATGAGGTATTCAGGTTGAATCCGTCTGTTCAGCCACAGCTTGCAGGGTATGATTACATCCTTGGCAGGCAGCTGAAACCTGAAGCGCGTATTGATATGCGTGAGGTCTTTCGGTTTCTTGACATTCATCCGACTTCCATGATCGATATCTCAGACGGGTTATCATCAGAGGTACTCCACCTGTGTGAGGATTCGGCTGTTGGGTGCCGTTTGTATGAGGAGCGGCTCAGTTTCGATCCGCAGACCAACAGGATGGCTGAAGAAATTAACATGAATCCGCTGGTGGCAGCCCTCAATGGGGGAGAGGATTATGAACTCCTTTTCACCCTTCCCCTGGGTGATCATGACAAAGTAAAAAACCACCCGGATATTACTATCATTGGTCACATGACCCAAAAGGAGGAGGGTGTGCTCCTGGTAACATCAGGAGGAATCCAGGAGATTCCGTTGCAGGCGCAGGGATGGAATCCCATAAAAAGCAGCTGAGCCTGTTGCCTGAACTTTCCATCTCAGAATAATCCGCCTGGAACAGTCCGGAAGCCATCGAGTCAGTCGAACCGGATACCGGGAAAGCCGAACAAATTTTTTTACGGGAGATTTGTAACGTTTGGACCTTTTGGTCGTCTTATCATAAAATTACAAGAAGAAGGTAAAATATCTCAACATGATCAGCATTCAGGATCTTCATAAATCATATGTTACAGGGAGCAACAGCCTCCATGTTCTTAAAGGACTTAACCTTGAAATTGGGGAAGGAGAATTTGTCTCCATCATGGGTTCATCCGGTTCCGGAAAATCTACCCTATTAAACATTCTTGGCGTTCTGGACGATTACGACAAAGGTAATTATTACCTGAATGGCAAAAAGATATGGGGATTAAATGAAACCCAGGCTGCCATCACCCGGAATGCCATGATTGGTTTTATTTTCCAGTCATTCAACCTTATTTCATTTAAGAATGCCATGGAAAATGTGGCATTGCCACTCTACTACCAAAAGGTAAACCGCAAGAAGCGCAATCTTATTGCGATGGATTATCTTGACAGGCTTGGGCTCAAAGACTGGGCCCACCATCTTCCGAGTGAATTGTCGGGAGGTCAGAAACAGCGAGTTGCCATTGCGAGGGCACTTATCTCCCATCCCAAGATAATACTGGCAGATGAACCTACCGGAGCACTTGACTCACAGACCTCACTGGAGGTGATGGAAATACTCAAGGAAGTCAATGACCAGGGGATTACCGTCATCATCGTTACCCATGAGCATGACATTGCTGCCCTAACGAAGAAAATTATCCGCCTGAAGGATGGCGTTATCGGTGAAATCATCACCAATGGTGATCTTCAGATGTACCGTGACAGAGTAAAACATGAATAAAGTGAAGTTATGTTTGATGTAGATATCTGGCAGGAGATTTTCAGCACAATCAGAAAAAACAAGCTCAGGACCTTCCTGACCGGCTTTTCGGTGGCATGGGGTATATTCATGCTAATGGTTCTTCTTGGTTCAGGTAACGGGCTTTCCAACGGCGTGAAGGAGCAGTTTGCCCAGAATGCGGTTAATGTCATGTGGATGTGGACGGGAGAGACTTCAATCCCCTACAATGGATTAAAGGAGGGTCGTGCCATTAAATTCGACAACCGGGATTACGACTTTCTCACAACCAAGGAAGAGGACATAGAGAAGGTATCCTCCAGATATTATCTCCCCAATGATATTTTGTATGCCTACGGGAAGGAGTACGGATCCTTTGAGACCAGCACCTGCTATCCCGCCCTCAAGGATATGGAGAATATTTCCATCCAAACAGGAAGGTTTATCAACGAGATGGACATTCGTGAGTTCCGCAAGGTCGTGGTGATCGGGGATGAAATCCGCAAAGCCTTGTTCAAGGAAGAAGACCCCATTGGGAAATATTTAAAAATCGGGGGAGTCCCGTTCAATGTGATAGGTGTTTCAAAGGATAAGAAGAGGCAGGAAAACAACCGGCAGGCCTATATGCCATTTACGACTGCGCAGCGAATATTCAGCGGAGGGGATCGTGTTCATATGTTCACGGTAACTTCAAAAATGGTTCAGACGGCTGAAGAAGCTGATACGATTACTGAAAAGATCAGGACCGATATGGCCCAAAGGCATAATTTTGATCCAAAAGACAAAAGAGCCATGGGTTCTTTCAATATGCAGACGGAGTACATCCGTACCATGAAAATATTCCAGGCGATCAATCTTTTTGTCTGGATCATCGGGATAGGAACGTTGATTGCCGGGATTGTCGGGGTAAGCAACATCATGCTGATACTTGTGAAGGAACGGACCCGGGAAATAGGTATCCGGAAGGCCATAGGTGCTACCCCGCTTTCAGTGATCGGGCTGGTACTTCTTGAATCTATCCTCATTACAACCGTAGCTGGTTATATTGGGCTTGTCATGGGGGTGGGACTGATGGAGCTTGTCAACATGGTACTGGAACAGGCAGCTTCTGCCAGTACAGCTGCCTCTGACAATGTCTTTTTTCTGAATCCCACCGTAGATTTTAAAACGGCTGTTTCTGCGACACTGATTTTGATATTCTCCGGTGCGCTGGCAGGATATTTGCCGGCCAGGAAAGCCGCCAATGTAACACCCATTGAGGCGTTAAGGGATGAATAACAGATTTTGATTAAGATTTAAAAACCACCATAAAAAGGGATAGATGTTTGATCTCGACCGATGGAATGAAATATATTACGCACTGGCCAAGAACAAGGTCAGGAGCCTCCTCACCGCTTTCGGGGTATTCTGGGGTATCTTCATGCTTATTGTGATGGCTGGAGCTAGCAACGGACTGAAAAACGGGATCGTTGAGGGAGTCGCAAAATTTGCCACCAATTCCTGTTTCATGTGGTCTCAGCAGACCGGTGAGCCTTACAAGGGGTTCAAACGCGGAAGGCAGTGGAATATGGATTCCGATGACCTGGCCTATATCCGAAGCAATGTGCAGGAACTGGAGTTCATTTCCCCCAAGAATTTCGGATCCAGGATGAATGGGGGACCCAACACCATTCGTGGATTGAAATCGGGCGCCTACAATGTGAAAGGGGATTATCCGGAGTATGTAAAAATTGATCCCTATACCATTCTGCAGGGAAGATGGGTCAACGATATGGATATCCTCGAAAAGCGCAAAGTGTGCGTGATCGGACAAAAAGTTTACGAGCAGATGTTTGACCCCAAAGAGAATGTGCTTGGCGAGTACCTTAAGATTTCCGGTGTCTACTACCAGGTAATCGGAGTGATCAAACCTGAAACACAGATCAACATCAATGGCCGCGCCGAGGAATCCATATTTCTCCCTTTCACGACGATGCAACAGACCTACAATATGGGCAACATGGTACATTTCCTGGCTATAACTGCAAAAAAAGGAGTACCTGTGAGCATTGTCGAAGACAAGGTAAAGGCCATCATCAAATCACGCCATTCCATCGCCCCCACGGATGAACAGGCATTGGGCAGTGTCAATATTGAGAAGCAGTTCCAGCAGATCAGCGGACTATTTATTGCCATCGGTTTGCTAACCTGGATCGTAGGTATCGGGACTCTGATGGCAGGAGTTATCGGGGTTAGCAACATCATGCTTGTTATTGTGAAGGAAAGGACCAAAGAGATTGGGGTACAGCGTGCCCTGGGTGCTTCACCCCGCACTATCATCACCCAGATTATGCTTGAAAGCGTTGCACTCACTACTATTGCCGGTTATACCGGGCTCTCCCTGGGTGTGGGATTGCTCGAACTTGTGAACAAGGTGATTGAAAGCCAGCCGGCGGCACCCGGCAAAGAAGTATTCTTTCAGCATCCGGAAGTGAGCATGACGGTGGCAGTGGCATCCTTGATTATCCTTGTTCTGGCAGGACTTTTCGCAGGTTCCATTCCGGCAAAAAGAGCCCTGATGATCAAGCCAATTGAGGCGTTGAGGGAGGAATAAACAGAAAAGAGATATAAAGGTCAGATACTTGAAATAAATATTAAATAAAAATACAAATCAAAGGTTACCATGAAAAAATTTTTGAGAATTTTCGGACTAATTTTAATAGCCATCCTTTTCGTAGGGACACTGGTTTTTTTGTACAAGAAATCACAAAAGAAGCCAGATCAGTTTGAAATCAAGAGTGCCACCACCAACAGCATCATCAAAAAGACTGTTGCCACCGGTACGGTTCAGCCAAGGAAAGAAATTGAAATCAAGCCACAGGTTTCTGGAATTATCGAAAAAGTGTACCTTGAAGCGGGGCAGATAGTCCGCAAGGATGATGTGATGGCCCAGATCAACATCATTCCCGACATGGTTATCCTGAACAATGCCGAATCCAGGCTGAAAAGGGCACAACTCAATTTCGAGGATGCCAAAATTGACTATGAACGTCAGACAACCCTGTTTGAGAAGAAGGTTATCTCCAAAGAGGAGTACCAGAAAGCCAATCTTTCCTACAATTCTTCCCGCGAGGAGGTGGAAGCTGCTGAGAATAACCTGGAGCTTATCCGGAAAGGTGTGACGAAGAGTTCGGCCAAAACAACCAATACGCTGATCCGATCCACCATTGACGGAATGGTCCTGGATGTGCCTGTTAAAGAGGGATTTTCTGTCATACAGGCCAACACCTTCAATGCCGGCACCACCATTGCCATTGTTGCGGATATGAACGACATGATTTTCCTTGGGAAGGTTGATGAAACCGAAGTTGGAAAGATCCATGAAGGAATGAACATTGAATTGACGATCGGAGCCATTGACAATGAGAAGTTCAATGCTGTACTCAAATATATTGCTCCGAAGGGAAAGGTTGAGAACGGGGCTATCCAGTTTGAGATCAAGGCGGATGTTTTGCTGAAAAAGGACCAGTTTATCCGTTCCGGTTACAGTGCCAATGCCAACATCGTGCTGGACCGCCGGGACAGTGTGCTTACCATTCCGGAAGGATTGCTTAAATTTGCCCATGATACTGCATTTGTTGAAATACAGAAATCTCAGGACCAGTACGAAAAGAGATTTGTAAAAACCGGGTTGTCGGATGGTATCAATATTGAGATTGTCTCAGGATTGACCAAAGAGGACAAGATCAAAGGCAACCTTATTGACCCTAAGAAGAAGCCGGAACAAAAGTAGTGCTCCTCCCGTAATAAATTAAGAAAAGAGGTAACTTTGATAAAAATTTGAATGTTATGATACGAACCATTTTTACCCTGGCCTACCTGCTTCTACTGGCACTTTTTGCCTCTTTGCAGGCCCAGGAGTTGTGGACCCTTGAAAAATGCATCAACTATGCTCATCAGAACAATATACAGATCAAACAGAGCGAGTTGAACACCAAATACCAGGAGAACAATCTCAAGGGGGTGAAGAGTTCCCGTTTGCCCAATATGAACGGACAAATTTCTCAGAACCAGAATTTTGGCAGGTCACTGACCTATGATAATACCTATGTGAACGTCAATTCCGGGCAGACAGATTTTGGACTCGGTACACAGATGACAGTTTACCAGGGCATGCAGATCAGCAATTCCATCAAGAAAACCGAGCTGGACCTGAAGGCCAGCATTGAAGACCTGGCGAAAGCAAAAGATGACATCTCCCTGAACATAGCCTCCACCTTCCTGGAGATATTATTTGCCAAGGAGCTGGTAAAAGTTTCGGAAGAACAGATTGGAATCACCAGGCAGCAATTGCAGCAATCGCAGGAAAAGGTGAATGCCGGCAGTCTGGCCAAAGGTGCTTTGCTGGATATTGAAGCCCAGTTGGCCAGGGAAGAGCTGAACCTTGTAGATGCAAGGAGCCAGCTTCAGCTGGCTAAACTAAAACTTGCCCAGATGCTGGAGCTGGTTTACTCAGAAAGTTTTGATGTCCAGATTCCGTCGCTTCCTGAAGTTGGTGCCCAGGCATCGGTTATTGCTGCACAGGATATCTACCTCACCGCGTTGAAACAAAGGCCTGAGATCAGGGCTTCCGAATATCGTTACCAGAGTACGGAATACCAGCTTAAGATGGCCCTGAGCGCCTATTATCCTACCCTGACATTATATGCCAATTACTACAACCTCTACAACAACCAGTACAAGGATGCGAACAGGGATCCCATCAGTTTCAACGATCAATTGAGCAACAACGCCCGCAAGGGACTTGGCCTGCAGATGAATATCCCGATATTCAACCGTTTGCAGAGCAAGGTACAGGTTGACAATGCCAAAATCCAGATGCTGAATACCAAGCTTGAGCTTGAAGGCACAAAAAAGGTGCTGAGGCAGGAGATTGAAACTGCACAGACAACTGCATTCACCTCGTTCAACCGCTTTAAGTCGAGTGAAAAGGCAGTGGTATCCCTGCAGGAAGCATTCCGTTATTCGCAAGAAAAATTCAATGTCGGGATGGTTAACGCTGTGGAATACAATACATCCAAAACAAGCTTACTGAAGGCATCTTCAGACCTGCTGAGAGCGAAATACGAATTCATTTTCAGGTCCAAGATCCTGGATTTCTACCAGGGTATTCCAATTACCTTATAGCACCTTCCGGAAGGTCATAGATTTAAAGTGAGCTGATTGTCCGTCAGCCTGAAGGTTTTCCTGTGGTGTTCGGTGATTCCGTTCAGGGCGATGGCCTTCCTGTGCCGGAGGGTCGGGTATCCTTTGTTTCGGTCCCATCCATAATCAGGAAAATCTGCATGAATCTTCAACATGTAGTCATCCCTGTAGGTTTTGGCAAGCACTGAAGCGGCTGCAATCGACATAAAGCGTCCATCCCCTTTCACAAAACAGGTATGCGGTATTTTTCCGTAAGGCTTGAACCGGTTCCCATCCACAAGTATATGCAGGGGCTGAACGGGCAATTGTTCCAATGCCTTGTGCATGGCCAGGATGGATGCGTTCAGTATGTTGATCCTGTCGATTTCCTGCTGGTCACATATGCCAACAGCCCAGGCAGTAGCTTCTTTCAGTATCAGTTCGCGCAGGGTATAGCGCTGTTTTTCAGAAAGTTGTTTAGAATCATTCAAAATATCCGAGCTGAAATTTACAGGCAGAATCACTGCAGCAGCAAAGACCGGACCGGCCAGGCAGCCCCTGCCTGCTTCGTCGCAGCCAGCTTCCATCATTCCCTCGTTGTAACACATCAGAAGTTCAGCCATGACACGTTGTTTTTGGGTTGGACTGCGGCTTATTGCAGAAGCGTGAACCTGAAGCTTATCCCTATGTTAGAATTTGTTGTACGGTAAGCATTTGAAATATAGGGGCTGTTCACGATCCTGTCGTAGAAGAAGCGCACAAGGAATACCTCACTCAGGTTATAATCGGCAGAGAACTTGATAGCCAAGGCATCCTGTCCGGCGGTTAGTTGTGTATTGGTTTCCACAAGTTTACGCAAAACCGTCTTGTTCTTTCCGTAAGTGACATCAGCCCTGAGGTTCAGGTCGTTGTTCACCATTTTGGATGAATTCTTCGTTTTGATGAAAAGCTTCATATTTTCGAAGCGGTAACCAAGTCCGAGACTTGCTTCGTTGTTGTACATTTCTGTAGCCTGGTTGTTGGTAAGGCTCATGGTGATGTTCCTCGACTTTCTGTATTCGATCCGGGTTGTTACATTGTTGAGCCACGTAACATCGATGTCGAACAGGGGATTGAAGGTTTCGTTGATATTGATGGCAGTAACATCCTGCAAGGGCATGAAATTGTTCTGGGCATCCCTGATATAACTGAATCCATCTGCAGCGGTTTCGAAATTCATGTTGGAAATATAGGTTCCCACGTTGTAGGTTGACCGGTAATCGTGCATGATATTCATGGATTTCATCACATTCTGCAGCCCGGCGATTTTGCTTACTGCGCCGGAATACTGGATTCTCCAGTTTGGCATCATGAATTTTGCCGACGGAAACGGTGTCAGTTCGACTTTATCGGCGCTCTTTCCGGTGTAGGCGGCAAAAAATGACGGGATCAATACCTCCTGTGAAGTTGGCCCGTATCCTGCCGGGAAACCGGTTGCCGGGTCGACCTGGCCGGGCTGATAGCCAAATTCCGGATTCGGCACCCTGCCTGCGTCCAGCCGTTGAGCTATTATTTCACGGTTCTGCTGAAACTTATCCCATCCGCCTGAAGCCTGGACATAGGCTTTGCCCAATTTCTCAAAGGAGGTTCCGATAGACATTACAGACATGCTGAAGTTACCGGTGAAGGAGTTGTTGTATGCATCCCAGCCGTTTCCCTGGTTGTAAATGAGAAATTCGGAGGCATTCCTGGCAAACAGCCTGTTGGCAGTCAGTTCTACTTTCAGGTCTGGTACCGGAATTATTTTGGCCCGGAGGTTCAGCCGGGTACTGTGGCTCATCACGTAGGGCTTGTTCACGATGGTATCCCTGGTGATCCAGTCCCTGTTTGCGGCCTGAAGTCCGAAATTATCATCCTGCTGGCCCAGTATGAATGGCAGTCCCGGGGACATGGAAGTGCCTGTACCTCCTGAATAATTTTCCATTCCGAAGAGGGAGCTACCCGGCAGGTAACCATAGAGTGAAGTACCGCCGTTGGAAGTGTAGGAGAGGTTGAAATTGTAAACCATCATCAGGAACCTGGCAGTAAGTTCTCCCAGTTTTAATCCGCTCTTTGCGTCTTTATCCTTCTGGGGTGCTATTTCAATTTTTGCAAGGTCGCAATCTGCTGAGGGGGTGAATATCACCCTGTTGTCGTTGACAACCTTTACCTGGCCTGCAACAGGTTTACCGCTTTTATCCGTGACTTTTACCAGGACAGAGGCGGATGCCAGTTTGTGGAAGAAGGAGTAAGGTGCATTTTTCTGCAGTTTCACGTTATCTTCCAGGTATTTTTTTGCGGCGGTATTCTGTCCCCTGGCATATCTCTGACGGTTGGTTTCAAGGCTCTCCCTTCTGCCCCTGCTGAATTCGCCGTATTTCTGGTTTACTGCACGCAGGTAGGGTACCTTGTTGTACAGCTGGAGGAAATCGAGCTGACCGTTAAACTGCAAAGAGCTCATGTTGCTTATCGCGTTTCCCAGGACATAGCTGCTCCTGGTGACTGCTGCAAGGTCCCAGTCGTAACCGGCCTGGTAGTTCAGTGAGGCGGAAGTCCATTCGAGCAATGGGAGTTTGTTGACAGGGATCGAATAAATCAGATTCCAGGTATGATGATAATGGATATTTTTTCCACCTTCCATGATAGACCTCGAGATGGTATCCTTTCTTGCCTCGTATTCCGATTTATACTGAATGCTGACGTCATTGGGATCACCAATGCGTGAAGTATTAACTGCAGAAAAATCGAGTTTCAGGCTCCTGGTCAGATCGAACCTGAAATCATAATAACGGTTCCATAAGAAATCTTTCTGATAGGAGGCCGGAAGGATAAAATCCGGATTTGTTATGTTCCTGTACTGCAGTTCGCTCTGCACATTGTTCATGTCTGAACGGATCGAAACCTGTGCGGGGGTGAGGCTGAAGTTAAAATCCCGGATAAGCGCCAGAGACTTGGGTTTTAAGAAGGAGACACTCTTGAAAGGATCGATGGATTTGGGCCTGCTGTTGAAGAGATAGGTCAGCAGGGTCCTGGAATTCTGTGTACTTTCGACAAGGGTATTGACATCTCCGTGCTGGTACTGGTTGAAAGAATAGGAGGCGGAGAAGTTGGAAATGTCGTAGAACCTGTCTTCCCTGTCTTTGTTAGGTTTGTCGATCTGAACATTGGTGAAGTTGATACTTTTACGGGAGCTGTAATCCAGTGATATTTTTTTGATGGAGTCACGTGCCGCCTTTGTTTCGGCATTGTCAAGTGCCTCATTCAGTTTTACGTCCTTATCAACGGGTGAATATTCCGGTGTGGCAATTGCTTTGGAAAAGCTCATGTACATTGGAATTCTTACCCCTGACTCAGGCTTAAAGAACTTGCCCAGTTCCAGGTTTGTGGATACATCGTACTCTTTGGTGTCATCGATGGATCGGTTCGACATTTTTGAATCAATGTCACCAAACCCGGTGGTAAGGTACCTTCCTGAGAATGAGTAAGTACCCAGATCTGCCAGGTTTCCTGAAACCCGGCCAATGGCGGCCCAACCTCCCTTTTCCTCGAAGTCGGTCAGCCTCAGTTCATTGATCCAGACTTCGGCGGAACGGCTGCCGGTTGAACGCCCTTTGCGGTTCCCTATACCTACCATCATGACGGTAACCTCTGAGAGGTCGGGATTTCCCTTTATTTTTATCTTGTTCTGGTTGTTGTTCACCCCCTGGTGGATCTTTTCATAAACGTCGCCCATGGTCAGGGAGGAGCCGGTGGAATGCATCTCTGCGTTGCGTTCCAGTTTTAGTTCGGGCAGCATCTCGAGGGGAATATATACCCTGTTTTCGGAAGGCCAGACGATGTACCTGTCACCCTCGCTGTCGTTGTTGTAGTAGCCTGGCGGAGTGAGTTTCAGCGGCACCTCGTATTCATAATAGTTGTACTTGAAGTCCGATCCAATCCTAATGAATACCGAAAGTTCCTTGTCTCTCAGGGGAGAACCTTCCAGTTTTTCACCATGGACCTCCAGTTTAAGGTTTTTGTACCGTCGAATGTCGACCTTGGTGGTTTTATAGGCGGCTCTTGCTTCGCCCGGTTCGAGGTCGATCACCTTCATCACCATCGATTGTTCATTCAGCTGGCGAAGCTGGGCATTGGCAGGGTCAATGACACGGTCGACACCGGGAGGCAGTACATAGTTTACAGGTTTGCGGTTGCTGTTTTCCTCGATGTTGACTGCTGCGATGTCGAATTGCGACGTTCCGGTTGGCAGGCTGTTATCCAGGGATACGGCGTTTTCATATCTTCTCCAGTTGGTGCGCACCAGGTCGAGGGTAGCAAAACGCAGAACGACAGGCTTCTTCCACCCGTTCATCAGCATTCTCATGAAACGGATGGACCTGAAATCGTTGATGGCACCGTAAACTTTGTCGGGTTCGGTAACGGGAACTTTGAACTGGTACCAGGTTATGATAGACTTCTTGCCGCTTTTGAGGGAAATTTCCGATTTCTTTACATCTGTTATGTAGTTTTTACCCAGGACCATATTTTCGCGGTCAATTTTGAGATTGTACTGAAAATACGCCTCGTTTTCACTCAGGGTATTGTCATCATTGATATCTTCCACGTCAGGGATAGAGGTAGCCGCAGTCGGGTAACTTTCGATTGATTGTTCGTTGGTTGGGGAATTGCTTTCCGTGTTGCTGAAAAATTTGTATCGTTCAAGCAGGTCTCTCTTCTGCTGATCGTAATCACTCCCCCTGAAATAGTGAAAATCGTCGCTGGAAGGGTCTTTGGTGATTGCCGACAGGGCATTCCCATCTACAAGGGGAAGCAATGAAGTCAAAAAATTCTTGTAGAACAGTGCCTCCTCCTTAGAATTGACGCCATCCAGTCCGATGTCCTGGTAAATCCTGGACTGGGCCTGATTGTCAAAGGCTTTGACCAGCGACTGCTGTTTTGAAACCCGCCCCCAGGTTGAAATATCAATGTCGGAATAGTTACCGTCAGTAGGAAGGCCGTGTTCAAAGGATTTTCTTCCATCCCTGAGGATGTCTTCAGAAACTGAACCAAGATGAAATACCAGGTTTCCCCCGGGATTTTCCCGGCCCAGGGTATCTTCCGCAAAAGGATCCATCATCCAGAATTCGATGTATTCGACATTGGTAGATTCAAAGTCGCTGGTTTCAATTTTGCGCATGATTCCGCCCCACCTGCTTTCGGGATTTGAGAGCAATCCATCTCTTGCCACACCTGATGAAAAGGAGGAAGGACTGGTTTCAAAATTATAGGGGCCTCTTTCCTGCGGATAAAATGCAAGGTCTAAAGTCGGAATATTGGTAGGCTGCCCGATCGGATTTTCCCTGTTCGGATAGATCTCGGCCTGGAATACCTCCCTCACCCGGTGGTCATCCAGCATCTGTTGCTGAAGTATATAGGAAGGAGCCGTATTTCGCTGCATAAAGGGGTCGATCACATACCAGGCAAGCCGGGCCCTGTTATATCCGTAGGCAAGGTTGTTGATAAGGTCGCCTTCCGGGAATTTTTCATTGCCCTGGGGAGTACTCGCCAATGACCATCCATAATAGGTTTTCAAATTTATCGGTGTAACGGTCCCTTCAAAATCGTCCAGGTAAACAGCTCCTTCTTTGGAGATTGCCTTAGCGTGGCCCGGGAACAACCTGGCCCATTCCATTTCAACAGCTATTTTGGACTCCTCCGTGGTGGACAGAAACGGAAGGGCATTCACCGCCTTGGTCATGAACGGGACAGAAGCGGTATAGGTACCGTTGAACCCGACCATTGTATTTGAAATCGGATCTTCCCCGTAGTTAACCTTTTGTGTCAATGGTTTTTCCAACAGGTACATCACGGTAGACCCAATGTTGAAATTTTTATTGATTTCGTAATTGAGATGGGTCCCAAGCATTGTCTTCCTCTGCATACTGAACAGATCCTGGCTCTCTGTGGAAATGGAGATTGGCGTGCCGGCTTCGAGCAGTCCCTGGTTGATTACTTTAACGCGACCCTGGGTATAATCGACGATGTAATCCACATCTTCCTGCAGTTGCCTTCCTCCGGCCATTACTTTGACGGATCCCCTAGCAATATCCAGGGCGTCAAGTGATATGTCGCTGTTGGACAGTCCTTTGTAGCTTCCTTTGAGGCGGTACTTGTTTTTTTCTGCATCCTGTTCCGCTGCTGTCTTGGAGTCTTTGTAAAGGGTAGAATAAACATACTTACTGGTAGCAGCGGCATCTCCCTTGAATTTTTTTTCCAGGTTGGAACCGAAAGGCTGGACTACCGGGAAAATGATCCGGCCTTTGGTGGCATCAATGGTTATCCGGTCGATGAAATCGAAAATCCCATCCGGGTAAGGATCTTTCTGGTTGTTCAGGTTGTCGAGGTTCATGACCCTTAGCAGGTTTTGTTCCTTGAGCGGTCCGTCAGGCAGGTAATTCAAGTCGGTCCCAGAGACATCGTTCCGGTACAGCACATCCAGTTTGAACTCTTCGCCGGAGAGCCTTTGCGACTGGATGTTGTAGATATTTTTCATCATCAGGTCCCAGTTCTTGAATTTGGGATTGAGGTTGGTTCCTTTCAGCAATTTCAGCACCAGGGTTTTAGGTGCTTCTATACCGTCTGTTGAGAATTCCCCTACCTGGAAGGTCTGCCCGTTGGCTGTGTACTGGTATGCGACAGCCAGAATCTCATCCGTGTTGAGGGCCATGTTCAGGGAGATGTAACCCAGCTGGCGGTTGACGGTATATTCTGTGGAATCGAGGCGCCTCGCATTTTCAATTTTCTCATAATCACGACCGGGGATAAAACCACGGGAAGAGAGTGGTTTAAGGGCTTCGTTGAGCCTTGCGATGTCCCGGATATCCGGATAATTGGCAGTCAGCACCTTGTACAATCCGTTGATATCGTTGTTGGGAAGCTGGTTGTAGGGGTATGACAGGCCCGGAGTGTCGGAAAATTCCGGAATCGTCTGGTTCTGCTTATTGACCCCGTATTCACCGAGGTCGAGCAGGGCAAGGATGTTGCGTGATTCCTGAAAGCGGCTTGATTTATTGGTAACCCAAACTTCCACCTTGCTGAAAGTTATTGAAGTTTTCAGCACCGGAAGTTCTGATAATACGTCGTCGTAGGTGTTGTAAAAGTGATGGCCGGCGAAGAAGTTCCTGTTGGCATCGTAGTTGGTGGCGTTGATCTCAAACTTTGTTTGCTGTGCACCTCCCTGGGTATTGATTACCTTTGTCTCACCCTTCTGTTGTGAAAACAGGGCCGTCACGGAAAGTTTGCCAAACTGCAGGTCGGTTTTCACCCCGAAGAGATTGGTGCCTCCCCTGATAAGGGTTCCTGTCAGAGGCATCGAGACATTTCCGGCTTCCACATTCCTCAGTATCTCGTCTTCGTTTCCCGTGTAGGTGAGTTTGATTTTATTCTCGAAATCAAAGGTTGCATCTGTGTTGTAATTGAATCTTATCTTCAGCCTGTCGCCAACTTCCCCATCCAGGCTCACATTAATTTTCTGGTCGAAGTCGAATGTTGTATTCCGCTGCATTTTTGTGGGAATGGCAGGGTTCTCTATTTTATTGCTTTTGAGGCCCAGGCTCATTTCGACATACCCCTGGGGGCGGATGTTCACCAAGCTGCTGCCGAACACCTTGCTGAATGCCTCTCCGCCAATCTGAAACTGCGGAATTACCTGGGAACTTCTTTCAAAGGATTGCTGTGCAATTTTACTTCTCCAGTACCTGTCGATGGATTCTTTGAGGTCGGTATGAAGGAATTCGTGCAAACTGAGTGCCCCGGGAAGACGGTATTCAATATCACCTGCCTTTTCAACAATCAGGTATTGGCCCGAGAGGGCATCATAAATGACTTCCGTCCTGATGTTATTCGGTTTTTTCAGGTATATCGCGGTGCTGTCCCTATCATAGAGGCGGGAAAAAGTATTTTCTTTTTTCTTCGCCCTGAGATGGACCAGCGCAGTATCAGTGACGGCAGAATCAGGTACAGGAGAAAAATAAGCATCAAAACTCCTGTGCGCAGCATTCGGGGATCCACTGGATGCGTTACTGTGCCAAAATATTGCAATACATGCCGTAAGCGATGCTGCAAGGAAGAATCTGAAAAATACTTTTTTCAATTTGGTTAAAAACTCTTTAACGCTAACTTGATCAGGTTTTCAACGGTTATTGCCGGTTGTGCGGTGAGGACTTGGTCTACCAGTTTTTCAATTGCTTTTTTGTTGAACCCGAGCATCTCCAAGGCCGTAATTGCCTCAGAACGTACGGGATTCTCACCTGTCCGGAACAGAAGATCTCCTGCAGTTGTTTTACCTATTTTATCTTTTAGGTCGATGATGACTCTTTGAGCCGTTTTTATTCCAATGCCTTTTATGTTCTTCAACAAGCCGACGTTTTCATTCAGAATGGCATGCTGCAACTCTTCCGGCTTGTGCGAGGAGAGCATCATGATGGCAGTATTGGCTCCGATGCCATTCACGGAGATCAGTAACCTGAACAGTTCACGTTCTGATTCTCCGGAAAAACCGTAAAGAATATGGGCATCTTCACGGATTACCTGGTGGAGGAATAATTTTACTCTTTCACTGCCGTGAAGCTGGGAATAGGTTGTCAGAGAAATGTGAACAAAATACCCTATTTCACCGGCTTCAACAATGATACCGGCAGGAGTTAGGCTTGTCACAGTTCCTTTAATATATTCAAACATAGGCGATTAAATGTTTAGGCGATTATTCTCCGCCTGTCCGGTCGATTTCGTGGTGCTTCAGCGGGTTTTTGGACAGTTCCCTGAACAGTTTCCTGGATTCGAATACATCAATGGCCAGGTAGATGGCATTTCTGAAGGAATCCTCCGAAGCGGTTCCTGTACCTGCGATATCGTAGGCGGTGCCGTGACCCGGTGAAGTTCTTACAATGGGCAATCCGGCGGTAAAATTGACACCTGATTCAAAAGCCAGCACTTTGAAAGGAATCAGTCCCTGGTCGTGGTACATGGCAAGTATGGCATCGAATTTCTTGTAATCCCCGGATCCGAAGAAACCGTCGGCGGCAAAAGGCCCCAACGCGATGATTCCCTCTTCGCTTGCCTGTTTAATGGCAGGCCTGATGATCTCCTGGTCTTCTGTCCCTATTACCCCGTTATCGCCGGCATGGGGGTTTAGCCCGAGAACAGCGATCCTTGGTTTCCGGATAGAAAAATCCTCAAGCACAGTTTTGTGGAGGATTCGGATATTGGAGAGTATTTTTTCTTTGGTAAGGGTCTGAGGAACCTGCTGCAAGGGAATATGACCTGTCACGACACCTACTTTAAGCTGGTCGTTGACCATCAGCATCATGTAGTTTTTGGCATCGAATTCATTGGCAAAAAACTCGGTGTGGCCAGGAAACTTAAAATTATCGGACTGGATATTCTCTTTGTTGATGGGCGCGGTGACCACTACATCAATATCCCCTGATTTCAGGTCTTTCACGGCTGCCTGAAGCGAAAGCAGGGCAGCTTCGCCTGCTTCCGGCGTGGATTTGCCCAATTCTACACGTATTTCTTCATCGACGCAATTGATGATATTGACCCGCTTGGCATTGGCTTCACGTGCATTGGATATCTGGTTGAAACTGAACAATTCAACATCCAGGGCTTTCCGATGGTAGGCAGCAACTTTTGGCGAGCCATAGACAATCGGGGTGCATGTTTCCAATAATCTACTATCTGCCAGTGTTTTAATGATTATTTCGTATCCAATGCCGTTGATGTCTCCATGAGTGATTCCTATTCGAAGTTTATGTTGATCCATAAGGGTTTGTTTATTGTTAAGAAAGGCATTTGCCTTTTTTCTTTGTTTGTCAAATTTAAACTTTTCTTGGTATAATCGGGATCTACTTAACCTAATTTAACCGTGGGGTCAAACTCTTAACCAAAAGGTTGAAAAAATCGACCAAAAGTCTTACTCCGACAGCTGTTCCGCCTACTGTACGGTAGTGATCGGCGGCATGCAGGTAGGAAGGTCCTGCGATGTCGAGATGTATCCACGGGAAGTCGGCAAACCTCTGGAGGAATTTGCCGGCGGTTATTGCGCCCGCTTCCCCTCCCCCGATATTTTTCATGTCGGCGATGGAAGATTTGATCATCTCATCGTATTCTTCCCAGAGAGGAAGTTCAACGATACGTTCGTTCACCCTGTCTCCTGCCGTTTTAAGCAGGTCGAAATGATCCCTGCAATCTTTTCCCATTGCGGCGATTCCGTGTATCCCGAGGGTCATGGCTGCTGAGCCGGTCAGTGTTGCAAGGTCTATCACCAGCATGGGATTGTATTTTTTCGCATAGCACAGTGCGTCGGCAAGTATGAGTCTTCCTTCGGCGTCGGTATTGAGTACTTCGACTGTTGCGCCATTTGAGATGGTAATAACATCCCCCGGTGTAACAGCGTTGCCTCCCGGACGATTGTCTGTGGCCGGAACCAGTGCCACCAGGTGCAAAGGGAGCCGGTGCAGGGCAGCTGTGCAAATGGCAGCAGCCACGGCGGCACCCCCTGCCATGTCACTTTTCATATAGTCCATTGATTTGGCGGTAGGTTTCAGGCTGAGACCGCCGGTATCAAATACTATCCCTTTTCCAACCAGGACTATCGGCTGATCGTTCAGGCAGTTTTCGGGCTTCCATTCCAGAATGGTAAATGTCGGAGGATCAAGGCTTCCCTTGTTAACAGCCAGCAAACCTCCCATGCCCAGTGATTCGATCTGTTCCCTGCCCAGGATTTCGGCCTGAATTCCTGCCTCTTTGCCCATTTGCTGAAGCCTGGAGCTTAACATTTCCGCATTAAGGCTGATAACCGGTTCATTGACCAGATCACGTGCTTTTATCACTGCCTCTGACAATGAAGAAAGTTCTTCGAGTTGTTTTCCGGTGACCATCTCATCGTTCAGCCTGATTTCCTGCAGGGTGGTCCTCGCTTTTTCGGGTTTGGAATTGTACTTCAGAAACTGGTAGCTTCCCAGTATTGCACCCTCGGTAAATGCCAGTATATCAGAAGGGTCGTCCGTGAATGAGGTTATCTCAACTTCAGTGATCTTTTCATTTTTGGCCCATTGTGCCATTTCATTGCCTTTTCTTCTCCATGCCTCCAGGATTGACCATTCGTCCCTGGCCGGAGGTATAGCTGTTATCAGCAATTTGCTGGTGAAGCGGTTGATCTCTACCAGCCTTTGTTCATTGTTCAACCTGGAAAGCAGGTAGTTATATTCTTCGGTGCTGATTTCCAGCCTTGACAGGCCGGCAGTTTCTTTGAGCAGGAAGATTTGATTTGGAACCGGAGTTCCCGGAATACTTTTTTTGAGGATCATGGCTATGAGTCTATTGTTTGTGTACCATTCAAAATCGTTTAGGCTCAAAATTACTACCTTTAACCCAATAAAAATGAAAAAAGGGAAATGAATAATGGAAAGTGAAGAATCACTGTTTCAAAGGGCCCTGCGTCTTGAACCACTGACTGTAACGGAAGGACTTCAACTTTTCCTGGAAGCTCCGACCCCGGACCTTGTCTGGGTGGCTGATGCCCTGAGGCAGATGCATAAACCGGGGAAGGTCGTTACCTGGATGATTGACAGGAATGTAAATATCACCAACATATGTATTTCAGGATGTACCTTCTGTAATTTCCACAGGAAGATTACCGGTGAGGGGACCTATACCACCACCATGGAGGAGTACCATCAGAAGATTGACCAGATGATACAGCTGGGCGGCAACCAGTTGCTGCTTCAGGGAGGCATGCATCCGCGCTATGGCCTGAAATTTTATACCGATCTGTTCAGCGCGCTGAAACAAAAGTATCCGGAGGTCAGACTTCATGCTCTTGGTCCGCCGGAAGTGGTGCATATTGCGAGAAAAGAGCGGATGCCGTTCAGGGAAGTCCTGGAGAAGCTGATGGAAGCAGGGCTTGACAGTTTGCCGGGTGCCGGGGCTGAAATTTTGTGTGACCGTGTCAGGAAGGAGATTTCCCCCGGGAAAGCTTCGGCCCATGATTGGCTCGAAGTGATGAAAGAAGCTCACCAGCTCCGCATGCTGACTTCCGCCACCATGATGTTTGGCCACATTGAGACACCGTACGAAAGAATGGAGCACCTGGTCAAGCTCAGGGACCTTCAGTCCCAAAAACCTGAAGGAAGTCCGGGTTTCAAAGCCTTTATTCCCTGGCCATTCATGTCGGAAGGTACCTTGCTGGGGAAGAGCAAAGAGGTCAAAACCACCTATCCCATTGATTACATCAGAATGATAGCATTAAGCAGGATCATGCTTAACAATTTTGAAAATATCCAGGCCTCATGGCTGACTGTCGGAAGGGAGACCGGGCAGATGGCCCTGCATTCCGGTGCCAATGACCTTGGGTCGATTATGATTGAAGAGAATGTTGTTTCGGCTGCCGGGGCCTCATTTTCCATGGATGCCATCCAGATGCAAAAATGCATCCGGGATGCAGGATTTACGCCACAACTCAGGAACCAGGCCTACGAGCCGGTAAGTCTGCCCCCGGCCCTTGAAGCCGAAGCAGCCCACTGATAATTAATGCATAAATAAAAAAAACATATATAATTTGAATATTATTTAATATTTTAAGGTCAAATTGAATACCCTTCCAATCATTTTCGTTTGGTGCGAAAACATCCTAATGGGTATTTAGTACCTTTGCGCAAAGAATCCGGACGGGTACAATGATACTGTCACGCAGGACAAGGATTGTACGGACGAATCTATCAACGAATTAGAAGATATTGAAATGAGAAAATGGCGTGTCGAAGATTCAGCTGAACTTTACAACATCAACGGATGGGGCATTAATTATTTTTCGATCAACGAGAAAGGCCACGTTGCTGTAACACCCAGGAAAAACGGGGTATCGGTGGATCTGAAGGAACTTATCGAAGAGTTGCAGTTAAGGGATGTTTCCACTCCTGTTTTGCTGCGCTTCCCTGATATTCTCGACAGCCGGATTGAAAAAATGGCCAGCTGTTTTAAGATTGCTGCTGAAGAATACGGTTACAACGGCCAGAATCACATCATATATCCCATCAAGGTGAACCAGATGAGGCCTGTTGTTGAAGAGATTGTCACCCATGGTAAAAAATTCAACATCGGACTTGAAGCCGGTTCGAAACCAGAGCTGCATGCTGTTATCGCTATCAACACAGATAATGAATCCATCATTATCTGCAACGGTTACAAGGATGAAGACTACATAGAACTGGCCCTGCTCGCCCAGAAGATGGGACGCCGTATTTATCTCGTTATTGAGAAGCTGAGCGAGATGAAACTTATCGTCAAGATTGCCAAGAAATTCAAGATTAAGCCAAACCTGGGCATAAGGATCAAGCTTTCGAGCACAGGAAGCGGGAAATGGGAAGATTCGGGCGGCGACGGAAGCAAGTTCGGCCTTACCTCCAGTGAATTGCTGGAGGCACTCGACTATCTTGACAAGAACAAGATGAAGGATTGCCTGCACCTGGTTCATTTTCATATTGGCAGCCAGGTCAATAAAATACGAAGGATCAAGCTGGCCATGCGTGAGGCATCGCAGTTTTATGTCCAGATGCATAAGAACGGTTTCCTGATTGATTATGTTGACATCGGTGGCGGTTTGGGAGTCGATTACGACGGAACCAGGTCTTCCAGTGAGAGCAGTGTCAACTACAGTATCCAGGAGTATGTCAACGACGTCGTTTCAATCCTGGTGGATGTCAGCGAGAAAAATGCGATACCGCATCCCAACATCATCACCGAATCAGGACGCTCCCTGACGGCGCACCATTCCGTCCTGGTTTTCGAAGTACTTGAAACCACGACCCTTCCAACTTGGGATGATGATGAAGTTGTGAGTCCGGACGACCACGAACTGCTGCGCGAGCTCTATTCCCTGTGGGATACCCTCAACCAGTCGAGGATGCTGGAAACCTGGCATGATGCACAGCAAATCCGGGAAGAAGCGCTCGACCGTTTCAGCCTGGGACTTCTGGATCTTGGCACCAGGGCCAAAATTGAAAGGTTGTTCTGGTCCATAGCCAAGGAGACCTCTCAAATGGTAGCCGGGTTCAAGCACATTCCAGAGGAGTTTTCCACTTTGCCTAAATTACTGTCGGATAAATACTTCTGTAATTTCTCATTGTTTCAGTCGTTGCCAGATTCATGGGCCATTGACCAGATATTCCCGATAATCCCCCTCGACAGGCATGATGAGAAGCCTGACAGAACTGCCACCATCCAGGATATAACCTGTGATTCGGACGGAAAGATCGAGAATTTCATCTCGGTCAGGAACCTCTCCTACAACCTGCCTGTGCATTCACTCAAGCCAAAGGAACCCTATTATATGGGGGTATTCCTGGTAGGGGCTTATCAGGAAATCCTGGGTGACCTTCACAACCTTTTCGGGGATACCAATGCTGTGCATGTATCTGTGGATGACAAAGGGTATTCCATTGACCAGGTTATTGATGGTGAAACAGTTGCAGAAGTACTTGAGTATGTTCAGTACAGTCCGAAAAAGCTGGTTCGGACCGTCGAAACCTGGGTGACCTCATCTGTTAAATCAGGTATTATCTCCACCGAGGAAGGCAAGGAATTCTTATCCAACTACCGGTCGGGGTTGTATGGATATACCTATCTGGAATAACCGCCGGACTCATGGCCGGGTCAAATCATAACAGGCAGACCGCTTATTTTCCCGGATTCCCGGGCCTGCTACTTGCTTTTCTGCTGGTCGCCGGACCCATGTATGCCCAGTTGTATCTTCAGAATGTAAAAGGAACGCTCCGTGACCAGGAGACACAACTGCCTATTTCGGGGGTGGTACTTATCTTTACCGGCCAAAACAAGGAATACACGGCTTTTTCGGATGCCGGAGGGAATTTTAAAGTAAAGATTCCTCCGGGCCGTTGGAACATCCTGATTTCCCACCTGGGCTACAGTCCCAAAATCCTGCAGAACATTACGGTCAGCACCGGGAAGGAGGTAATCCTGGAGATCCCACTGGAAGCAAAAGTATTTGAAACACAGGAAGTGCTGGTCTCGGCAGGAACTCAATCCTGGCTGGCACCTTCCAGCGGGTCGAGTGTCAGGACGCTGCAAAGCCAGGATGCTGCCAGGTTTGCCGGGGGGTATTACGATCCGTTGCGGATGGTGGCCAATTTTGCCGGGATAACAAGCGGAAACAGTGACGAGAGCAATGAGATTGTCGTGCGGGGGAATTCTCCGCGTGGGCTGCTGTGGCGGCTTGAAGGACTCGAAATTCCCAATCCCAACCATCTGTCGGGAGGAGTTGGCAACAATGGAGGAGCCTATTCCATGATTTCCACCGATGTGCTGGCCGATTTTGATTTTTATTCAGGCGCCTTTCCCGCCGAATATGGCAATGCCTTATCCGGGGTGATGGATCTCAGGCTGCGGAAGGGAAATACAGACAAGTATGAATACGCCATCCAGCTTAGTGTTGTTGGAGCCCAAGCTGCCGCTGAAGGTCCGATTGGCCGATCGGGTGACAACTCCTTCCTTTTCAACGTGAGGTATGCCAATTTCGATGTACTGAAGAGATACGGCATTGTTGCCATCCAGGATTTGAGCATCATTCCAAGCTCACTGGACTGGACTTACAGGATGAATTTCCACAGGGATAAAATGGGTGACCTGGAGCTGTTCTCCGTTGGAGGGAAGAGCAGGGCGGGGAATGAGGCATCTGAAAACATTGCAGATATTAAAAAGGGGGTCAACAATGACGAATTCGTGGAGGAGGAGAGCCTCGCAGTAGCAGGAATCAAACACACGAAAAATTTCAAGGACGGCAAGACCTATATCCGCACCATCATCGGCATTACCAGGTCGGATGAAAACTGGCATGAAGGAATCGTTGACACCAATTTTGTGCATAAAATCAACAAGCAGGACTGGTTTATTTCCCCCGTGCTAAGATCATCCGTGATGGTTAACAGGAAGCTGAACCTCAAAAATTCTGTGCGGGCCGGATTTGAATACCACCGCACCTTTTCCGATCTGTTCAGCATCAGGCGTCAATCTGCCCAGGTAGTTGACACCCTGGTCGACCGGAAGGCCCGGAGTTTTTATACACAGGCCTATGTGCAATGGAAATTCAAACCCGCAAATTTCTTTGAGCTGGTACCGGCCCTGCATTCGACCTATACCGGCATCAACAGGGAATTCATCCCTGAACCGCGGCTGGGGATGATCCTGAATTTCAGGGGAAACCACTCCTTCAATTTTGGTACCGGTTTTTACTCCAGGCCCGAACCGGAACCCATCTACTATTTCAGGGTAAAAACAGGTGCAAAGACACGGGCACTCGTCAACAGCGACCTCCAATGCACCAGGGCCTTTCATCTTGTTGCCGGTTACCGAAAATATTTTTCGAACGACCTTAAGGTCTCACTGGAAGGTTATTACCAGCATTTGTACCATGTGCCGGTCGCTGTATCGGCAACGAATACCTTCTCGATGGTGAACATCTCGGAAGGCATGCCTGATATCGATCTGAACAACAGCGGATTATCCGATAATAAAGGGTTTGAGCTCACGGTGGACAAGTCCTTTTCACACAACTATTATCTGCTGGCAACGATCTCGCTCTTCAATTCAGGGTACAGGGCCTCCAACAAGGAGTGGTACTCTACCTATTACAATTCCAATTACGTTTTCAACCTGGTTTGCGGCAAGGACTTCAAGGTTGGAAAATTCCGGCAGAATTCGTTGGGATTCAACCTGAGGAACATCGCGCGCGGAGGCTACCGTTACACGCCTGTTGATGAAGCCCTCAGTAAAAGCAGGAAAGCCATCGTCTATGATACGGATCAGACCTTTGGGGAGCATCTTCCTTTTTATGACAGGATGGATGCCGGAGTCAACTACAGGCTCAACAGGAAAAAATCATCTTTCAATTTCTCGCTTGATATCCAGAATGCCACAAACCGCCACAATGTTTACAGGCGGAGTTTCAGTTATGCAAAGGGTGTGATTGTGCAGACCGACAAGAAGCTGATCGGTTTGGTTCCCATCGCCGGTATCCGGTTTGATTTTTAACCGC
>CAZDLO010000014.1:0-25792 GCA_964506325.1 uncultured Tangfeifania sp.
ATTATCCCGTTCCCGAAAAACCGGGAAAACTCGCCCGCCTGATGCTGCACACACAACTGTTTGAAAAAACCTGGGGGCGTACAAAAAATGTCAATATACTGAAGAGATTCTACAAAATATACACAAATGATTTTCCAGATGCCTCAAAACTCCGGGTAAGGCTAATGGAGGCAAGGAGTTATGAAGATATTTATATTATCCTTGCCGATGAATTGACAAGCAGTTGATTATCCTAAATTTGACTGTTTTTAACCAAAAAGAAAAAAATATGAAAGCAATGGTTTTGACCGGCATCGGTAAAATCGAGATGCAGGAGTGCCCGGCACCGGAAGTGAAGGAAGCAGATGATGTGCTCATTCGGATGAAGGTAGTCGGCGTTTGCGGTTCAGATGTTCATTACTATACCAGGGGAAAAATAGGAAGCCAGGTCGTTCAGTACCCATTTCCGGTGGGGCACGAAGGTGCAGGTGAGGTGGTTAGTATTGGAACAGGTGTTACCACGGTGAGGCCCGGCGACAGGGTGGCCATCGAACCGGCCATGCCTTGCGGACGGTGTGACCAGTGCCTTTCAGGTCGTCCGCATACCTGCAGGAAGCTTCGGTTTCTGGGTTGCCCCGGCCAGGCCGATGGCTGCCTTGCCGAGTTTATCGTGATGCCTGAGAAAAGTTGCTTCCGCATTCCTGACACCATGTCATACGATGAAGCAGCAATCAGTGAACCTCTTGCTATCGGCCTTTATGCAGTGAACCAGTCCGTTCCGCTCAAGGGAGCCACAGTCGGGATTCTGGGCTTCGGACCTATCGGGATGAGTGTATTCTTGTCTGCCAGGGCAAAGGGAGCAGAAAAAATTTATGTTACTGACCTGGTGGATGAAAGGCTTATCATCGCTTCTGAATCCGGGGCAACCTGGACGGGAAATCCCCTGAAATCAAATGTTGTCAATGATATTATGGACAGGGAACCCTTGCTGCTCGATGTTGTCTTCGAATGTTGCGGAAAGCAGGAGGCTATAGATCAGGCTGTCGGGTTATTGAAGCCGGGAGGTAAACTGATGGTTATTGGAATACCTGAATTTGACCGATGGAGTTTCCCTGTGGATCCGATGCGGCACAAGGAGATCTGTGTCCAGAATGTCAGGAGACAGAATCATTCTCTGGAAGAGGCACTCGAACTGATGGATGGAAAGAAGATTGATGTTACCGCTATGCCCACCCACCGGTTTCCTTTGGCAAGGACCAAAGAGGCTTTTGACCTGGTTACCGTGTATGGAGATGGCGTCATGAAAGCCATGATAGATTTTTAGAATCGTTCTAATTATTACCCGATGTTTAAATTTCTGACTGTATCAGTTCCATTGATCACCGGTATCTGCCTGGGTGTATCAGCTCAGAAAAAGCAATCACCCAACCTGGTTTTCGTATTCCCCGACCAGATGAGGGGGCAGTCGATGGGTTTTATGGGAGAAGAAAAGGTTCAGACACCTGTACTTGACCGGTTTGCCAAAGAGGGTGTCATTTTTTCGAATGCCATCAGCAATTACCCGGTCTGTTCACCAACAAGGGCCATGCTGATGAGTGGACAATACCCCATTCAAAACAGGGTTATTATGAATTGCACCGATATTTCTGCAAAATTCAAGTGTGAATTGCCCGCGACAACACGTTGCTGGTCAGATGTTTTGGAGGAGAAGGGTTATTCCCTGGGGTATATTGGAAAATGGCACCTGGATTCTCCCCATGAGCCATTTGTCAAAACGAGTAACAACAATGGTGATGTCAAATGGAACGAGTGGTGTCCCCCGGAGAGACGGCACGGTTTCAGTTACTGGCATTCCTACGGTACTTACGACCAGCATTTGAGACCCATGTATTGGGATACTGATGACGCACGTGACAGTTTCAGCTATTACGATGAATGGGGCCCTGAACACGAAGCGAACAAAGCCATAGATTTTATCCGGAACAAAGACAAAAAGTTCAGGGAGGATGGAAAACCATTCGCATTGGTTGTTTCTATGAATCCTCCGCATACCGGATATAGCTTTGTTCCTCAGAAATATAAGGATTTGTACAAAGATGTAAGTGTCGAATCGCTGATCAACAAACCCAGCATACCTCCTGCAGGAAGCCAGTGGGGTGATCATTACAGGAAGAATATCAGGGATTATTATGCCGCCATCACCGGAGTTGATGAACAATTCGGACGTATCCTGGAAGCACTCGGAGAGGAAGGCCTGGCAGAGAATACCATTGTCGTGTTTACCTCAGATCACGGCAATTGCCTGGGTATTCATGGGGAGGTTACCAAAAACAACTGGTATGAGGAGTCCATGCGGGTACCGCTGCTGATCAGGTATCCAAACCGGATTAGGCCTCACACTGACAATATATTACTTTCTTCCATAGATATCAGTCCAACATTGCTCGGCTTGTTGGGGTTTTCTGATGCTATACCCAATACAACAGATGGTGAAAACCTGGCCGGATATCTCCTCACAGGAAAAGGAAAGAAACCGGCCTCCCAATGGTACATGCGAATTTCGGACGGTAATACCTCTATGGGATTGCGCGGGATAAGGAATGATCGTTATACCTTTGTGATGGATCGAAGTGCCGGGAGTGAAGGAGAAGTGGTGCTTTTTGACCGTAAAGATGATCCTTTTCAGATGAAGAATATTGCCAGGGAAAGCCCGGCGCTGGTCCGGGAATTGACGGCTACCCTGAAGGAATGGTTAGCAAAATACCGGGACCCATGGCTTATCCATCTGAATTAGAGTACCTTATCTTCCAGTTATTTATTTATCACAAACGGTATTTTCAGACTGAATGCGAAATTTCGTCCGGGATTGAAATATCCTGCCTCCTTCAGCGTGGAGAGGTGATCAATGTACTTTACATCGAAGATGTTGTTGAGTGTCAGCCCTAATTCAACCGGCTGACCTGAAATCCTGACAGTTGCTCCTGCACCCGTATCGAAGAGGGTGTATCGTGAAGTTGGCTCTTCTTCCGGGGAGTAATTGTTCTGATCAAATGCATGCAGGATGCTGAATTTCACATGGGCATTCTCCATCCGTCCGAGCTTCTTCCTTTCGGCCATAGTCTCGGCTCTCAGCTTATGCGCCGGGATGAGCGGCAAAAAATCGCCATTCTGCTGTTTCCCGGTTACTGTTGAATATGTAGTTTCGAAATGAAGCCACTCAATGGGCTTTGGGTGGATGTGTACAACTGCTTCTCCACCGTACAGTCCTGCATCGGACTGATGGTATTTGTAGACCGGAAAACCATCTGCACTTTCTGTGCCGGTTGGTGAAAGGAAGATGTAGTCATTGATACTGTTGTAAAATCCAGCCAGGTCCAACGAGATATGATCGATGTGGTAATGCAGGCTTAGGTCACTTCCGAGTGCTCTTTGCGGCAATAAGTCCGGATTTCCAACCTCATAACGGACCTCGTGTAAACCGTTTGAACTGAGTTCCGCAAGGTTCGGTGCCCTGAAAGCAGCCGATATATTAGCCCTGAAAAAGAGTTTGTCGTGCAAATCATAGGTGGCACCCAATGACCCGCTGAAGCTGTCGTATGAGTTGGATACTGCAGGATGATATAAAGGATTGGAAAAGTCACCATAGGACTCCGTTTCAATCATCCGGTGATCGTACCTGGCTCCGCCCTGCACCTTCAGGGTTTTGAGAAATGTGTATTGCAGCAAGGTAAATCCCGAGTAATTTTTGGTTACAGCATCCGGAAGCAGAATGGTTTCTCTTCCGTGAAGATTCTTATTGTGTTGGTCAAATCCCTGAAATCCCAGAATGTATTCGCCATTTTTGGAAGAGGGCAAATAGAGTTTTGTTTCGTAAGTCAACGTCGACAAACCCATCTCAATAAAAGGATCCGTTCTTTCGTCATAATGCTGCAAATTGGCATTCTGCAGGGCGGCATTGAATTCAATCTTGTATTTTCCCAGGTAAACCTTATTTTGCGTAGAGAGAAGCCTGTTGCCAAATGTCTGGTACCAGATTCCGATCTCCCTTCCTCTTTCTGAAATCAATGGAACGACATCAGGTTCAACCAGTCCAAGTCTTTGTTCGCCCGCATCATAAAAGATTTTAAAGGATCCAATCTTTCCTGTGAAACCGGCATTTCCATTCATCGACCATACATTGAACCTCGAATTTGGTACGAAAGTTCCTCCACCCTGGAGGTAGTCGGCATTTGTTTTACCTCCTCCCCGGAGACCCCAGAAGAACTTGCCTGAAGTGCCTTTGACACCCAGATTGGTGGTGGCCCCCAATGAATTGGAATAGAATTGGGTATTGAAATCCCCCTGGATCTGCCCCACCGGTGCGGGCTTCTCCTTCACAAAATCTATGACCCCTCCTATCGCATCGGAACCATAAAGCAAGGAGGCAGGCCCTTTGATAACCTCAACACTCTCAATGCCGAATTCATCTATTCCCATCGGGTGATGGTCCGAATACTGGTAGTTTTCAAACCTGACTCCATTGCTTAAGACCAGGATATCGTTCATTGCCAATCCTCTGATGACAGGTTTCGAGATTCCGCTGCCTTTAGAAATCATGTCGACACCCGGAATCCTGGTAAGGCTTTCGGCGAAATTTGGCGTACCCGAATTCCTTATGGCACCTGATTTGATTACATCAACCTTCACCGCTGTTTCGTGCTGTGTTGAGTTATAGCCTCCTACTACAATAACTTCCTGGGTCTCGATGGAGGAAGGCCTGAGAGCAATGTTCTTCTCCAAAGGAGAACCGGTCAGAACCACTGTCTCCAGCCGGCTGTTGTATCCCATGTAGGAATACTGAATTTTAAGGGTCCCTTTCGGAAGCCCTTTGAGCAGGTAGCGTCCGTTGAGGTCAGACACTGTTCCGGTGAGTTGTTCTTGTATGAAAACCACTGCCCCGGTCAGGGGCTCCCCTTGCAGGCTTGTAATGACCCCTGAAATCTCATTCTGGGCATATAGTGAAACTCCTGATGCTGCAAGGATCAGGGTGAATAATATATTTCGCATGGAAGGTATTCAATTGAAGTAAAATGTGTAAAGCAAACAATGAGTGTAGAACACCGATGTTGTAACTGTTCTCTGTAATGCTTTCCCTGCTGCCAAAGCAAACCGGGCACAACAAATACTATTGTGCCGGATTCAGCATACCTGGGAATGATTTGCCCCCTGGAGGAGGATTGTTAAACCAAACAATGGGAAGGGGGCCCACGAAGCGATAGAACCTCTGTAGAAGCGCAAAACCCCGGTTCGATGTATTTGATGGCAAGTTTCTCAAAAGTGATTAGGATGGGTGCATAAACACCTTCCTGCCACCGACCGGAAAATAATGAAAAATGAAAATCACAAACCTGGCAACCCTCATGTTTGGTATGAAAGGAAATGCCCTCAACAACATGATTGTCAACTTCCTCATCATGATGATGGTTAAGTTGAACCGTGGTTGGGAAAAGGAACAACCACAGAAGAAAAAGTGAGAAAATATTTTTGATACAGACTTTCAAAAGGTCAACAATCAGTTATTATTTCTATAACGTACCTTTAGCCCACAGAGTTTCAAAGGGACTCTCCCTTTTTTCCAAATTTCGTGCTGGCAGCCTTGCCAAATTCCTTTACAGCGTTATCGAAATCAGTCAATATCTCGTGTGCCGGTTTCCCAGTTGAATTGCGGGCCGACTGTATCATTGTTTTGCACTCGTTGGAGTCCATAAACCGCGCTGCCTCAAGCAATAGCTCCTGGTCTTCTTCCGGGATGACCAGGAATCCGTGTTTGTCAGCATGAATAAGTTGTCCGGGCAATATTTCCCTGCCAAAAACCTTTACAGGGCAGTTCCACCTGACCGGGTAACTGTTTGCATGGCCAACACATAAACCACGTGCCAGGGCTTTGAATCCCGCATTGTTCATTTCGTCAGTATCCCTTATGGCCCCGTCAGTGATAGTCCCTACACAACCCAGGGCTTTGTGTATGTTACTGTTAACTTCGCCCCAGAAGGCACCGAACATGGTTGGCTTATCAAGATCCTGTACCACGACAATCTTTGGGCCGGGAACCGAAGCCATGTATTCGCGGTACTGTGACCAGCCATCAGGATTGGCCCTGGGATGGTCCGGAACGGAGGGTTCGATTACAACTGTTACTGCATATCCGACCATAGGGCCCATCTGGGGCATATAGTCGGTAACAGGCTCAAGATTAAAACCTTCCCTGGCACTGTTGTGCTTTGTTACCTGCTCCCAGCCATTGTAAATGGTGGGAGTATTCCACCGTTTTAATTCCAGCAGGTCAGCATGGGTTAATTTTCGATTCATGTTTTATAATCTTGTTTTTAAGTTGCCACAAGGTAATGAAGTTCAGCGACGCTTATACCCCCCTAATCATTTTGGGTTATTTTAAAAATTGTCTTTTGGACAACCCATGGTTAATCAGCAATATTCTATTTAATTCAGGGCAGCTATTTGCGGATTGAGCTGTTTCTGCTTTATTTCCTGCTCAAATTTAAATTCTTAAAGGCGGAAATATCAATCAATCCGCTGGTATCATTGTCAAAACTGATCTGGATACTATCGCCTGACATTGAAACAGGCATGTCATTCGAAATCTGTGATGAACCGATAAATATATTGTTCATACCATCGACTGTGAAATAGTAAAAACTGTTGCCATTCTTGATATCAGACTGAATTCGTTTGATTACGGTCTTAATCACCAGTTTTTTGGTTACATTTTTAGGATTGATTTTATTGCCGGCCATGTTGTAGGCATTTTTGTATGCCATAAGTGTTTCAACCAATGTGTTGCCAACGCCGACAATGGTATAATCCTCGATGGCCACCATGGCAAACATTTTAACAAGGCCTCCCGCGTCTTTGAGTGTCATAACGTAAGTAGGGATGTTGTTGATGTTGTAAGGAATTGGCAGGGAGGAAGTATATCGTTTCTCCTGAACTTTTCCGATGGCTGAATTTTGGGCCGCATGTTCCGTTGCACCGCTTTGCTTGTACCAGACTGCCTTTTTGGACCGGGTATCAACAAGAACAAAGCCGACGGTCGCTTCATCCGCACCGACTGACGTAAGGCCGGTGTACCAGTATGACTTGTTGTCCTCTCCGTATACCAGTGAGAGCCCTTGCGTAATCTGAAGTTTGTTCTCGTTGGAAAAGTTCCAGAACCCTTTTACAAAATTACCCCAGTCATTGAGCTGTTCTTCAATAAATTTGTCAGGTTGAATCCGGTCAATCCATGCGGGTGCCTTATCGATGTCGTACTCCTCGCATTTGCCGGTTTCGGAATTTACAACCACAACACTTGTTGCATCATCGCCGTAAAATCCAACTGCTTTTTTGTATTTGGTCACCACCCAGAAGGGCTGACCGTCATCGTCTATTTCAAAGGTATAGTCTGTCAGTCCGGCATTGTAATACCCGCTGAAATAAATATGCCTTGCGAGGTAATCTCCCAAATATGCTTCAGGTTGGTATTTGATAATGACCTTCTTGCCATTAACCTCCTGTACAAGTTTTACATCCCGCTCATTGCATGCGTTAACCATTACATAGCCGTTGGTTCCCTGGCTGTTTTTGTTCCATTTGAAAAAACCAGAATGAAGCAGCGGGGCAACCCAGAAAAGGTCATTCCGGACCTTCTGTATGTGGAAAGTTCCGAGCCGCACCTGGCTTCCCAGTGCGGGCTGTGCACCTAAAACCTTGTCGCCAAGAAGGTTGGCTAAAGATTCATCGACAACCCTAATTTTATCCAGTGAAATGGGCGCCATATGGGTGGAGAGGTTTTCACCAGTTTCTACATTGCCGATCAATCCGCGGTAGTCGTTCCACCTGAAGAGTGACCAGGAGGTAACCAAAGGGACGACACCCATATAAACGAACAGGATCATAAAAATCCATTTGGGGACAGCCATTTTGGTTACCAGTTTAAATGCCTCCACTTCACTGGTTACCTGGGGTAAAACGCGCAAATTCATCAGGATCCAGAGGACAGTGAGCGCACCAATGAGCAGTGGTACACCGAGGAAACCATAGGCCAATACAGGCATTTCAGCATAAACAGCGATGGAGGCTGCAACTGTTAACAGAATAATCTGGGCTAATTTTTTCATCTTCGAAGGATTAAGTATTGGTAATACTATCAACACTCAAAATTAAGCAAATAAAAACGCTAAAAAGATTAAATTTAAACACTTTTATTCAATCGGGATCCAACAAGCAGAATCAATAACTCCAGCTATGCAGTCATTAACCAGGGAATTTTTAGAATCGCTGAAGGTCTTTCAGGTACGTAATCCATCTTCACTGTCGGATGAAAGAGTAATATCCGTTGATGCCCTGAGGGGATTCGACATGTTTTGGATCATGGGAGGTGAAGTAATGGTCCATGGTCTTGACAAAGTATTTCACAACAAACTGACCGCTTTTCTCAAACTTGAGATGGAACATGTGGAGTGGCTTGGATTTCATTTTTACGATATTATCATGCCGCTCTTCCTTTTCCTGGTAGGGGTTTCCCTGGTTTTTTCAACCCGTAAACGGATCTCCAGGGGAGATACTGATCAATCAATCTGGAAGCATACGGTCAAAAGAATTTTAATTCTGTGGGTCCTGGGGATGGCTGTACAGGGAAACCTGCTTACTTATGACATCAACCGGATCAGTCTCTACTCAAATACCCTCCAGGCCATTGCGTCCGGCTACCTTGTTGCCACCATCCTGGTTCTTTACCTGCCTGTTCTTTACCAGATGGTGTCCACGGCAGCACTTTTGCTTTTATATTGGGGAATTCTGGTTTTGGTGCCTGTCGGCGGAAATCCGGTCGGTACCTTCACCATGAGTGCCAATGCTGCCCTTAGTTTTGATCATTGGGTACTGGGCAGTTTCCACGATGGATTACAGTATACCTGGATACTTACAAGTCTTGGTTTTGCCGCCACGACGATGCTTGGGGTTTTTTGCGGCTATCTGCTGCAGTCGAAAATGGACCAGGTGAGAAAATTCCGCAGTTTTGTGATATTTGGGGCTACCCTGGTAGTTCTGGCTCTTATCTGGGACCACTGGCATCCGATCATCAAAAAAGTCTGGACAGGTTCATTTGTTTTCTTTGCCGGAGGGATCAGTATATTGATGCTGGCATTCTTTTACCTTGTCATTGATGTGTGGAAGGTCCGAAAGGGAACGAAATGGCTGATCATACTGGGATCTAACGCCATATTTGGTTATGTAGCCTGGAATCTCCTGGAGCCCGGCATTATCAGGATCGCCGATGTCTTTCTGGAAGGATTGAAACCGGTCATTACTGACTGGTACGGTTCGGTCTCCTACTTTGGTGGTTTCATGGTTATATTCCTACTGATGAGGTACATGTACCGAAACAAGACCTTTATCAAAATCTAGCAAAGGAGGTTTATGTTTTTGTATTTCAGTTCTTACGAGGGTTGAATTATCCCAGGTTCATTTTGCTTATATAGATATCCTGGAAATCGGGAAATCCCTCAAGGTTGACATGACTTGTTTTGGCAAGAATTTCGGACGCCAGTGCACTCCCGTTGAAAAGGAACATTTTTGCTCCGATCAGGGCCGTATTTCCCATCTTGTGGATTTTTTCCCCGGCAGCCTCTATCATTCCGGTTGAGATCAGGTGTTTTATTGTGATATAGTTCCCAAACCCGCCAGCGATATAGATTTCATCAATTTCTGTTTGGTCTATCGACAGATGTTTGGATAAAATTCCGATACCTGCTGCAACGGCGGCCTTGGCAAGCAGGAATTCATAGATGTCCTTTTGTGTCAGTCTGACAGGGGGATCCAGTACAATACTATCCTCACCTGAACAGATCTCCCCGTACTCTCCAACCAGGTTTGCCTGGCGGAGGATAGCAACTGCATCAATAAGGGCGCTTCCACATATACCTTTCGGTTTTGTTTTACCAATGACAGTCGACTCAATTCTGTTGCCCTTCAGCTGGAAGGATGAAACTGCCCCTGTTACTGCGCGCATGCCCATAGAGAGGTTGGCTCCCTCAAAGGCTGGCCCTGCTGCTGTAGAGGCACAAATAATCCTGTCCCGGTTCCCGATGGCAATTTCTCCATTGGTGCCCAAATCTATCAGTGCGGTAAATTTTTCCTTTTTGTACAGGCCGGTTGCTGCAATTCCTGCCAAAATATCGCTGCCCACAAAACTTCCTATGGAGGGGTAGAACTGTATATTTTTATCTACAGGGAAGTTCCATTCCAGTTCCTGCGCAGTAAAAGTCCTGTATCCCAGGTCATTGACATGGAATGGATAGCAGGAAAGCGGAGAGAGGCTGTCGCCACTGAAGATCCTTTGCATCACGGTATTTCCCACAATGACGATCCGGGTCGGGACAACACCGGATTCTTTCAGCATGATTCTCGCCATATTTCCGACAGCGGTCCTGATTAGCTGTGTCATTTCAGCTTCATGTCCGTCCAGTCCTGACTGAATCCTTGAAATCAGGTCTGCCCCGAACTTTACCTGGGGGTTGACAAGTGTCTCAACGGCAATTATGCCGGCTGTTTTTAAATCGACCAGCTGTGCCACAATGGTGGAGGTTCCGAGATCTATCGCAATGCCAAAACCTTCCGCTGGGATGAATTCATAACTTGATTCATCGGCAAGTATCAGGTGATCGAACTGCCCGATCTCCAGGGTGATGGATTCTGTGCAGGAACTCATGCAAGCGAGGCGCAAGTCGTCAGAATGGCCGAAATGATGCAGCTTCTCCCTGTGCAGGTCTGATACTTTGATCTCCCCTTCCAGCAACCTTACCTGGCATTTTCCACAGGTACCTTTTCCTCCGCAAAGGAATTCGACTCCAAATTCATGAAGCAGATCGATCAGCGGAGTCTGGTCGTTGACCTTTAACTCTTTGCCCAGCGGATGCAGTCGGATGGTATGTTGTGGCTTCACCTTAATCTTTTCTATAACCCGTATTCCGATAATATAAACTTTCCCGGGTCAAGGAGAGGAAGCATCATCTCTATGAATTCCTCCTCACTCTCAGGAATACTGTTTAATTCTTCCCGAAAGATAGGAAGATAATTCTTTTCCATGTCAGAAAGCTTGAGCCTGCCGGATTGACTTGCTTCTTCAATGATATCCAGAGCAGCAAGGGCGCCGTTGCGTGCATTGGCGACATAGGAATCCCCTTTTACCAGTTCCCTTGAGATGAGGATAACATTTTCAGGAGCGAGAATCAATGCCTGTGGATCGGTATAGGCATCTGATCCGACAAACAGTTGCTGCAAAACATGGCAGTGCATTTTGCCCAGGCGAAGAGCCTCGTTCATTAGCCGCGAATCGTATTCCAGTTGCTCGAAATAGGCTGTCGGGGCCATACCGGAAAGCAGTTTGATATTTTGTACGGATTCGTTGCTCCACAAGTCGGTACAGGCGGAAGCTATGTTTCCTACCGGACTCAGATGTGCACAGGCAGCAGTTTTTCCCTCCATCGAAATAGGAATACCTGTGATTGCCTTCAGAAAGGGCCCTTCATAGGCACAGTCCTTGTCGGGGCCAACGGCACCCTCTTCCATGGCGACAATCGATCTGACAACCGAGATGACTCTTACCAATGCCGCAAAAACTTTTGGGATGTATTTTTTTTCGGCCAGGACCATGGCTGTATTTCCAAAACCGCAGGCTGAATCACCGGCAGCAATTTTTCCATGGGTACCGGCAAGGGCAACAATTTTTTGCCAGAGGAAATGCATATCTCTTACACCCAGCACCGATAGCGCAAACATTACACCTTTCAGGTCGCACATCATCAGTGCTTCATCCGACACCTCCTTGCCGCCTGTACTTTCAATGGACAACAGATCACCACCAGCCAGCATTCCACGCTCAAAAAGTTCCATCATGGGCTCGAGATATGCCGAACTGCGCTGTTTTGCAGGTCTTTCAAATTCTCTGAGGTCGTTTGGGGTCAACCGGATTTCGGATGCAAGTCCATGGTTTTGGTAGTATTTTTCACAGATTCCGTTCATGATTTTGACAATTTCCACACCGATATCCGGCGTTTTTGTCATCTCAAGCAAGGTTTCAAATTCCAGAACAACACCTTTCGAGTTAAGGTGTACTGCGTGTTCCAGGGCACCTTCGGCAATTTCGCGGTAGTGGGCATATACATCTTGCAATGTATTGCTGTTGATGCTCATCATGGGCAGGGTAAAATTTAGCTCGGCATAAACCTGTCCACCACCGATCAGTAGTCCACGGCGTGTTTTCACAGGCTTGGGAGCGATGCCAAACATCAGTTCTGCCGGATCATTTACGATAAGGTTTTTGTATTTCATCTTTATAAAATTAATTCTTCAATGATCTATCTGCGTTTATTGGGAGCCGAACCTGGTTGCAGCATGAACGCTGTCGTCCAATGGGTGATTCCATTCCATGCTCAAGCCTTATCCTTTGATTAATTACCCGACCCAAGACCCTCAAGGTTACCATAACCTTGAGGGTCTTGGGTCGAAAATTTTATTTCATCGAACATGTTTTTATTTAACTGTCAGTTTAATAGGAATATATATTTTCTCAAGCAAGCTCGCGGCAGGGTATAATTCTCCCATTTACCCGAATGGGTATGAACTTTTCCGATGTTTAAATCGTGGTATTAAGACGCGAGTTTGTTCAGGTATTCCACAGCTTTCTGGGGATCCGGAGCATAAAAATCAGCTCCGATGCTCTTGCAGAAATCGGCATTGACCGGCGCACCGCCAACGAGGATTTTTGTTTCTGGCACCAACGCTTTTATTCCCGCTACAATCTCGCCCATGTTGACCATGGTTGTTGTAAGAAGGGCAGATAACCCGATGACGGCACCAGGATTGTTTTTCAGGGCCTCAATAAACCTGTCTGATCCGACATCCACACCCAGGTCGACAATGGTCCAGCCACCTCCTTCAACCATCATGGCAACAAGATTCTTCCCGATGTCGTGGAGATCCCCTTTCACAGTGCCGATGATTAAAGTACCTTTTGACTTGATTTCACCTGAAGCAAAGAATGGCTTTAGCTGCACCATGGAAGCGCCCATTGCTTTTGCAGACATGAGCATTTGGGGCACGAAGATTTTATTCTCTGAAAATTTCCTGCCCACATTTCCCATGGCGGGTATCAGCGCATCCTCCAGGATTCTTTGAGGATTTATTCCTGCCTCCAGTGCCTGGAATGTTAGTTCATGTGCACCGTCCATCCCTCTTAATTGTGGAGGATAAGGTGATTTCTGGTCAATTTTTCCCTGCTCAACAGCCTCAAGTAGTTTTTCGATTAGTTCACTCATGCCTTAATTTGAAGATAATAGGGTTTATGTTTGATTAATCACCGGACTTAAATGCACCTGCAATTCCGCTCAGGGGTGTAGTATGCACTACTGTCAGGGTCTGTTTCTTTGCTTAGTTGCTGGTTTAAAGATACAAACAAAAATAGAATTCTTTACCTGTGAATTCTACGTCAATATTTACTAGTTTCGATGCGATATTAACATTTCGATTTATTTTTGTTCATTATTTATCATTATGTCGGCCAGGTACGAAAAGTTAAACTTAAAAGAGGACGAATCATTCTTCATCGGTATTTTCCAGGACAACCTGGAGAAGAGCACCTGGCATTATCATAACAATTTTGAGATCAGCTTTATAACTGAAGGAACAGGGAAAAGGATTGTGGCAGATTCGATAGAAGAGTTTCAGCCCGGAGACCTGGTATTTCTCGGCAGTAACCTTCCTCATGTCTGGATAGCAGACAAGGAACAGAAGTTATTGTCTGACAGGACACTGGAGATGGTATTCCTCCAGTTTTCGTCCGACATCTTCTTTCCGCAATTGCTGGACCTTCCTGAGTTCAGGAACATCAAAACAGCGCTTGAACTTTCAGAAAGAGGGATTCAGATTGTCGGCCAGACTCTGAATGAGGTCAGTGAAATCATGCTTCAGCTCCCTTACCTGAAGAGTTTTGACCGGATGAATTATTTTTTCCGCCTGATGAACATCATCGGGGAAAGCAATTCAAACATCAGGCTGGCAAGTGAGGAATACATGAGAAAACGGTTTACTACAGGAAACAGACGTATAGCTTTGCTTCATGATTACCTGATGCACCATTACCGTGAGGATATAGACCTAGGGAAACTGGCAGAGCTGGTGCATATGGCAGAAGGCTCGCTTTGCAGGTTCTTTAAAATGCATGTTGGTTCCTCCATCTTCGAATATCTCAACAAGATCAAAATCGAATTTGCCTGCAAGTTGCTGATGGATCCGGAAATCAGCATTTTTGATGTGTGCCTGGACAGCGGATTCAACAACATCAGCCATTTCAACAAGCAGTTCAGGAAGAACACGGGTGTTACTCCTTCAGAATACAGGAAAAAGTTCAAGTGGCTGGTGTAGTCACAGCAAATCAGGAATCCAGCGGTGTGTCATTTTGCCGGCATGGCCCGACAGGTCAGACCATTTATCTATTTCAAATTCAATGACTACCGTCGAACAGGTTGGTACATCCAGGGAGAATTCCGGCAACAGTGACTCCAAGTAATAGTACACCGTCGGATTGTGCCCCACGGCCATCACGGTAGTGTACCGGTCTTCAAGTTCCTGCAGCATTTCCATGAATGTGGGGGCTACCATGCCGGAGTACATTTTTTTTACATATCTGATGTCTGCTGCAGGATATCTGAATGCTGAAGCATAAATACGCGCAGTCTGGGTTGTTCGTTTGGCTGGACTGGCAATGATCAGATCCGGTAACAGTTGTGCTTTAACCATTTCAAGCGAGATTCTTTCGGCATCATTTTGCCCGCGATCCGTCAGTTTACGTTCATAATCCTGATCGTACCCGTGTTGTACGCTTTTGGCGTGACGAACAATGATAATTTTCTTCATCTGGATTCAGGTTAAGAGGGATTTGGGAGAGAAAATGATCCAAAAAGCAATAAGGTGCAATGAAATTTGACTGGTCAATAGTCGGAATGTCACCGTCTTTTGCTATTTATTTCCATCTCATGCAATTATTTTCGGCTGTTCCTGTCAATTTCAGAGGGTGTTATTTTCCCGGGTTCCGGGTGCTGGTCTTCTCAAGCTCCTTCCAGACAAGTGCACTGGCGCCGACGATGGCAGTAGAGCCGGCCCTCAGCCTGGATGGCAGAAGTTTAACCTTGTTGCGGTAAAATGGCAGCAGATGACGTTCCATGCTCTCCCTGGTCGGATTGAAAATGAATTCTCCCGCAGCAGCGGCTCCGCCAAAGAGGAAAATCGCCTCAGGACTGAGGTAGTGAACGGTATCTGCAAGGCTGCGTCCCAGTATTTCTCCGGTATACCGGTAAACTTCCAGTGCAACGGCATCTCCCAGCCCGGCAGCCTCGCTGACCAGTTTGGAAGTCATTTCGTTGAACGGAATATTTGCCAGCGGACTTTCACTGTTGTTGGTCTGGGCCAGGACTTCAAAAACATTTCGCTTGATTCCTGTAGCAGAGCAATAGGCTTCCAGATGCCCCCTGCCTCCGCAACCACAGGCCCTGCCATCCGGGACGGCAGTTACATGCCCAATTTCCCCCGCAAGGCCGTTATGCCCGTATACAAGGTCCCCATCGACGATGATGCCGCTGCCGATACCGGTTCCAAGGGTGATCATCACAAAATTCTTCATCCCGGTCCCTCCGCCATAGATAAGTTCTCCGAGGGCCGCGGCGTTGGCATCATTGGTGATTTTCAGAATGGTGATTTCCGGGAGTTTTGCCATTAAAAGGCTTGAAAGGGGAACTTCACTGACGAAGGGAAGGTTGGCAGCAATTCCCATGGTGCCGTTGTAATAATTGGCGAAGGGCGCACCGATCCCGATTCCCATGACCTGAAGGTCCGGGTTGCCATTACTGACTGTATCAATGGCAACCCGGATTTCAGAAGCTATTTGGTCAATGAAGCTGCTGCACAGCTGGTCTGAGATATCGGCTCTTCCATTCGGATTTTCCCGCTTCTGGGGAGTAGGCAGAGGAGGTACTTTTTCATACAGCACATTCCCTTTATCATCAACTATCCCGATGGCGGTATTGGTCCCTCCGATATCAATTCCAACAGCAACTTGCCTCATTATGTATTAATTATAAAAGAATTATCTCAATTTGCTTCCCTTGACAGCGAAAAAGAAAATGTACAGGTAGCAAAGTGCAGGGACGATGAATGCCACTGAATAACCCGAAAGGTCAGCAATTTTGCCCATGATAAGCGGAACAACTGCACCGCCGCAAATTAAGGTGTTGATGATACCTGAAGCTGTTGAAAGTTCACCCTGATCCAGGTCTTTTACCGCAAGGGTAAAGATATTCGGGAACATGATTGAGTTGAACATTCCGATAGATACGATTGTCCAGAGAGCAACCGGACCTGTAGTATAGGAAGAAATCAGTGCGAGTGAACCTGCTATCAAAGCGAAGGTTGCCAGGGAACGGCTTGCTTTGCCCTGACCGAGTTGCATCAGGAAGAAATTGGCGCATGCAATGATGGTAAAGGTACCGCCGATTTTCCAGTCCCATCCGGTAACGAAGGATCCTGAAACGAAAGCAAGAACAAGGACGATTCCGAAATACAGGTATTTGGCGGAGGCATCCTTGATATTTGAAAGCATGATGGAGCCGAAAAGCCTTCCAATCATGGCACCACCCCAGTAGATCGCTGCGTATTTGGCAGCAACATCGTCTGTAAGGGTTGCATCGCCTGATTTAAGGTAGTTCACCAGCAAGGCTGCAATACCAACTTCTGCACCAACATAAAAGAAGATTCCGAGAGCTCCGAGTAAGACGTGGGGGTATTTCCATACACTTTTTCCTCCCTGTGCCGAACCGGCAATTTCAGGAAGTTTCATGCTGTAAAGTGCCAGGGCGATAATAAGAACGATGGCTCCCATAAATAGGAACGGCATCTGAACGGTTTTGGCAGAGGCAGCAGCATCCAGCATTTCACCGGTACCTTTGAAGATAACAACTGAAATAAGCCAGGGAGCAATCATGGTTGCAATAGAGTTCAATGCCTGGACCAGGTTGAGCCTGCCTGAAGCGGATTCTTCCGAACCGAGTGCTGCAGCATAGGGGTTGGCAGCAGTTTGCAGGAAAACAACTCCGGCGGCCAAAACAAAAGTAGCCGTCAGGAATAGAGGGAAACTGGGAATTGAAGCAGCCGGGTAAAACAGGAAACTGCCCAGGGCCATCAGCATGAGTCCGGAGATTACGGCCATTTTGTAACCGATTTTACGGATGATCAAACCGCTTGGGATGGAGAGAATCGGATAAGTGAAGAAAAAAGCACCCGTAAGTAATTGTGCTTCGAATTCGGATAAAAGGAAGATGCCTTTAACCTTGGCGCTGAGTGTGATGATAAAGGTAGTCGCAAAGCCGAAAATAAAGAAAATAGCGGCGATGAAGATCATACCTAGCTGGTAGTTTGTCTGCTTCTGTTCCATTGATTTAGTTGTTTGTGTTTATTAATTTGGTTGCGTGATTCATTGGTTTGCATTTTTTTTCAATTGCCCAATGAAATACCCACATCATCATTATCGGTTTGTCCCGACCTGTCCGAATGGCTATTTCAGGATAATCTGCCAAACAAATATAAAAATTAATTTAACAGCACCAATTTTGCTAATTTTACTGTCCTTCAAAACCCTGTAATATGAACTATACTGCATCTCCCGAACGTTACGAAAACCGTTGTGAATACCGGCGCTGCGGCCGCAGCGGATTAAGGCTCCCGGTAATATCCCTGGGCTTATGGCACAATTTTGGTGGAGTCGACAATTTTGAGACAGGCAGAAGCATGCTGAGGTATGCCTTCGACCATGGTATCACCCATTTTGACCTGGCCAACAATTACGGTCCTCCACCCGGATCTGCGGAAGAAAACTTTGGAATGATCTATCAGAAGGATTTCAAACCTTACCGGGATGAGCTGATCCTCTCCACCAAGGCGGGCTACCTGATGTGGCCAGGACCTTACGGCGAGTGGGGTTCACGCAAATATTTGCTGTCCAGCCTTGATCAGAGCCTGAAACGGATGCAGGTGGATTATGTGGATATTTTTTATTCCCATCGCCCGGATCCTGATACACCGCTGGAGGAGACCATGATGGCACTCGACCAGGCAGTGCGTTCGGGCAAGGCACTGTATGCCGGCATCTCAAATTATCCGGCTGAACTTACCCGGGAGGCTGCTGCTATCCTGCGTAGCCTGGGAACTCCCTGCCTGATTCACCAGCCCAAATATTCCATGATGGAGCGATGGGTGGAAAACGGCTTACTGGATTCAGCCGAAAAAGAGGGTATCGGGGTAATAGCCTTTTCTCCCCTTGCCCAGGGCCTGCTGACAGACAGGTATCTTATAAATATCCCTGAAGGCTCCAGGGCCTCCAAAGAATGGGGATACCTGAGGCCCGAACAGGTAGCTCCTGCCGTTGAAAAGGCCCGTGCCTTAAACATCCTGGCAATTCAGCGTGGACAGACTCTGGCGCAGATGGCCATTGCCTGGTTGCTCAAAGACCAGCGGGTAACCTCGGTATTGATCGGTGCAAGCTCTGTCGGACAGCTGAGCGATAACCTTAAGGTACAGGAAAACCTGGGTTTCACGATAGACGAGCTGCGTGAGATTGAAAGGATACTTAAGGTATAAATCTTGGGTAGTCCCAAAATTCCTTGAGTTGATTTCCGATTCCAGGAGGATTGAGGCACTGAAAAGGAGACAAATGCAATCGCCGCGAGTGTCTTTGCTCTCAAAAAATGTTTCAGGGAAAGAAAAAAGAACCAAATAAATCGGGTTAATCAGAAAGCAGACCAAAATCGCAAATTCAAAAATTTATGTCTTCCTTTTTTCTTGCCCTCCAAACCATCCTGCCCCTTTTCCTGATCATATTTGCAGGAATCGTGATGATCCGCCTTAAAGCTGCCACGGTAGCCTGGGTGGATACGCTGAACAGGTTTGCGCTCAGGATTGGTTTCCCGGCCCTTATTTTTTCTGCCCTCGCAAAAATGGACATCAGTTTTGCGGAGAATTCGACCCTGATCCTCACAAACTCTGTTTACCTGGTCTGCTGTATGCTCCTGGCATTTCCCCTTGCGGCAATTTTCAAAACAAGCGTCAAGACAAAGCAGACCCTGATACTGGCACTGGCCTTCGGTAACATTACCTACCTTGGTATACCGGTGATGCTGAATTCAATGGGGGATGAGGCAATGGGACCGGCCGTCATCCTTACTTCTGTCTACCTTGTCTGGATGTTCTCCCTTGCCCTGGTACTGATTGAAGTTGCAGGTGAAGGCAAACTGCATCTGAAAGTCCTGGTTGTTAAATTGTTTACCAATCCATTGCTGATAGCTGTCATACTGGGAGTACTTGCCTCCGGCTTGAAGCTGGCTCTTCCCGGCAGCCTGATGAAAGCCCTGGATATCATTGCACAGTCTGTCACTGCAGTTGTGCTGCTTTCGCTCGGGATATTTATGGGCTCCCAGAAGATAGGCACTCTCCGTGAATGGGTTCCGGTGACCGCTCTTTCCATCCTGATCATGGTAATTCTTCCCGGGATCTTCTTCCTGTGCCTGAAAAGTACTACCCTTACAGGTATCCCGTTACGGTGTTCGGTACTGGACGCGGCAATGCCAATGGGATTAACTGCTTATGCCCTGACTGAACAGTATGGACTTAATGCCAGACTGGCAAGCCGCCTGGTGGTGCTGTCGACTTTCCTGTCGCTGTTTACTTTACCGGTCTGGATTGCCCTGACAGCCTGATGCACTATTATTCCAAAACCCTTCTGAAATAGCGGATTGCACAATCCTGCAGCACTTTATTCTTGCGCTCTTCCGGTATGGACGGGGCCAGGGTCTTCTGCCTGAAAACCGGCCAGCCCTCTCCGTCGGTACCCGTTTTTTCTACAAGCCCCATCTCCTGGTAAAGGGTACAACTGCCGAGGTTGATCAGGCTCATTTTCTCTTCCTTGGTGAATGGCTGAAAAACCATCCCGCGTTCTCTTATCCCAACAAGAAAAAGTACCCCGTTCAAATCTATATCTATATTGAACTGTTTGCCAAGGTGCAGGCACAGTTCATTCCAGTTTGCAAATGTCATAACAAAATTTTTGGCAAAGTTAGATGAAAAAAGTGAGGCAGGTGCCTGTACGCGGCACAATATCATGCAAGTGCCGACCGGTTTTGTGCCTGAAAGAGTTTACCCGGGGAAGCGGAAGGCAGAATTCTGACCAATTCCTTTTTATCGCCATTGATTTTGCGGCCGGAGGTACGAAAAGAGTTCAAAAAGTGTAATTTTGTGACTGGTATTTATTTTAAACCAGTTTACTCACATTTTCACCGCAAAGGATAATAAAATGGGAAAAGTTCAGATTGCAGAGATATTGAAAACAGGCCAGGTTGGTGCCGGAATAACAGTCAGGGGATGGGTCCGTACACGCCGCGGAAGTAAAAACGTCAATTTTATCGCCTTGAATGACGGATCTACCATTCACAACCTGCAGGTCGTAGCAGAAGTCGAAATCTTTGGTGAGGAGTTTTTCAAAAATATCAACACCGGTGCTGCAATAGGCGTTACCGGTAAGCTCGTGGCATCCTCAGGTTCTGGACAGGCTGTGGAATTGCAGGCTGAAAAGATTGAGATCATTGGACTGTCCGACCCGGATAAATACCCGATTCAGCCCAAGCGTCACACGCTGGAGTTTCTGCGTGAGATGGCCCATCTCCGGCCACGGACTGCCACCTTCAGCGCCGTTTTCAGAATCAGGCATTCCATGATCTTTGCCATTCATTCCTTCTTTCATGAACGCGGATTCTTCAATATCCATACTCCGATCATCACAAGTTCAGATGCTGAGGGCGCTGGAGAAATGTTCCGGGTGACTACCCTGCCTCCGGCCAATGCTCCTGTGAACGAGGAAGGGGAGATTGATTTCACGCAGGATTTCTTTGGTAAATCTGCCAATCTTACTGTCTCGGGTCAGCTCGAAGGCGAGCTTTTTGCCATGGCCCTGTCAAAAATCTATACATTCGGTCCAACTTTCCGGGCCGAGAATTCAAATACTTCCCGTCACCTTGCCGAATTCTGGATGATTGAGCCGGAGGTTGCCTTCTGCGACCTGAACGACAACATGGACCTGGCGGAGGAGTTTCTCAAATATCTTATCAGGTATGCACTGGAGCATTGCATGGACGACCTTCTTTTCCTAAGCAACAGGCTTACCGAAGAGGAGAAGAACAAACCTGTTGAACAACGTTCCATGGAACTGATCGAAAAGCTGAGATTCGTGGCTGACAACGACTTTGTCAGGTTAACCTATACGGAGGCCATCGAGATACTAAAAAATTCAAAACCCAATAAGAAAGGGAAGTTCCAGTATCCTGTCGGAGGTTATGGCACTGATCTGCAGAGCGAACACGAACGTTACCTGGTGGAGCAGGAGTTCAAAAAACCTGTCATCCTGACCAACTATCCAAAGGAGATCAAGGCATTTTACATGCGGCTGGACGACAACGGTAAAACTGTTGCTGCCATGGATGTACTTTTCCCGCAGATCGGTGAGATTATCGGGGGTTCCCAACGTGAGGAAAGGCTTGAAGTCCTGGAGCAAAGAATGGATGAGATGCATATCCCGAAAAAGGACCTGGAATGGTACCTGGATACCCGGCGCTTCGGAGGTTGCCCTCATGCCGGGTTTGGACTTGGTTTTGAAAGGCTGATGCTTTTTGTGACCGGCATGGGCAATATACGTGATGTGATTCCTTTTGCGAGGACCCCAAAAAATTGCGAGTTTTAATTCCTTCAATATGCAACATCTCTCCCTTCAGCAAAGGTTGCTGCAGAAGCTTTCTCCACAACAGATTCAGGTAATCAAGTTGTTGGAGTTGCCTATGCTTCAATTGGAGCAAAGGATAAAGAAGGAGCTGGAAGAGAACCCCGTACTGGAACTGGAGGACAATGAGTTTGGTACCGGGGAGGAGGAAATAAACAGTGAATTAGCAGCCAAAGAGGACAAGGACAATGAGGAGTTTTCGGTGGACGATTACCTCACCGAAGAAGATTATCCCTCCTACCGTTATGAATCAAACAACTATTCAAAGGATGACAAGAGCCTCGACATTCCCTATTCTGAGTCAGCTTCTTTTCACGAATATCTCCAGGAGCAGGTTGTAATGCTCATGCTGGGTGAAGAGGATTCGATCCTGGCTGAGCAGGTCATCGGAAACATAGATGAAGACGGGTACCTTCGCCGCGAACTGGATGCTATAGTGGATGATGTGGCTTTCGCCAGGAATATTTTAACCGACGAAAAAAAACTGTCAGCAATCCTGAAAATTATACAGGAACTTGATCCCCCCGGCGTTGGTGCCAGGGACCTGAGGGAATGCCTGATGATCCAGCTATCCAGGAAAGAGAAGACGAGGGAGGAGATTGTTCTGGCCTGGAGGATCCTGAATGAAATGTTTGAAGAATTTACAAAAAAACACTTCGAGAAAATACAACGGAAATTCAACGTCGACGAGGATCAGCTTAGAGATGCACTGGATGAGATTCTCCGCCTAAATCCCAAACCAGGAAGTTCCTTCAGCAACACTATCAACAGGAGCAACCAAACCATTATCCCCGATTTTATCCTTGAAATTGTGAATGACGAAATGGTCCTCAGCCTCAATCAGCGCAATGTTCCCGAACTCAATATCAGCAACTATTATGTGAACATGCTGAAAAGTTTCAGGGATACCGGCAAGGGAATGTCCAGCGACCAGAAGGATGCGCTGGTCTTTGTCAAACAAAAGATTGACTCTGCCAAATGGTTTATCGATGCCATAAAACAGAGGCAGGAAACCCTTATGCTGGTGATGAATTCCTTGCTTCAGTTTCAAAGGGAATTTTTCGCAGAAGGAGATGAAACGCGATTAAAGCCTATGATACTTAAGGATATCGCTGATATGACCGGCCTCGATATATCCACCATATCACGTGTTTCCAACAGCAAATACATCCAGACCCACTTCGGTATTTATTCGCTGAAATACTTTTTTTCAGAATCCATGCAAAAAGAGGATGGGGAAGAGGTTTCGACCCGTGAAATAAAATCGATCCTGAAGGATTGCATAGGCAATGAGAATAAACACAAACCTGTCACCGACGATGAACTTGCCGGTATTCTGAAAGACAAAGGGTACAATATCGCCAGGCGTACTGTCGCCAAATACAGGGAACAGCTCGACATTCCCGTAGCCAGGATGCGCAAGGAACTGTGATGATTCCAGTTCCTGTTTTTACCATTCTCCATTCCTGATTTACCCAAAGCAAAACCGATTCATCCAAGACTATATTCTTTGAATAGTTACTGATTTTCAGTAAAATAGCCCAAATCCTATTATTAAAAGTAAGTTTTACTTTTAATAATAGGATTTGTTGAATTTATGCTAAATTTATACTGTCACACTATCCTCTAAACTTCATTGAAAAAATTATGGCAGCACTCGACTGGTTCATCGTGGTTCTATTTCTGTTATGCCTGGTAGGTATCGTTATCTGGGTGGTCAAACACAAAACGGATGATACAAGTGATTACTTTCTGTCAGGAAGGAGCGAAACCTGGCTTGCGGTAGGTGCTGCCATATTTGCAGCAAACATCGGATCAGAACACCTGGTAGGTTTGGCAGGAGCAGGAGCCGAAAGTGGTATGGCCATGGCACACTGGGAGATGCAGGGCTGGATGATACTGATTCTGGGTTGGGTGTTTGTCCCGTTTTATGCCCATAGCAAAGTCTTTACCATGCCCGAATTTCTGCTGAAGCGTTACAACAAAAACACAAGTTCGACATTATCCATCATTACCCTTATAAGCTATGTCCTGACAAAAGTTTCAGTCACTGCATTTACGGGTGGTATTTTCCTTGAATCGGTTATGGGTATCGATTTCTGGATCGGGGCAATCGGACTTGTTTTGCTTACCGGTATTTTTACAGTTCTTGGAGGGATGAAGGGAATTATGACCATCTCTGTAGTGCAGACACCCATTCTTATCGTTGGAGCTATTACCATATTGATTCTCGGACTCTTGAAAGTTGGCGGAGGCGGCATCCTGGACGGATGGAATGAAGTTGTCAAATATTCCGGCAACAATATGCACCTGGTACATGCCAAAGGAGACCCCTGGTACGACAAGTTTCCGGGGGTAGGGGTCATTTTTGGAGCAGCAATCATTGGGTTCTGGTATTGGTGTACAGATCAGCACATTGTACAACGGACACTGGCAGCCAAAGACCTGAACAATGCCAGGAAAGGCACCATTCTTGCAGGTTTTCTGAAGATATTGCCCGTTTTCATGTTCCTGATTCCTGGGATGATAGCGGCTGCACTTAAAGCAAAAGGGGTTGCTGGCTTTGATTTCGACACCAACGACAAGGCCTACGGAAGCATGGTAACGAACCTGTTGCCAATCGGGGTGAAAGGAATTGTTGTGGTAGGTTTTATCGCTGCGCTGATGACCTCCCTTGCCGCACATTTCAATTCGTCTGCCACACTTTTTACCATAGATTTCTATAAAAATTACAGGCCCGAAGCTTCAGAACACAAACTGGTGTGGGTAGGACGAGTGGCAACTATGACAGTCGTTTTGCTCGGCCTGATCTGGATTCCGATCATGCGCGGACTGGGAAGTGTGTTGTACGAATACCTGCAAAATGTCCAGTCCCTGATAGCTCCTGCCATCGCTGCGGTTTTCCTCCTGGGGGTCTTCAACAGGAAGATTACCCCAAAAGCGGGAGAATGGGGACTTCTGCTGGGCTTTTTCATTGGTATGTTCCGCCTGACACTGATGATCTTCAAAGGATCCTTTGGTCCGGAGAGTATTTTTACCCAGTTTTTGGGTATTAATTGGTTGATATTCTGTCTGTTCCTATTTTTCTTTACAATGGCTGCCATGGTCGTGATAAGCTTCTTTACGCCACAGGCTGGAGAGAAGCAACTCCAGGGACTCACCTATTTTTCACAGTCACCCGAACAGATTGCTGAGACCAGGAACAGCTGGAGCGGCTGGGACATATTCACCTCAGCCATTGTAGTCGCTGTATGTGTAGCCTTTTACATTTATTTCTGGTAGAGGGGAGGGAATGTGCAAATGTGCAAGTGTGCAAATTGAAAACGGAGGATAAAAATATTTAATAATAGAGTTTATGAAAGCATTTAAAGAACTGGAGATATGGTTTGTTACCGGAAGCCAGCATTTGTACGGACCGGAAACATTGAAACAGGTGGCGGCGAATTCCACTACAATTGCCGGAGCGTTCAATGAATCGGAAAATATACCGGTGCAGGTGGTTTTTAAACCCGTACTTACCACGCCCGAGAGCATTACTGCCCTTTGCACTGAGGCAAATTCAGCTGCTGCCTGTATCGGATTAATTACCTGGTGCCACACGTTCTCCCCCTCCAAGATGTGGATCAACGGACTGAAGAAGCTCCAGAAGCCTATTCTTCACCTGCACACACAGTTCAACAGGGATCTTCCCTGGGGCGATATTGACATGGATTTCATGAACCTGAATCAATCTGCTCACGGAGACCGCGAGCATGGGTTTATCATGACCCGGATGAGAATCAACAGGAAAGTAGTGGTCGGTCACTGGCAGGATGCTGAGGTGGTTGAAAACATTGCCGTCTGGTCCCGTGCTGCCGCCGCCTGGCATGACATGCAAAGCCTGAAAATTGCACGATTTGGTGACAACAT
>CAZDLO010000014.1:25802-48588 GCA_964506325.1 uncultured Tangfeifania sp.
TTCAGTTTGGCATGTCTGTCAATGGTTACGGAATCGGCGACCTGGTTAAGGTGGTCAATGAAGTGGAAGACAAGTCCATCGACGAATTGGTAAAGGAGTACGGCGAAATATACGACATACAGGACCAAGGAAGCCAAGGTGGCAAATACGTTGAGAATGTTCGTTACCAGGCACGCCTTGAACTCGGGATCAGCAGGTTTCTCCAAAAAGGAAAATTTGGTGCCTTTACAACCACCTTTGAAGACCTTCATGGCCTAAAGCAGTTGCCCGGCCTTGCATCCCAGCGACTGATGGCTGCCGGTTACGGTTTCGGGGCGGAGGGCGACTGGAAACATGCGGCAATGGTGAGGGCCTGTAAAATTATGGGTAAAGGACTCAGCGGAGGCTGCTCTTTCATGGAGGATTATACCTATCACCTGAAACCGGGTGGGATGAAGGTGCTTGGAGCTCACATGCTGGAAATATGTCCGACCATCAGTGAAGGCAAATCCAAACTGGAAGTACATCCGCTTGGAATCGGTGGCAAGGAGGCCCCTGCCAGGCTCGTGTTTGATGTTCCGACCGGTCCGGCAGTCAATGTAAGCCTTATTGACATGGGAAACCGTTTCCGGATGATTGTCAATTCGGTGGATTGTGTCCAGCCTGAGGCCAGCCTCCCGAAGTTACCCGTGGCACGTGCCTTGTGGGTTCCGCAACCTGATCTCAAGACCGGCGCCGGTGCCTGGATCTATGCTGGAGGTGCACATCATACTGCATTCAGCCAGGCAATAGATGCCAGGTACCTGGAGGATTTCTGTGAAATTGCGGGTATCGAATTTTTGCATATTGGAAAAGAAACAATACTTTCGGAGTTCAGGAAAGAGTTGAAGTGGAATGAAATCTACTACCAGCTGGCAACAGGATTGAAATTTATCTGATCGCATATTCAGATCAGATTCTAGTGCGGGGAGCAACAGTACAATAAAAAAAGCGTTTAAAATTCTCTGTGTTATAATGATAAATATGGGGAATTGATTAATCTTCCATCTTTTACGGATTTGACACTCTGGATTTCAATAATGGGGATACTTCAGATTTGCGTTCCTATCCACACAAGCGCTTTCCCCCTCTTTTGGAGGTGCTGGAAGAGGTCAGAAGATTGCAAATTGTGACAATTTTTTGTTCACATCACTTAAAAGGTTCCTACATTAATACAAGATCATGCTTGAAGAATTAAAAAAGGCAGTATTTGACGCCAACCTGGAACTGGTAAGGCAGAGACTGGTTTTGTATACCTGGGGAAATGTCAGCGGGATAGACCGTGACAAGGGGCTCCTGGTCATCAAGCCCAGCGGGGTTTCCTATGACGATATGAAACCGGAAGATATGGTTGTGGTGGACCTTGATGGCAATGTGGCTGAGGGAAAGTTCAAACCATCGTCTGATACACTTACGCACATTGAATTGTACAAGGCATTTGCTGAAGTAGGAGGGATTGTTCACACCCATTCAGCTTATGCAGTTGCCTGGGCACAGGCGCTGAAGGCCATTCCGGCAATGGGCACAACACATGCAGACTATTTCTATGGCGAAATACCCTGCACAAGGATACTCTCTGATGAGGAGGTGGAACGTGGTTACGAAAGGGAAACCGGACTGGTTATCGTGGAAACCTTCAAAAACCATGATCCGCTTCATACGCCGGGGGTATTGGTCGGAAACCATGGACCGTTTGCCTGGGGACCTACTCCTGATAAAGCGGTCAATACGGCCGTTGTGCTGGAAGAGGTTGCCCGCATGGCCCTGTTCACTGCCCAATTGGGAAACGAAACTCCGATCGGCCAGTATCTGCTCGACAAACATTTTTACCGCAAGCACGGAAAGGATGCCTATTACGGTCAGTAGCAGTCAGTTGATAAATCAGACAACAAACTTATAGCCAATCCCTTTCAGGGTACGGATATGGTCGTTTCCAATTTTCTCCCGTAATTTCCGGATGTGAACATCAATGGTTCGGTCTCCAACGATGACATTGTCACCCCATACAGCCTTATAGATCTCATCCCTCAGAAAAACCTTGTCCGGTTTGGAAATGAGCAGGGAAAGAAGTTCAAACTCTTTTCGGGGCAGCATCATCTCTTTGTCATCGACTTGCAGGGTGAATTTTTCCTTGTCAATGATCAGGTTACCAATGTGGAGCACTTTTTCCTGGTCGACCTGGGCAACATGGAGGCCACCGCTACGTTTCAATAAGGCTTTAACCCTGCTTATCAGCACTTTGGGCCTTATGGGTTTGGTGATATAGTCATCTGCCCCTGCATCAAAACCAGCAATCTGGGAATAATCTTCTCCACGGGCTGTCAGGAAAGCTATTACCACATTACTGCAACCGGGTAGTTTCCGGATCTCCTCGCAGGCAGCAATACCATCCATCTCAGGCATCATCACATCCAGGATAACCAGGTCAGGCTTGACTTTCGTGACCATCTGGATCGCCTCTTTGCCGTTTCTGGCTGTGAAAACTTTAAATCCCTCTCTTTCGAGGTTGTAGCTCACGAATTCAAGAATATCATCTTCGTCATCCACCAGAAGGATGCGCTGTGTATTTTCCTTTTCTGTCATAGCCAAAATAATTAAAAAACTGATATGAACTGAGATAATGGGGAATCGTCAAAAATTGGGTTCAGGTACCTGGCTCCTTTCAGTTCATCAACTCCTGATCTATAGTTTAAATTTAGAACAATTTACCGATATGGAACCTTTACCGGTTATTTTATTTTGTAAGCTTCCCTTTTTCAAGGGCAAAGGTGAAGGTTGTTCCCTGCTCCGGAACACTTTTTACATAAATTTTCTGTTTGTGCGCCTCTATGATGTGCTTGACGATCGATAAGCCAAGCCCTGTGCCTCCCTGCATCCTGGAACGGCTTTTATCCACCCGGTAGAAACGTTCAAATATTCTGGGAAGGTCTTTCTTGTCGATCCCAATTCCGTCATCACTAACTTCCGTCAGCAGCAGGTTGTTCATATCATAAAATCCGACATTGACGTTTCCTTCTTTCCGGCCGTATTTGATGGCATTGCCAATCAGGTTTCTCATGGCTTCGAAAATGCGCTTTTTATCTGCATTTACCAAGAAGGGCTTCCCTGAAGTCAGGTTAAGGTTCATCGACATGCCTCTTTCAGTTGCTTCCCTCAGTTCCAGCTCGAAGACCTCCTCCACCAGTTTGCTGATATCAAAAATTTCAGGATTCAATTTGAGTTCGCCTGATTCCAGTTTTGTGATGGATTCCAGGTCCTCAACCACATTAATCATCCTGTCGATGCTTTTCTCGGTGCGTTCGAGGTAGAGCCTGTTGATTGCTGGATCTTCCAGTCCGCCATCCAGGAGTGTCAATATATAACCCTGGATATTGAAAATCGGGGTTTTAAGTTCATGGGAGACATTCCCTACAAAATCCTTGCGGTATTTTTCCAGATCACGAAGGCGTTCAATCTCAGCCATTTTATCATCAGCCCAGATTTTAACATCGCGTTCCACCTCTGCAAGAATATCCTTGCTCCGTTCTTTTTTCTTCTTTTTTTCTTTGCCTGAAACCCCGCTGATGGTTTTATAAATGGGAGTTATCTTATCGTTTATCAGGTAATTCAGAATGTAGCTTGTAGTGAAAAATGAGAGTAAAAAGATGAGTGGAATCAGGACAACGAGCAAGATACCATACCCGAAAAAATAATTCACTGTCAACAGTAACGCTGTAAAGAGCGTCGTGACCAGGGAGGATACCAGTGATAATTTACCCGGCGTATATGATCTCAGAATTCTCATGGCAGGTTAGACCAAACCGAAAAATTGGAACAGGTAATAAATCATGGCGGCAATAGCCATTGAAACAGGGATAGTTAATATCCATGCATACAACAGGTTGATTGTGACACCCCATTTTACGGCAGTTACCCTTCTGGGCAGGCCGGTACCCATTATGGCACCGGTGATGGTATGGGTCGTACTTACCGGGATTCCGAAAGCATCTGTTGCGAAGAGGAGGGTTGCACCTGCAGAGTCGGCTGCAATGGCTTCGAAGGAGGTAAGCTTTGTGATTTTGGAGCCCATAGTCTTGACAATCTTCCAGCCGCCGGATATGGTTCCAGCACTGATGGCAATGTAACAGCCAAGAACAATCCAGTGAGGGATGGCATGAATCTTACCGTCAACCAGTGTAATCCTTGCCCACTCAGGAATAGTTGACGGATCCATGCCATGGAAAGACACCATGAGGGTGGCTGAAATCAACCCCATTACCTTTTGTGCATCATTGCCACCATGCCCGAGGCTCAGCAGGGCGGAAGACAGCAACTGGAATTTCCGGAAGTATTTGTTCACGATGTGGGGATTGGACTTTCGGAACAGGTTCAGCATGAGGATCGAATAGAGGTAGGATATTGTCATTCCGAGGATCGGGGCGAGGAAGATGAAGGAGGCAATTTTTATTATGACATTGTGATGTACAACGCTCCACCCGGTATGGGCAATGGCCGCTCCTGCCAGTCCTCCGATCAGTGTATGTGATGAACTGGACGGAATTCCAAGGTACCAGGTAAGCAGGTTCCATGTTATCGCGGCAAGGATACCAGCAAGGATAACATGCAAATTGATGGCGTTGGTATCTACCACCTTTGCAACTGTGTCGGCAATCTTTAATTCAAAAATGGCGTAAGCGAGAAAGTTGAAGAAGGCGGCCCAAAGTACCGCCTGAAGAGGAGAAAGAACTTTGGTTGAAACAATTGTTGCAATTGAATTTGCGGCATCATGGAATCCATTGATGAAGTCAAACAAAAAAGCAAGGACAATTATGAGGATTAGTAAAGTATAGTCCATATAGACGATTAGCCGGTTATTTTCCTGAAAGAGTAGAAATATTGCGAGGTATTATCCCATTTTAATGATCAGGGAAGAGAAAATATTGCCAACGTCGTCACATTTATCAATGGCTTTTTCAAGTGTGGTTAAAATATCTCTTTTTTTGATCAGATCGATCGCGTTAACTTCCTGTTCAAAAAGTTTAGAGAGGTATTCCTGGTAAATATCATCCACCTGGCTTTCATATTCACTGATTTTTTCATTGCAGTGAGCATGCATTTTGAAATCATTGACTGTCCTGACGCTGCGCAGAACATTCTGAATCTCTTTGTTGGCGGAATGGATGCGGTCGGCTATCCAGATGAATTCCTCGGGGAAAGTTGACAGTTTATAAAAGTGAATTCTTTTGGAGGCAGCATGTATGTAATCCACGACGTCATCCATATTGTTGATCAGTTCGTGAATGTCCTCTCTATCAAAAGGAGTGATGAAGGTCCCGTTTAGCTCATTGAGCAGGTTCCTGGTGATGTCATCCCCTATGTGCTCAACATCCCTGATCTGTTGCATATACTCATGCCTTTGGGTAAGATCCCTTTCCCTGACCAGTTTGATCAATAGTTCAGAGGCCAATACAAGATTGTCGGCTGCGTCATTAAACAGTGGAAAAAACTTGCGATCTTTTGGAACCAGAAAACTAAAAATTTTGTCGAGTTTCATGTTGTTATAATTTGTTTTTTAATGGTCAGATAAAAACGAAGTTCAGCTATGCTAATACCTAAATTGTCATTTCCGGTTGGTCCCGACAAGCCGGGATGAGCATCTCCAATCAGTACGATCTAATTTTTAAGCATTTGGAATCTCCAGCCAGCAAATCTGGTTACTGAGATTCTGTATGTTTTTTCGAATAAACCACTAACTGATAACAACAATTTCAACTGCGAAATTGTTCAAAGATTTTTCTTTTACAACCAGGTTAATTTATGCCTGTTCATACAAATCCCGATCTTTTTGAACCGACGCAAAAATAGACATTTAAAGTAGAATTTGTATCTTAGCAGGAAGAATCCGCGAAAATAAACACTACTTAACCGATTGTTAACATGGACTATTTCGATAGTTACCACTTTCTTCGAAATAAAGTGAACTATGAGGATGACGTTATCCGGATTGATGAAAAGATAGCGCTGCATAATTTCTCATTTTGTTCTGCAAATGATTATATATTGCCCGGCACGAAAGATTACAGCTGCAAGGTTCACGATTTTGTATCCCTGAACCAGGCAGAATGGCATTATGACCACTCAAGTTTCAATCCACTGCTTGATTCGCCCGATTTTCAGATATCAGAAAATAAGGATTTCAGATACCACGTTTTTGTTCCGGAAAGTCAGGCTCCAATACGGGAAGTAGTTATTTACCTGAATGGATTCAACGAGAAATACTGGACCAAACATTTCCCATGGGCCAAGAAAATTGCTGAGGATACAGGTAAAACTGTTGTATTGTTCCCGATGGCTTTCCACATGAACAGGGCTCCACATGAATGGAGCGAACCTCGTTTGATGCACCAGATAAGCCGGGAGAGGCAGGAAAGATTCCCGGATATCATTTCTTCCACACTGACCAACGTGGCGATCAGCACCAGGCTCCATGCCAAGCCACAAAGATATTTCTGGTCGGGACTGCAGGCTTATTATGATGTTATTCAGTTGGTTGACCAGATTAAGAATGGCGAACACCCGTTAATTCCAGCCAACGCAAGTTTTGATTTTTTTGCCTATTCAATTGGCAATCTTTTGGCCCAGGTATTGCTGATGACAAACCATAGGGGTTACTTTAACCAGTCAAGGCTGGCACTCTTTTGCGGAGGTGCGGTTTTTAACCGGATGTCGCCGGTCTCCAGGTCCATACTCGACAGCGAAGCCAATGTAGCATTGTATTCGTACGTTGTGGAGCATATTGAGAGTCACCTGAAGAAGGATGCCCGTCTGCGTCATTACCTGGGCGAAGATCATCCTGAGGGATATAACCTGCTCAGCATGATCAATTATAAGCTGATGCTGGAACATCGCGAAAAGATCTTCCGTTCGTTGAATGACAGGATTCTTGCCATTGCCCTGGTACACGACTCCGTCATTCCTCCTTATGAAGTGATGAATACCCTGAAGGGCATAAACCGCGATATTCCGATCCCGGTTGAGGTGCTGGATTACCCGTATCCTTACAGTCACGAAGACCCATTTCCCGTCAACCAGAAGATCAGGGAACAGGTAGATCAGATGTTCCGCAAAACTTTTGACCGGTTCTGCGAATTCCTGGACTGATTACATCCTGCCCAACTGAAAGTTGACACCTGCAAATACCGTTGCAAGTGGCATCGGGTAGTAATGGTTGGGCTCATATTCCCGGGAGAGCAGATTTTCACCGCTCAGTGTCAGTTCCACATTTTTGCTGACCCGGTACGATGATTTGGCGTTAAGCAGGCTGTAACCAATGAGGTTGACTTTGCCCGAAACATCATTGTTCAGGTCTGAAATATGCTGCAGGGAGCAGTTAACACTGAAATTCCTGTAACGATAGGTGCCACTCATGAAGAGGTTGTGCCCGGGGGTGGCAAACAACGGACGATCCATATTGATGTAACTGTAGGACAGAATGATTTCCAGCGGTTTAACAGGACTTGAGGTAATCGCCACTTCAACCCCTTTGTTGTTGATTTTTCCGGTATTGTAGAGCTTACCCATTGCACCGGTCACGATAAGGTTATCACCCGACACACTGTAGCCGGTAAGTTCAATCCTGAGCCTGTTTTGAAGGAAGTTTCGGGCGATGCCGGTTTCAAAGCTGTAGATCCTTTCTGGCTCCAGGAACGGATTGTGGTTAAACATGTAGAGTTCGCGGATGGTCGGACTGCGGAAACCTTTGGAAAAACTGGCTCTCCAGGTAGCAAAATGAGCCACCTGCCAGGCAAAACCGGCGGAGGGAATCCACTCGCCGCCGAATTTACTGTGGTTCTGGTACCTTAAACCACTGTTCAGGGTAAGTGACCTGAACAGCGTTTGTTGCATGAAAGCATAGATTCCTCCTTCGTTGACAGTTGTATCTGCAAAGGTAATCCCCTTGCCTCCCATGGCTTTGGTATTTTCAGCCTTGCCCCCATATTTTGCCACGTCAGCGCCAAATGAGAGATGGCTTCCCTCTGCCAGCTTTAAGGTCTGGTAGAAGTTAATGCCATTGTTTAAATCCCTCGAGTGAAAACCATCGGTTATGGTATGTTCGCCAAAATTGTTGTAAAATTTGATGGCACCGCTGATCTTTTCATAATCGTTGGAGACTTGCAAGGACATGTAACCGCGGGTGATGTCAATCCTGTTTCCGGGTATGGCATTTGTGGTGTCCGGTCCGGGATCCCGTGCATTGAACCTGGCTATCGAAATATCTGCATCTGCACGGAGGTGAGCATTGATTTCATACCCGAATTTCAGGTAGCCGTTTGTGATTTCAAAATCTGAATTGGGTCTGTGGCCATCTGTCTTGTCATGGTTGATGGAAACGAAAGAAGTGAATTTATTTTTTTTCATCCCGGCAGAGGCAGACTGTTTCCAGGTATTGTAGGAGCCGTACAATAGTTTGGCATTACCGCCAAATCCTTCGGCAGACTGTTTCCTGGTGATGATGTTGATGACTCCCCCCATGGCATTGGAACCATAGAGAATTGAGGCAGGACCCCTGATCACTTCAACACGTTCAACATCTGAGGCCACATAGCTGTCGGGCAGGGGGTGACCCATAATTCCCATGAATTGCGGATGTCCGTCAATCAGCATAAGGACGCCGGTGGTCGGACTGCCGCCGATACCCCTGATGGAAATTTGTCCGGCCGACCCTGCCGCCACACCAAAGCCTGTTACCCCCCTTTCAGTAACGTACAATCCGGGAACGCGCCCGCTCAGCAGAGGTAAAATTGCTGATTCACTGCCTTCAGCAATCTGTTTCCGGTCAAGTACCGATACTGCCAGCGGAGTGTTGTTCCGGTTTGTTTTCGTCAGTGTTCCTGTAACAATGACCTCTCCAAGGTTGATGGTATCCTTCAGAATAACAGGCATTTCCTGGGCTTGCGACAGGAGAGGCCAAATGAATACGGCTAAAAAAAGATATATGTTTTTCATGATTAGTATTACGAATTATATAAATAGTGTTACGATAAATCAAAAAAATTATTGAAACTTGCTCATAATCAGCTTGCCATGTTCTATTCCTTTGATGCCGATCAGCTGATCTGACAATTCTGTCAGGGTGTGAGCGGTGCCCTTGACAGTAATTACTTCCATGGTATGGTCATTTTCCAGGAAAAAGCGCTGCGAGGAAAGGACAACCTCCGCAAACCGGGACTGAACCTCGAACGACCGGTTCAGGACTTCCTTCCTGTTGTTGGGATGTACAAGTACAATGGCCCCTGCGACCAGGTTGTTGCACTGCCATTTCTTCTCCACCCTGTTTCTCTCAATCAGGGCACGGATAGCCTGCGACCTGTTGGGGAACATATTTTCCTTCACATAGGAATCGAGGGCTTCAAGAAGCTCCTCTTCGAGTGAAACACTGAACCGCGAAACCGACATGGTATTACGAATTAATAAAATCGTGTGCAAGATAACAATAACTTCCAATATAGAAAAGACAGATCGAAAAGCCGGTGGTAATTTCGCTGAAGAGAAGACATTCAGAATTTAATGCCTGATTGCCTTGCGTGTGACAAAATACATTTTTATGATTCCGTACATAAGCACCAGGGCAAAAATGATAGCTGCACCTGAAGGTATATCATACACATAGGAGAAAATCAAACCGGCCATCGATCCGGCAAATCCAAAAAAGATGGAGAAGAAGATCATCTTGTGAAAGTGCCGGGTAAAAAGGTTGGAAATGGCTTGAGGGATAGTGAGCAGCGACATGACCAGGATTATTCCTACGACCCTGATATTTAAAACAATGGTGAGCGCTACCAGGCAGATCAGTATCATGTTGAACAGGCGGACAGGGGTATTGTTGGTCAGTGCAAACTGTTCATCGAATGAGATAAAGAGGATCAGCCTGTAAAAGAGGATAAAGAAGACAGCAATGCCAACGGTCAGCAGCAGCAGAAACAAAAGGTCTGTGGCAGAGACCGTCAGGATATTTCCGAAGAGGTAGCTCATCAGGTTGGGAGCGTAACCGGGCGTGAGAAAGATGAAGATAATCCCCAGAGCCATTCCCAGAGCCCAAAGCATCGCTATGGCAGAGTCCTCCCTCAGGTCTGCCTTTTTTGTAAAGAATTCGATGCCAAGGGCTGAAAAAATCCCGAAGAATACTGCCCCCAAAATCGGGTCAAACCCCATGTAATATCCCATTCCTATTCCCCCGAAGGAGGCATGTGTGATCCCACCGCTGATAAAGACGATGCGGCGTGAAACAATATAGGTTCCAATGATACCACAGGCAATGCTTGCCAGCAGGGATGCCAGCAGGGCATTGCGAAAGAAATTCATCGCAAGGAGTGACATCAGGTTATCCATTATTGCTCATGTTGATGTAAGACGGTATGAGGAATCTTTCCGTGGGTGATGATCTGGATAGGGCATTCGTAGGCTTCCATCAGTTCGGGGGTAATTTTGTTCCCGGGGTGGTAATGCAGGGAGTGATTCACACAGGCTATTGATTTAACGTAGGTTGAGATGGTTCCCAGGTCATGCGATACCAGCAATATGGCGATCTCATTGTTCAGCTTCCGCAGTTTCTCGTAGAGCTCCTTTTCAAAACGGTTGTCGACATAAGTGTTGGGTTCGTCCAGCACGAGCAGCTTTGGCCGGTTGACCAATGCCCGGCAGAGGAGGGCTCTCTGGATTTGTCCACCCGAAAGTTCCCCTATTGCCTTGTTCCTGATTTCATAAATGCCCATCTGGTTCATCAGTTCACCTGCGAATTTCAGATCATCCTTGTCATACTGCCTGATGATTTTCTTTTTGGACATCAGTCCTGATTTAACAACTTCCGATACGGAAATGGGAAATTTCCGGTCAATGTTGTTGATCTGGGGAAGGTACCCGATCCTGTGACGGTTGCCTTCAGTCATGCAGTCATGGAAAACGACCTCTCCCCTGACAGGTGTCAGGAGTCCTAAAATGGCTTTCAGAAGGGTTGTTTTACCTCCTCCGTTCGGACCGATCACCCCGATAAAATCACTGTCGTGAATGGTTAGGGAGACATCCGTAAGAATGATGTTGTCATCATACCCAACTGTCAGGTTGCGAATGTCAATAAGGGGGACCATATATCTGAGGTTTTCCAGCATTTTCGGATACAAAATTACTAAATAATAGGAAGTCGGAGCTATTTAACTCCGGCCATTTTATTGGCCAGGGAGATCATTTCGCCCGGCCAGTCATAGGCTAGCGGATCTATCTGAACCACCTTGCTGCCTGTCTCATTGGCAATTACTTCAGCATTTTCGATATCAAATTCTTTTTGAATCATGATATAGGCAATCTTGTGTTTCCTGGCTTCTTCAACGATATTCTGAATATGTTTGGGTGTAGGGACCTTGCCTTCAAATTCTATGGAAAGCTGTTCTAGCTGGTAGTCACGTGCAAAGTAACCCAATGCAGGATGAAAGACCATGAATTTCCGTGAGGGGATGGTGGATAAAATACTTTTAACAGCAACATCCACACTGTCAATTTTTGCCATCAGCCGTTCATAATTGGCCTGAAAATTGGCTTTGTTGGCAGGATCAATCTTTATCATTCCGTTCAGTATATTTCCGGCAATGATTCTGGCACCACCCGGTGATGACCAGGTATGGGGATCCACCCCTTTTTCATGCATGTGATCTCCATGACTGTGTTCGTCAGAATGAATAAGGTTAACACCTTCCGAAGTATTGATGAATACGAGGTTAGGGTTTATGGATTGAAATTTATCCAGGTATGCCTCTTCAAATCCCAGGAAACCATTGGCAAAAAAAGCTCCGGCTCCAGCCATACCGCTCATTTGCCTGGGAGTGGGGCTGTAGGTCTCGGGTCCGACTCCCGGAGGCACCATCACTTCTGATTGGTAAAGACCACCTGTAATCTGATCGGTAAAATACTGGAGTGGAAGAATACTGGCAAAAACGACCTTCGCTACCGGCTTTTTGGGTGCAGTCTGGCAGGCCATAAGTCCAAAAATCAGTAAAAGGGATAATATTGTAATTCTCATTGCAATGGTATAATTCAGATTTTCAAGGCATTAATAGAAACTTTGATGTCCCTCCTCATTCTGCCTGTCAGAAGATCCCTGACTGTGAATTTACTTATTTTTTGGAGGTACCGGATCATATCCGCTGGTGCCCCACGGATGACAATGTAAAATCCGGTTGGAGGCCAGGAGAAAACCCCTGATGGGCCCGTGTATCTTAACTGCTTCAATGGCATAAAGTGAGCAGGTGGGAACATGCCTGCAGGATGGTGGCAGCAAAGGTGAAATGGCCCTTCGGTAAAAATATACCGGCAGTAACAGCAACTGGACAAATACCCACCTGATTCCCCCGGTTATTTTTTTGATCATAGCATGCTGAATGAAAATGAATATACTTAAAAATCCTGCACAAAGTTACCCAAAAAAAAACAGAAGTGGAGCCAGAAATGTTCACTCAATGTATAACATCCAGATAGTCAAAGTTATTGAAGTTTGCTTTTTTTGAAAACTTTATCTCCAATGTTTCGTTTAAACTGACATATTGAGAGAAGTTGTCATTCCGGCAATTCATGCCTGGCGGATTCAACTGAATTTTGTGATAAAACGGGTTATCCGGAAATTTAAATCCGGTATAAATATCTTAACTTAGAGGGAAGTAGCTTACCCGGTGGATAGGCCCGGCAGGTTCGCACAGTATGGCGAAAAATGCAGTTGAATCAACCCCTGCTTTCTTTCCGGATCCAGAAAAATTTGCAGGCACAAAGCTTTCAATATTCAGATTATCAGTAGCTTTATATAATAATTGATGCAGTCAACAGTACAAAAATATAACAAGCACGAATTGCAACCGGTTCATATATCCGCTAACGTGGAGATATCCCCGAATGTCTGGGTAATATCATGGAAAAGGTCGGCTGATTTCAGTCCGGGCCAGGTCATCAAAATTTCAATGGATCTGCTTGAACCTCCCAGGATCTACAGCATCTGCAGCGGCAACAGTGATGAGGATATTTCGGTGTTATTCAATGTGAAACCCGATGGGGCCCTAACGCCAAAACTTTCCACCATGAGAGCCGGCGACCGGATTTTCGTTTCAGCGCCGTATGGCAGTTTTTATTGCGACGATAAGCCGGCTCACCTGATCTCAACAGGAACAGGTATTGCGCCGTTCCATAGCATGATCAGGTCAGGCATAGCGGACAACAAGGTTTTGATTCATGGAGTCAGCTATGCAAACCAGTTCTATTTTGAAGATTTTCTCAAGGAGGAGCTGGGTGATAAGTACATCCGGTGCTGCAGCCGGGAACAAGCGGAAGGATGCTTTTCCGGCAGGGTGACTGATTATTTGCAGCGCCTGCCTGACCTCCCCAAAGGGGATAAATATTATCTTTGCGGGCAGGCACTGATGGTAGTGGAAGTCAGGGACCTCCTGATACAAAAGGGAATTCCGTACGGACAGATTTATGCCGAGATATTTTTCTAACGTGATGGAACAGATGAAAGAACCGCTTTTTGGCAAGACACTGGATGAATTAACGAAGGTCACCCTGGATCTGGGGTTACCCAAATTTACAGCAAGGCAGATTGCCGACTGGCTGTATAAAAAACCGGTCGGTTCTATCGAGGAGATGAGCAATCTCTCCAAAAAATCCAGGGAACAACTGGCTGAAAAATACAGTTTCGGAACTGTTCTGCCCGGAAAGGTTCAGATCAGTGAAGACGGTACCAGGAAGTACCTTTTCGCAACGGGCGACCGCCGGTTTATTGAGACAGCCATGATTCCTGATGAGGATCGTACCACGGTGTGCGTCTCTTCCCAGATTGGCTGCAAAATGGGATGCCTTTTCTGCATGACGGCCAAGCAAGGATTCCAGGGCCAGCTATCTGCCGGAGATATCGTGAACCAGGTAAGAAGCATTGAAGAGGCAGCTGCAGTTACCAACATCGTCTACATGGGAATGGGGGAGCCCTTTGATAACCTCGATGAGGTACTGAAAAGCATCCAGATCCTCACCTCCGACTGGGGTTTCGCAATGAGTCCGAGACGAATTACTGTTTCTTCCATCGGGATTGTTCCAGCCATGATCAGATTCCTCATGGAATGTGAGGCGCACCTTGCCATCAGCCTTCACACCCCATTCGATGAACAACGTAAAAGCCTGATGCCCGTTCAGCTGGCATATCCGATACGCGAAGTTGTGGATGAAATTCGCAAATGGGATTTTAGCGGACAAAGACGCGTATCATTTGAATATATACTGTTTAAAGGCCTTAATGATACATCATTGCATGTAAAGGAACTTTCAAGGTTACTCAACGGGATCAAATGCCGGATCAACCTGATCCGGTTCCACCCGGTGCCCGGAACACCACTGGAAAGTCCGGATGACGAGGCCATCCAGCACTTTAGAAATCAGTTGAACGACAAGGGAATATTCACTTCCGTGCGCGCTTCCAGGGGGCAGGATATTTATGCGGCCTGCGGACTTCTCTCCACGAGGGAACAGAATAAGTGATCTGTTCCGGAAGATTCCCCATCAAGTTATTCAATAATGAACTAAATATGAGGCGTTTAATCTCTGCCTGTCTGATCCGGGCATCCCTGTTTCTGATGGCCCATCAACCACTGTCGGCCCAAAACAATGTTACCTGGACCATCCCTGCAGGCGGGAACAGTTTCCTGGTTGATTCCCGTACCACAGCAGAGGAAGAGGAGGAGCACTGGAATACTGCAGTGCAAAAGAAGCTGTTCTACTTTCATTCAGACAGGTCCGGGAAGGCAGAACTGTCAGTAAACCTGAATGTTCCGGCGGGTAAATCACGGATACAGATAACTGCCGGGAAGAAAATTTTTACCCCGGATATTGCCGGGAAAGACTCACAATGGGTGAAAATCGGGAACATCAACCTGGTCAGAGGGTACAACAGGGTGGAGTTTGCCGGCATTCACAAAGAGGGAGAAGTATTTGCCAATTTGTACGCGCTGGGGGTTCATTCCCTGACAGACAGCCTGACGCTCAGCTTTGTAAAGGAAAACCAGGATCACCGTTTCTACTGGGGAAGGCGCGGACCTTCCGTGCATCTTAACTATGATGTGCCGAAGGAGACCGAGGTGGAATATTTTTACAGTGAGGTGACGATACCAGTCGGACAGGACCCGGAAGGTTCCTATTTTATGGCCAATGGTTTTGGGGAAGGATATTTTGGCATCCAGGTAAACGGGCCCGAAGAGAGAAGGGTTTTGTTTTCAGTTTGGAGCCCTTACAGAACCGACCGGCCGGGAGAAATACCGGAATCGGACAGGATCATCCTGCTTTCGAAAGGGGACAAGGTGCATACCGGTGAATTCGGCAACGAGGGGTCAGGCGGTCAAAGTTATTTCCGTTATCCATGGAAAGCTGGAACCACTTACCGTTTTTTGCTGAAAGGAACTCCGGACGGCAAAGGGAATACTGTTTACACGGCCTGGTTTTACGCCCCGGAAGTGTCTGCATGGAAGTTGATTGCCGGTTTTCTCAGGCCAAAAACAGATCATTACCTTACCAGGCTTCATTCTTTCCTTGAAAATTTTGAGGACCGGAATGGCTACCTTGTGCGCAAAGGCTTGTACACCAATCAATGGTGCCGTGATAAAAACGGAACCTGGCTGCCGGTTACGAAGGCTCGTTTTACAGGGGACGATATTGCCCGCAGAGGTTACCGGCTCGATTTTACCGGGGGTACCGAACGGGGTGGGTTTTTTCTTCAAAACGGAGGTTTCCTGGACAGCAACACAAAGATCAATGCGGTTTTCGAACTTAAGGCTGTCCCGTCAGGAACACCGGATATTGATTTTAAATCATTGCAGCAGTAAGGCCCATAGTTGTAAAGCCGTTTTTAATACAGAACTTATTTTCTGCGTCCCGTTTCTTCCGGCCCGACCGGTTTAAAATCCGGTATCAGTTGTTGTATTCCCAGGAGTTCCTTTTTTGTCCAGGTTACATCACCGATATTACCCGGTCCTATATCCTGGCTGATGGTCCGGTTGTTGCCCTTTACCGGTCCCCAGGCAGCTTTACCGTTGTGAATCTCCTTTACATTAACGAAAAGGTTCCAGGCAATCGCATTACCTTTCGGTACCTCAGGATGGTTTTCAAGATAGGAGACAAGTCCGGGATAGCTTACCGAGTAGGGAGGATTCCTGTAATTGACCTCCTTCAGCTCCTTTTCAAACAGTCCGCCGTCATAAAGCCAGTCTTTGGCCCAGTTTTCAAGCCTGTTGTCGAGGTGTACTGCCATTTGGGAATCGATGAAGATATTGGCAGTCATGGGATTAAAGCTTCCTCCCCCCATCATGATAGTTCTTGATCCGGCCTTGTAAAAAATATTGCCGTAAACGGAAGTTCCGCAGGCACCGTCATCCATGTAGACTGCCATGGTCATGCCAAACCTGCCACAATTTTTGAAAAGGTTGTACCTGATGACTGTTCCAAATTCTGACGGGTTCCTTCCCAGGTAGAATGCTCCCTGGTCGTCCATAAAGGTGCAGGCATCCTGTATAACATTGTATTCGATCAGGTGGTTATTGCCATGGAGGTAAATTTCCGTAGCGGGTGATTCATTGAAAGTGCAATGCCTGATTATGTTGCCGACGCCGTGAATGTTGACCGGGCATTTGTAGGAATAGGTAAGCCGGCCGCAATGGGTAAATTCGCAATCGGAGATCCAGTTGCCTGCGGGATCAAGGGTTTTCCTGTCGCCACCCCCCAGGCAGATGCCGCCACTGCCAATATTTTCGATGTTGCAGTTGAGGACTCCATTGTTTTTACCCCCGCTGCTGTTGAAATTGTTCTGATGCTCACCGAAAGAGTCGTAGCCCAGACCGATTCTGACAGCCAGCATTCCCAGGTTTCTGAAACTGCAGTCTTTGACCAGGTTGTTGTTTCCATTGACAATGGAGATACCTGTACCTCTTGCGGCTTCGAATACAATACCCTCAAACCGGATATTCGAGGCCTTGTCCATGCTCACCAGGGGAGAACCAAGCACCGATACTAGAATTGTATCAGATTGTGAAGCAGGAGTATAGGGATAAAAGTACAGTTTCCCGGTTTTGTTGCTTAAATAAAATTCACCGGGCTGGTCGATCTCTTCCAAAAGATTGAAAATCCGGTATTTGTTCCATTCTTTTTTACCGCTGATCCCATACACGTGGGAGTCGGCCAATGAAATTTCCTGTTTGTCAGGGTCAATGGATTTTATTCGAAGCTGATCGCTTGCCCAGGCATAGGTAAAGCAACCAAAAACCATGGCATCACTCTCTTTTGGCCACTTATGGATCCTTTCCGAAGGGAAGCGGATGATCCCGGGATAAGCCTTTGCGTCTTTTATTCCCGGGTCGATAACATCCTCAGGGTGAATCTGAATCTTGTCCTGGTTCGGATAACCGGCGAGTACGAAGGGTTTTCCGTTGATGAAAAGCTCTATTCCGGAGGCAACGTACGGCCGGCCAAAACCGGCAAGTTTCCATCGGACGGAATCCGGCACATCCAGGTTCCCCAGGTCAATCTCCCGGATTTGTGTCCTGGCAGAAACGTCGATGATACGGTCAGAAACTGAAGGTTCTGACAGGGGCTTTACTTTATCCGGCGAAATCCTTACAGCACCGCAGATGGAGACCTTTTCCCCGGGGAATGCACTGTAGACCACCGGATGCAATTCGCTGCCGGAGTCGTTTTCATCCAGCCGTAAAGTATGGGTCAAAGAGTAAATCCCTTGCCTGATCCATATCTTGTGATCCCTGCTGTGGAAATCCGGATTGTTCTTTCCGGATTGCCTGAGTGCGTCCCGTGCCTGTTCAAGAGTTGCGAACGGATCCTCTTTGGTGCCGGAAGCACCGGGTTTTCCTGAAGGTGAAACATACCATTCATCCTGCTTTTCGGTGTTAACAGCCGTGACTGTTGCCGTGCAGAAAAGGAAAAGCATGGTCCAGGTCAGAACTTTCCTGACCGCGGCAAAATAGTTGCAGTAGTTTATCATAGGATTCTTTTTCTTTGTTCGATTTGTTGCAGGCCAAAGATGCGGATGCTGGAACTGTCAGTTGCGCATTTTCATTGTTTGATTTCCCTGAACAGCTCAGCAATTCGCCTTTCTGAACTGTTTTCGGAGGAGAGTTTCTTTTCAAGATGTGCGGTCAGGCCTGCACAAAGTTTTGCCAGGGTATCCAGGTAAAGCTGATCTGCCGCATTTTGAGATACTTCGGGCAGTGCGACCAGTTTGCCTTCAACCTTCAGCCGTGTCCGTTCCTGTATTACCCCGACACTTTCGATGATCAGGTTTGCATGTGCAGCTTCGTATGTCTGCTCAAACCCTTCCCCGGTAAGCCTGGTCGCAAAGTTGCTGATTTTGCTGAGTAAATCTTCTGACGGTAAAGTTCCTGATTTCGGTTTATAGCCCGGAAGCAGTGATGCAACAGTGCTGAAATCGGCTATCGTCATGACAGGCTGGCTTTGCAAGGGTACAGAGAATCCTGGATCAGCTTTCCCCGTGCCCATTCCAATAGAAACCATGACAGTTCCAGGTTCCGCGTCAAGCTTTAGTTTAATGGATTTTTCATCAAAATCCCTGCATTTTTTCCCGTTTATCCTTACTGAATTTATGCTCCCATTGCCAATGACCTGGAAGAATATCTTCTTTTCCCCGAACCAGACAGGGAAAGACTGCACCATGGTTGTTATCCCGTCCGGCACATGCGGATAGATCCTGATCCCGTCTGCCAGGTATTCATATTCGAACAGCCCGCGCATGAATCCGCCCGGTGCACCCCAGGAGTCGTAGACACAGTTGACCGGTAATTTTGGCTGGTAGGGAGCTGATCCAAAGTTGGTAAGGTTGTTGTCCAGCCGGAATACGGGTGCAAGTTTGAGTATTTCCGAGAAACCATCTGCGGCATCCTGCCATGCTCCCACGCGGTAATAGCCCAGCTGCATGCGTGCCTCGCAGGTTGTCCAGTGGCCGCCGTTGATCCACCGGCCAAAAGTGAAGAGTCCTTTGTCATCATACATGTCATCGTACCCGGGGAAATTCGGGACAATCAGCCTGTAGGGGCGCAATCCGTAGATGGATTTGATTTTCTTGTATATCTTCATCGCCTGCTGGTCGTCTGCGATCCTGAAGGCCATGGCATCATGGTTGGGAGTTGATTCAAAATAGCCATATTGGTCGTTGCCGAACAGTCCGTGAAGGGTGCCGTCCTTCTCCATGGCCCTGACAAAATATCCCTCAGGTGCAGTCAAGAGCTTCAATCCCTCCCTTACTTTGGCTATCCTGGATTCGTAGGTTTTCACCATCTCTCCTCTTCCGCACATTTTCTCAAGCTCTATCATCCTTTTCAATCCGGCGATATAATTGACGGAGATCTCAGTGAGGTATGCAGGTTCATAAGAACCGTCAGGCAGTTGTTTCCCTGATCCGGCATAACTGGGCGCCAGCAGGTTGCCGGCACTTCCAACGAGGAAGATATTTTTATCCGGATCGCGGCGGCCGTCGACAAATTCGACACACTTTTCCAGGAGCGGCAGGTAGCGGTCGGTGGTTGCCTTGTCTCTTTTGACCAGCAGCAGTTCACTTTGCAGAATGATTCCGGCAGTTGTGAAACCATAGGCCCAGTCGTGTATTTTGTGTTTTCCGTCGCCCTGCCTGAAATAGACCTCACCAGGTTTTGCACAGTCACAGAGGGAACCAACAGGTGCACAATAACCGTTTTTATCTTTCCGTACACCATCGCCGATCATGTTGAACCATAATTCCTGCGAATTTTCCACAAATCTCCGGTAGGCAGGGTCCATCAGGGGCATCAGGGTGTAGGAGGTGCCAAAGGAATTCTGGATCCACCAGGCATCCCAGGTGGGGCCTTCGACAAAACCATTCCATGCAGGATGGTAGAGCATTGAAAGATTTTCGAGGACCGGGTCAGGACGGGTCATACGGTAGGCCTGGTCCAGCAGGTGCAGGTAGGTAGTGTCTCCCTTGCCGGAGAAGTACCGGCCTGTAAAATCAGGTTGGGCAATTATATTTCCACCGGTCCATAAAACCAACAGAACGGAACCCAGGGCATTTCTGAAATAGCTTGTCATAGTATAGTTTGGATAGTTGTTGTGCGGATTCATATCAGGTTATGGCAAGAGGAGAAATTTGACCTTGCCCGGAGAGAATCTCAGCAAATTCTCACCGTTTCGATACCCAGTATCATCCCCAGTTTTTCGATGGAAGCGGCAATATGTCCGACACCAATGGCGCAATGATGAGCAGGCCCCTGTTTGGACCAATGGTTCATAAATGCTTTTGCCCCTGGCTTGAAACGGTAGCGGCTGTTGGTGTTCCCAATCTCCAGCACCGGGCCGGGCACTGATTCCCCTTCCGCCGCCAGGAAGAATATCCCATCCCTGCCTTCAACCACCGAAAGCAGTGTGACCGGGCCTTGTCTGACACTCATCTGGATGGAGAGCCCTTTGCCGGGCTTACCGTGGAAAATAGGGAGTGGCACCAGTTTGACACTTCCTTCCGCGATGGCGAAATGGGCGGGGCCGTCATGTCCCAGGAGCACGACATCGTCGTTGAAATCCATCAGGTAAAACTCCGAAAAGGAGCCGCCTGCTCCAAATGCGGACATGATCTTCATGGCCTGGGCATTCTTCACTTCATACTCCCCGGCTACGGGAATGTTTTTCCCTGTCAGGAGTGTGTTGCCGGCTATTACGGATGTGACAATATTTTCATAGTCATTGCCCGGTTCACCCTCGTAATAATAAGCCATTGATCCGAGATTGTGCGATTCGACGAGTTTGTCGAGCGCTACAGAAGTGCATGCGGCACGTTCCAGTTCATCCGGTGCACATTCCGGTGCAACATCAAAGGCAACGCGGAATTCATCCATCTTGGCCCTGATCTCCTGTGCGGTAACGCCATCCCTCCATTTTTTCAGTTCGCACATCTCGAGCATTTCGACATGCGTTCCAAAAACAGCGGATTGCCTGGCCAGATCGGTGTAGACATCAAGCATCCCTCCGTAATAATGGCCCAAAACTCCCAGCCTGTTGTTCCGCATTACGCTTGCCACACCTGCTGCCCGGACGAATTCCTCAATCTCCTTCCAGGCCTCTTGCTCAGCGAGATAGCCGGTTATTATATCGTATTTTATTCCTGCCCGGTTGAAAACACCCGCAATTTCGGGTACAGAGCATGCCTGGCAGTGTTCGAGCCACAGACCTGTCATTTTGCCCCTGTCTTTGAGGTTGTTGAAGGATGCATAATCAAGTGTTGCCACCGGCTGGAGGTTTAGCAGGATGACCGGGACTTTGACTTTCTGTGCTACCGGCAGTACTGTTGAGGAGAGCGCATAAGTTGAGATATATAGGAAAAGCAAGTCGAACTCCTGCCTGGCCAGCAGCGAAGCAGCTTCCCGGGCACGTACCGGATTGTCGACCATCCCGGCGTCTATAACTTCAACTCCGAATCCGGCAATTTTGGCACCGATTCCTTGCTGGTATTTTGTCAGGTTGTCCAGCAGTCCGTCGAACTGTCCCCAGTAGGTGTCGAGCCCGATACCCATCAATCCTATTTTTGTTGCCATGCGTGTAACTGGTTGTTTGGTTTCCTCATAAACAAATGTAATCTCTTTTTGAATTTTTATGGATATGGTACCGGGCAATCGTGCGAAATGGAGAGAAAATGTTTGATATTCAGGCTTCCAGCAACCTCTGAATATCCAATTTCTTCATTTTCAGCAATTCTTTCATGACCTGTTCCCCTTTTATGGGGTCAGACATCAGTTCTCCCAGAATCCGGGGAATAATTTGCCAGGATACTCCATACCTGTCGGTAAGCCAGCCACATTGCACTTCCGATCCACCCTCGGTGAGTTTATCCCAGGTAAAGTCGATTTCCTCCTGATTTTCACATTCCACGACGAATGAGACCCCGGCATCAAACAGGAATGCATGCTCACCTGGGCCATCCATGGCTGCCAACTGGTCGGAGCCAAGGTTAAACCTGCCAAATTTCAGGCTACCGGCCGGTGCGCCCTCTCCTTCAGTGTAATATTCGGAGTAAATAACTCCCGAATTATGAAAGATGGAGGCATAGGATTTCATGGCTTCTTCTGCTTTGCCAAACTGCTCACCGACGAAAAGCATCAGCGGGATTATTTTTTGCTGCCCCGGTGCAAGGTCTCCAAGAAATAACTGCCAGGTCATTCCAAATTTATCTGCTAACCAGCCATATTTCTCGCACCAGGGATAGCTTTCGAGGGGCATCATGGCAAATCCTCCGTCCGACAGGTCGTGCCATAATCTCTCAATCTCTTCGTTGGTAGTGCAGGTTACAAAAAGTGAAATCGAAGGATTGATCTTATAGACAGGCCCTCCATTCAACAACATCACTTTTGTTTCTTCGAGTTCAATCTGCACGACCAGGTTGGATTCCGCCACTATTTTTGAATTTCCGAAAAGGCGGCAGTAAAGTTGGGCTGCTGCTTCTGCCTGGCCATCAAGCCACAAACAAGGATATATTTTATTTTTCATAACTCATAACTCATAACTCATCACTAGCGTTTCGTTATAAAATTCAAATTTCTTCTGTAACCCTAGAAAACAAAGAGTTGTAGAGGTTTTAAAATTCAAACGATTTGAAATAATATTGGTAATCATTTGCATTTCTGTAAATTCCAATCTACTGAATATCAAGACCAAAATGATAAAAAAA
>CAZDLO010000014.1:48688-52912 GCA_964506325.1 uncultured Tangfeifania sp.
TTGCATTTCTGTAAATTCCAATCTACTGAATATCAAGACCAAAATGATAAAAAAATTCAGAAATTCTGATTCTGAAAAATAACGAAACGCTAGTGATAACTCATAACTCATCTCTCATCACTCATCTCTCCCTAAAAACCTCCCTTACCGCTTCCAGGTAACCAAACCTGAAGGTGGTATCCGGCTCCAGGTAGCTTCCCTCGGCCCATTCATTCCAGGCGTTGATGGTCACCAGTTTGTGCCTGCCGGGATGCCTGTCGAGGTATTTTTTCGCTTCCCGCAGGGCATCCTTGAAGAGGGCGGGTGTGGTATTGACCACGGCATTCTGAATTTTTACCGGAAACCTGGGGTTGTTGTCCCAGCCGATGGAAACCTGGGGAAAGTAAGGAATTGTGAAGGTAGAATCATACTCCGACCATTTGGCCATTCCTTTTTTGGCCCAGACTGAATACTCTTCTCTCGGGGAGATGCCGGCATAGTGCACCCACTGGTAATTGGTCATGCTGTTGAAGCCAAGGTAAAGCAGGGCCTCATTCTGGGTTTTAACCAGGTCGGAGGGTACACCTGTGAGTGAAGCCGGCACCTGTCCCCACACAATGGCCTGCAGGTGTAGACCAGGAAAGCCGGCGGCCCTGGTCTTTTTCCTGAAAGTTTCAAGTGCTTCTTTTGCTTTCTCCGTTCCACCGATACCTTTGATAAATGTACCCAGTTCATAAATGCTGAAAACCGGCATGCCGTCAATTTTGTAATAATTTGGTTGTTTGAAGTAGTCATTGACAATGTGATCGGTCATCCCTTCGAAAGTGAGACTGTCTACTCCGCCTTTCCAGTATACCAGGCTCTTGTCAGGATTGGCGGGGTCGAGGTAGCTGTTGTGGTCGTGGTTGGCCCACATCAGGTAAAAAGTCATTTGACTGTTATTGGCAGCTTTCAGAAAACCTTTGTTGAGGCAATCTTCAAGGAATGGCTTTCCGGCATACCAGTACCAGTCGAAAATAAAAGTATTGACGCCATGATCCGTAGCCGCCCGGATCTTTTGTTCCATCACGGCAGGGTCAGATTCATCCGTATAGCCCCAGAGCGGTACTTTGGGCAACTGCTCTCCCGCAAATTTAGGTTTTGATTTGTAAATTGCCTCCCATTCTCCTTTCCCGTCAGGGAAGACGCTGATTTCCCTGAACCTTTTGTCCGGATGGTAGGCAGGCCAGTAAAAGGCAGCTATGTCATAAGACCGGGGCGGAACTGTTCCGGTCTTTGTGTTTTGTGATTTTCCCGGCAAAAAAAGGCCGAGAAGGCAGAGAAAAAGAAGATGTGGGTAAAGAGTCTTGATCATGATAAACGGGTAATATAGGGTTGCCAACCCAAGCAAGATAGCCATTTTTATTGTAAATTTGGAGCATGCAAAGCCCAAACCTGTTAACAAGAATAGTAATGCCTGCTCCAAATCTGACTTTTTCCAAAGGGCATATGATGGTCCTGGATTTTACCCTTGAATTTTGCGTGGTACTTCTGGTAATCCTGTTCAAGGAGCACGCCGACCTTGTTCTTCTGTTGGCATGGATTTTTATTGTGGGCTATGTGTTATGGCTGCGAAGATACTCCGTACTTCTGCACCAGGTGATGGCAACAGCCTTTGCCATTGGCTGGGTCTCCTTTGCAAGTGATTATTACGGGTACGAGTACGACTACTTTTCCATTTTCGGAATAAACACCCTGCCGTTGATGGCCTGGACGTTGTCTCTGCTGGCATTGGGAGAATTTTGCAACAGCCTGAATTTGAAAAAAAGGGAATACCGGTTTTTTATTTTTGTCCCTTTGTTCTGGTTTTTCCTGATCCTGTTTGAAACAGTCGCCTACCACGTGCTTGGGTTGCGAAACACCAATACTTCGGGCTTTGCCGGGATACCCTACTTTGATTGTATCCATGCACCCTTCTGGATGAAAGTTTGTTATTTTGGAATGGGTCCGGTTTATTATGGGCTGACCCTGCAAGCAGATTATTGGCTGACAAGGATTTCGCCGGTCAAGACGGTTCAGGAACCGGGAGCAAAAACCAGGATGAAAAGTGTCTCTTTGCCCGGAACCGATTGAGCATGTAGGCTGCCTCCATGTTGTTGCCTAATTTGCCTTGAGAAGCTGAGCCCGATGCCCGATCCATCCTGTTATGGTATACTGAGGGCACTTCAACCCTAATGCACAATAACCTGAGAATTTCGGTTTCACCCGGGAAGAAAGGTAACCTCGGCAATGAAGCTGACTACTGTACCAAAGCTAAATAATAAATACCGTTGGGCATTATAGCTATCAGAACCATAAAATTTCACAGCAGTGGCACACTTTGCTAACCTCTGACGGGACTTCCAAAGGTGGGGTGCGGAGTGCGGATGATAATTTCAGCACGAACCTGAAGTCTCCCCCTGGTGAAGAACCCCACGCGCTGGGAAGGGTTTGTTGACGCTTCGCGGTGCTTCAATCTCTGTGTGACAAAAAGAACTGTCACAGAGACACACGGAGTAGAACAGAGGTCCACAGAGGAAAACGAACAAATCTTGCTCCCACTCATAACTCATAACTCCTAATTCATAACTCCAGCTCATGACTCATGTCTTATCTCTTATCTCTTTTTTTCTCCGTTACTCTGTGTGACAAAAAGAACTGTCACAGAGACACACGGAGAAGAACAGGGGTCCACAAAGAATAACGAACAAATCCTGCCCCAACTCATAACTCAAAATTATGAGTGTTCAAAACATCTATTATACGATTAAAAGTTCTTTGAAATTTTGAAATATAGGAGATATTAACAGTTTATGTATTGTTGTCAACTGGTCGTTTTGTTTTATTTTTTCAAAATGCTGGTTGTAAACAATTTAGTTGTGTGTCTGTTGATAATAATGATTGATTTTCAGACGGATAGATAAAAATGCAGATTAATTTTGATGCAGTTTTTCTACCATGAAGAAGTTCAAAGAGGACGGCATTGGTGTCATTGATTTACTCAAGCTTATTCCTGACGATCTTTTACTCGATTTGTCGGCTGATACCAATGTAGATTACCAGGTCAAGAAACTTTATGGTCGCAACGTATTCAATCTGCTTCTCTACGGATTGATCAGCGGTGAAAGAGTCGGATTAAGATCTCTGGAGGACTTTTACAACTCCAGAAAATTCAAGGTTCTGTTTAAACTCCCTAGCAGTACAAAGTCTGCAAAGTATAATTCCTTGTCAGTAAGACTTGCCACGATGAATGTCGATTTTTTTGAAAAGGCTTATCAGGCAATTTATGAGCAATGCAGCCAATTGTACGACCAGTCAGATTTGACCCACAAGTACAAGATAACTCGTGTTGATTCAACAATGGTGGCTCAGACAGCGGCTAAGCTTGAGAACGGCATCAATGTTGGCAGCAATAAAATAGGCAGAAAGCAAGTCAAGTATACAATCTCTCTGACGGATATGTTTCCCAGCAGTGTAGAGATGTTCACCCAACAAAACTATATAAGTGAGAATCTTACCATTCCCCAGGCAATCCTAAAGGTCATCGACAAAAACAAAGACAATGTATTTGTTTTTGATCGCGGAGTTTTTAGCCGGGATGCCTTTTGTGAACTGGATAGCAATGGATGTTCATTTGTTACACGCTTACATGTTGGTGCGAAGCATCTTGTTGTAGAAGATTACAATACGCAAGAACCTATATCAGTGAACAATTTAACCGTTATCAAAGATCAAAGGGTTAAACTGTATCGAGCCGGAGCCAATATTGTTGATCATTCTTTCAGGTTAATCCAAACTGTAGACAAAAAAGGAATACCCTTTTGGTTTTTGTCCAACCGATTGGATCTGACCAGCGAAGAGATCATCCACATTTACAAAAGGCGATGGGACATAGAAGTCTTCTTCCGATTTATCAAACAAGAGCTCAATTTCACACACCTGATCAGCGTCAATGAAAATGGCATCAGGATTATCCTGTACATGACATTGATTCTTGCAATGCTTATTCTCATCTACAAAAAGATCAACGACTTCGGATACAAAACAGCCAAAAGACGATTTGCAATGGAATTGGAAGAAATCATTGATGATTATCTGATCCAGTATTGCGGTGGCGATCCTAATACATACTTCTGGTAACTAATTAGTTAAGTTCCTATTTCCAAAATTTCAAAGAACGATTTATTTGTTGATAAAAATATTTTTAAAGGTTTTGAACACTCTTAA
>CAZDLO010000015.1:0-27344 GCA_964506325.1 uncultured Tangfeifania sp.
TTAGTTCATCATTTCCCTTTATACCTTATTCAATTAATAAATTCTTCAAAAAATGAATCACTTAATTAAATTATTGTTTGTTGTTCTGCTGATTAATTTGTTTTCGTGCAGAAGCAGCCAGGAACTTGTCTACCTGAATGATGCTGCCGATAAGGAAAAGCTGAGTTCTTTACCTGTCCAGTCTGCTGAACATGTGCTGAAACCTTCTGATATTCTCTACATCAGCATCAAGACCATGAACCCTGAAGTTAACTCGCTGTTTAATCCTGAATCAAGCATGGATCTGAATAGTGGTGCCTCCAGGAAATTTGAATCCCCCAATGGCGCTTACCTGTATGGTTATGAAGTCGATCCCAAAGGCAGTATCAAGCTGCCCATGTTGGGCAGTCTGAAGGTTGCAGGATATACAGTTGAGGCAGTAGAACCACTTGTTCAAAAAAAGGCAGATGAGTTTATCAAAGATGCAATTGTCAAGGTTAAGTTGCTGAATTTCAAGATAACAGTAATGGGAGAAGTTAAAGCTCCCGGCATCTATTACATATACAATAATTCTATTACTGTATTGGAAGCCATCGCTATGGCTAGTGGAAATTCTGATTATGCCAAGATCAAGAATGTTATGGTGATGCGGAAAACCACTGAAGGGAACCAGTCATTTTTACTGGATCTCAGCAAAAAGGATGTTTTTATGTCTGAGGCATTTTTGCTTCATCCGGATGATTACGTGATCCTTCAGCCAGACAAAAGCAAAGATCTGCAGTTAAATAGTGCTGCCATCTCACTGTTCTTTTCCTCTGTTGCTCTCATCCTGACAGTGGTGACTGTGGTCCTCCTGTAACTATTTGTAAGAATCAGAATTTAAAATTTATTATAAAATGCGAAGTGATACAATCATGAATGAAAGGCAGGACGATGGTCCTGATATTAAAAAAATTGTTTTCCTTTTGCTGAGGCAATGGCATATAATTTTCTTGTTTGGGGCGTTTGGACTCCTTGGAAGTTACAGTTTTTACAAAATGACCAACCCGGTTTATTCTGTCAGTAGTTCTGTCCTGATTCCATCCGAATCAAAGGGAATGGATATGAAAGGGTTGTTCCAGGGAGAAATTACTCAATCGAACATCCAGATATTTAACCAGATAGAGGTGATAAAATCTTCTATGACAATATTTAGGACGCTTGAAAACCTTAAATGGCGTACCTCATGGTCAAAAAAGAATATGCTGGTATGGGGAGGAATCTATAAACAGGAGCCTTTTGAAGTAATGGAAACGCCAGGGTATGTTAATCCGGCCAATATCCGGGTTTACATTACGCCTACATCCGGAAGTAACTACAAGATTGCAGTAGATGGGATTTTGATATACAACGGAGTAACATCAGACGTGGATTTTGTAGCTGATGGAGTTTTTGGAGTTCCTTTTCAGAATAGCTATTTTCACTTAACCCTGAATAAGAAGTCCGGGTATCCTGACAAACCTTCAGGAAAGTATTATTTCTTGTTCAACAACCTGAAAGACATGGCTCTCGATTATCAGAGCCGGCTCGACGCAAAATTGAAGGATGAGAGAAGTAACATCGCGTTACTCACCATAACGGGTGAAGAACCGGAAAGGGAGAGCGATTTCCTGAATGAACTGGTGAATGTTTACATCGACCGGAAAATGACCTTTCAAAACGAAGCCCAGCGTCAATCGCTTAAGTTCATTAATTCCCAACTTGCTGGGATCACCGATTCCCTCAATACGGCCGGAAACAAATTTACCCAGTTCCGTTCCAATAACAACATCATTGATCTCAGTGCAGAGGGGACCCTTGTTATGAGTAATCTCAAGGATATTGAAGGAGAAAGGGCCAAAAGTCAGGTTCAGCTTGACTATTTTCGGAATCTTCTTAGCTACCTTGAGAAGGCGGACCAGCTTGATAAACTTGTTTCTCCTTCCGTTGTTGGGATACAGGATGTGTCACTCAATGCATTGGTACTAAAACTTGGTGAACTCTACAGCCGGCGCCAGATTCTAACCTTTACTGCCAAAGGGAACAATCCCACACTCATTTTGCTTGATAAGGAACTGACCGAGACCAGGAACCGGCTGACGGAAAATGTCAGGAACCTGATCGATAATACAACAAATTCTATCAATAGTCTGAAAGAAAGAATGGAAGGGATCAGTACACAACTCAATAAACTACCTGGGAAGGAACAAAAGATGGTTCAAATCCAACGCCAGTATGCACTTACCAATGAAATTTACACGTTTTTACTGCAAAAGCGTGCTGAGACTAACATAGCACTGGCTTCCAGTACATCCAATGTTCAGGTTATTGAAGAGGCCAGTTCTGATACAGCCATACCTGTAAGCTTGCCATTGAACAAGATTTTGTTGATTGGATTCATTCTTGGACTGGGTTTTCCCATCGGTTTTATTATGCTTATAAACTTCTTTGATAAGCGCATCAGGACCCAGGAGGAGGTTGAAAAGGGAACCAGGTTGCCCATACTTGGTCATATTATGCACAAATCTGAAGCATCAGATTTGTCTGTATATACCCTGCCAAAATCAATCATTGCTGAATCATTCCGGGATTTGCGCACAAATCTGGAATTTATGCTGGGTGCTTCCAATGAGAAAGTGATATCCATACATTCTACCACTTCAGGAGAGGGAAAATCTTTCAGTGCCACAAACCTGGCAACCATCCTTGCCATGAATGATAAAAAAGTTCTACTTATCGGTGCCGATTTGCGAAAGCCCAAATTGCACAAGATTTTCAACGTAAGCAACCACAATGGACTTAGCACCTGCCTTATCGGATACGATACCTTTGAACAGGTTATTGTAAAAACAGGGATTGAAAACCTCTCATTATTACCTGCCGGTCCCATACCACCAAATCCCGCCGAAATTCTGAGTAAACCAATAATGAAGACCATCATTCAAAGAGCCAAAGAATTATTTGATTTCATCATCATCGATAATGCCCCTGTAGCTATGGTTACGGATGGTTTTATTATGGGCCAACATTCCGATCTCAATATCTTTATACTGAGGTATGGAGTCTCCCACAAGCATCACCTCGAAATGATAAATCAGATTTCCGCCAGTAAAAAGGTGAAAAATGTTGGCATTGTAGTGAATGATATTAAAGCCAATACATTTGGAAATACTTATTACAAATATTACCAGTACGAGGCCCACAAGAATACGTATTACGCAGAGGAGGAGCAGGAGGACAAGACCTGGAAGTCTAAACTCAAGGACAAAGTCAGGAATAAAAAGTCTTCCTGAATTTCATGCCACTTTGTGTTGATTAATTAAATTACAAATAATGATAATTGCTGTTGACTTTGATGGTACGATTGTTGAACATGAATATCCTGAAATTGGGCGAATCCGTCCTTTTGCTTTTGAATCGCTTATTGTACTTCAATCGCAAAAACACCGGCTAATTCTCTGGACGCATCGTTCGGGGCAATTACTGGATGACGCAGTTGATTTTTGCCGATCCAACGGGGTGGAATTTTATGCTGTCAATAAAAACTATCCCGAAGAAAAATGGTCAGAGCTCGACAGCCGTAAAATATTTGCCGACCTTTATATTGATGACCGCAATCTTGGCGGTATACCTTCCTGGGGTGAGATCCTGGAGTCTGTTTGTCCAGGACATGTTATTTCCACCCAACCTGTGATTAAGCCCTGGTGGAAATTTTAATTTATTTAATTTTTTGTTGATATGAACTCAAATTCAAAAATACTTGTTACCGGAGCTGATGGATTTATTGGTTCACACTTAACTGAAGCTTTATTGGCAAGAGGGTACAGGGTGAAGGCACTTTCTCAGTATAATTCATTTAACTATTGGGGCTGGTTGGAGGATATACCGGTAAATAAAAATTTGGAAGTGGTTTGTGGAGACATTCGTGATCCCCATTTCTGTAAGGAGATAACCAAAGATACTGATCTGATTTTCCACCTGGCAGCATTGATTGCTATACCTTACTCCTACGTGGCCCCAGATGCATACGTTGAAACAAATGTCAAAGGAACGCTAAATATCTGTCAGGCTGCCAAAGAAAATGGAAATATCCGTGTTATTCACACCTCTACTTCTGAGGTCTATGGAACGGCCCAATATGTTCCAATTGACGAAAAACACCCCAAACAGCCCCAGTCTCCATATTCAGCTTCAAAAATTGGTGCAGATGCCATGGCACTAAGCTTCTTCAATGCATTTAATCTCCCTGTGTCAATTGCCCGGCCTTTTAATACCTATGGTCCCCGGCAATCTGCAAGAGCCATTATTCCAACCATAATTTCTCAAATAGCCAGTGGAATTAAAGAGATCAAACTGGGTGACCTCACGCCTACCCGCGACTTTAGTTATGTGAAGGATACCTGCAGGGGATTCATGGCCATTGCCGAAAATGATTCCACAATTGGTAAAGAAATCAACATATCCTCCAATTATGAAATATCCATGCAAGAGACGCTGGAACTGGTAAAAAAAATCATGAAGTCGGATGTGCGGTTCATTACCGAAGATCAACGGTTGCGACCTGTTAAATCTGAGGTTTTCCGATTGTGGGGAGATAATACCCTGTTAAGGGAACTTACCGGTTTTAGTCCGGAATACGACATTGAAAGGGGATTAACTGAAACCTGTCAGTGGATGGTTAATCCGGAAAACCTAAAGAAGTATAAGGCAACCCTCTACAACGTTTAAATGATGAAAACCAAATACCTGGAAATTGTCAGATTCATACGGGAAAAATTCGACCACCCCGAGGGTGATATACCCCTGCATGAACCGCGGTTTGCCGGGAATGAAAAAAAATACATCAATGAATGCATTGATTCGACCTTTGTTTCAAGTGTCGGTACCTTTGTGACTCGATTTGAAAAAATGGTCGCCGAATTTACCGGAGCCAAATATGCAGTTGCAACAGTAAACGGTACTTCGGCATTGCATATTTCATTGCTCTTATCCGATGTTAGGCACGGAGACGAAGTAATTACGCAGGCACTTACATTCGTAGCGACAGCCAATGCAATAGCCTATACAGGAGCAAACCCTGTTTTTGTGGATGTTGATTTGGATACAATGGGACTTTCCCCCCAATCACTCGAGGCCTTCCTATTTGAAAATGCAGTTGTTGCAGACGGATTCTGTTTCAATAAAATTTCAGGCAAAAGAATAAAGGCCTGTGTTCCCATGCATACTTTCGGACATCCATGCCGAATTGATGAAATTGTTTCAATCTGTTCAAAGTATAACATAGATGTCATTGAAGATGCCGCTGAATCTCTAGGGTCATTTTTCAAAAATCAACATACAGGTACTTTTGGTAAATTCGGCATCGTAAGTTTTAATGGAAACAAAACCATTACGACAGGGGGTGGAGGAATGATTCTGACCAATGATGAAGAATTGGGCAGACTTGCTAAACACCTGACTACAACAGCTAAAATTCCGCACCAATGGGAATTTGTGCATGACATGATCGCCTATAACTATAGATTGACCAATCTTTCGGCAGCTTTAGGATGCGCTCAAATGGAACAATTGTCGCAGTTCCTACTCAAGAAAAGAAGTCTGGCAGAATCATATGCCAGTTTTTTTGAGACCTTGGAAATGAAATTTGTGACAGAACCAAGGCATTGTCAATCAAACTACTGGCTAAATACCCTTATTTTGGATGATGTTGAAGCCCGAAAGAATTTCATCACTTTTGCCAACCAGGAAGGAATCATGGTTCGTCCTGTCTGGCAACTTATGAACAGGTTAAGCATGTTTCGGGATTGCCAGTCCTCCTCCCTTGAGAATTCAGAATGGCTGGCCGACAGGGTAGTAAATATCCCTAGCAGTGCAGTCTAAGTTATTGTCACCTTATGTGGTTGAATATTTGAGACTTTGAAATTATCCCAACCAGTGTCTGAAAAATGAAAAAATCCGGATTTCAAATATTGAATTTGTCCGTATTTACCTGCATAGTCAATGTGAAACCAGGGCCCGTAATCTTTGCTGTACCAACCTCACAATACAAGTAAGCAGTTATGACTGACAAGAAAAAAGTATGTGTAGTTACAACATCCCGCGCTGATTACGGGTGTCTGCGATGGGTTATTGACGAGGTGAACAGGGACAACCATATGTTGCTCCAACTGGTTGCAACCGGGTCCCATTTGTCACAGGAATTTGGTCTTACCTACACAGAAATTGAAAAGGACGGGTATCATATCGAGGAAAAAGTAGAAATTATTGTTTCCTCGCCTCATAATACTGCCATAGTAAAATCGATGGGTCTGTGTTCCATCGGGTTTGCGGATACGTTCGGCAGACTTCAGCCGGATATCCTGGTTGTTTTGGGCGATCGCTTTGAGCTCATACCCATATGTAGCGCCGCTTTATTTCTTAATATCCCGATTGCTCATCTTTCCGGAGGTGATGTGACGGAAGGAGCCCTTGATAACCAGGTTAGAAATGCTGTAACGATGATGGCTTCACTGCATTTTCCGGGAGTGGAGGAGTCGGCGGGAAGAATCGAGAGAATGAGGGGATCTTCTTCAGGTATTTATACAGTTGGTGAGCCGGGACTTGATAATTTTGTGCGTTTAAATCTCTGGGACAGGCAAACCATTGCAGATAGTCTTGAGCTGGATGTTTCAAAGAGATGGGTCTTGCTGACTTATCATCCTGAGACAACCTTGAGTTTGGAGGAGAACTTATCCACGGTAAGTAACTTGTTGAATGAACTTGAACCTATTAATGATTTACAGGTTGTAATTACGGGTGCAAACGCTGATTATGGAGGAACCCGGATCAATGAGATTTTGCAGCAGACCGCCCGAAACAATAGTTCCAGGTTCAGATACTGTCATTCATTGGGCCAGATCCGGTATTTAAGTATCATGAGAGAAGTTGAATTCATTATCGGTAATTCCTCGAGTGGAATTGTGGAAGCACCCTTTCTGGGGAAAACTGTGGTTAACATAGGGAACAGACAAAAAGGGAGGTATATTTCAGGAAATGTAATCAATTCAGACAATAGTGCTGCCTCAATATCGGATGCCATCATGAATGCTTCTGAAAACCGATCCAGTGTTGATTATTACTTTGGTGATGGAAATTCATCCGGTAAAATTGTGAAGTTAATCGGAGAGTTTCTCGTCAAATAATTCAAAATCAGATGAGTAATGTGATTGGTGGTGAATTTGAAATCAGTTACAAATTCACCCGCAAAATTAAAAAAGAGGTTCCAGGGGAACTTGAAGGAGGAAATTTCTACTCTTCGGGAAGAGCCGCAATATTCCACATTATAAATTTTTCTGTCGGACGGGGAACGAAAAAAATACTTTTACCTGATTATCTCTGTGATTCAATAGTTGATGCAGTTAAGTTAACCTCTTTGCCTTTTGAGTTTTATACCATTGATTCAGATCTGTCCATCAATATTGATTCGGTTAAGGAAAAATATTCGGATGGGAGTTTGGTTTTGATTATCAATTATTTTGGTGGTGCGGACATACACGGTGAGATCCGGAAGATTAAGATGATTAATCCCAATGCATCCATCATACTTGATAATGCCCAGGCCTTTTTCAGCATGTTTGAAACATTTGATGTTGATTTTATGCTAACCAGTTTCAGAAAACAATTGCCTGTTCCGGATGGGGCATGGGTCATATCCCGGTATGATGGGCTATTTCAATGCCATGAACCTAATTCTTTTGCACAGTATAAATTAGGGGGAGGTATCCTCAAGAGCCTCAAGAGCCCTGATGCCGTTACGGATGAGCTATACCTTGATTTGTTCAAAAAGGGTGATTCCCTGATCCTTAAGAATGTTTATTCCAGGATAAGTGATATAACAAACAATATTTTAAATGATATAGACTTCGCTGCAATCCGCCAAAGACGAATTGAGAATTCTCAATATTTGATTCAGGGGCTGCTGAAATTGGGCATTACACCCATTTTGGATTTCAAAAATAATTCAGTGCCTCTCTTTGTTCCTGTGTTCTTTAATAACAGAGATCATCTTAGGCATGAACTAAGAAAGCATGGTGTTTTTTCTCCGGCACACTGGCCTAAATGTGAGGAGGTTACGCACCTGGATAAAAAGTTGTACCGGGATGAATTGAGCTTAGTCATCGACCAACGTTACACCAAAAGGCATATGAATAAAATATTAAGCATCCTAAAAGCAAATCTGAATCATGTTCAGTAGTTTGGTAAAAAACTGGGACTCCTACCTCTTGTCTTTTCCGGAAGAGTTTTATGATACCTACTTTGAGGAAAAGTATGTGAAATTGTATGAGTCTGAAGATCAAGAAGCAGTTTGCTACGTATACTCTGAAAATGGGAAAATTCTTTTATTCCCATTTTTGAAAGGAACAATATTACACAATGGGATATCATATTTCGATTTTGAGACACCCTACGGCTACGGCGGTCCAATCTGCAATGTAAGAGACGAAGAGTTTGTTGCTCGCTCATTGGATTCGTTTCATACCTATTGCCTGACCAATAATTTCGTGGCAGGTTTTGTGCGATTTCATCCTTTGTTAAACAATTACAAGGGATTTTCTTCCATTGGGCAATTGCTGTTCGACCGGCATACAATAGCCATTGACCTGTCTCTCACAACAGATGAGATCTGGATGCAGGAATTTGATACAAAAAGCAGGAACAGGGTAAACAAGGCAAATAACATTAAACTGGAATTTATTGTTGACAAGGAGTATAGGTATTTGGATGAATTTGTAAGGATATACGATTCCACGATGCAGAAGGTTGGGGCTGACTCTTTCTTCTATTTTTCCAACGATTACTATACGTCCTTCAGGGATAGTATTTCCAACAGCTTTCTTGGATTGGTCGCATTGAACGGTATAATTATTTCAGCAGGGATTTTCTTTTATTCAAAAGATTACGGGCATTACCATCTTTCCGGTAGCGACAAAAACTATTTGTGTCTCAACCCAAATGATTTCATGATTTTTGAATCATTGAAAGTAATGAAATCATTGGGGATTAAGGATTATCACCTTGGAGGCGGATACAATTCGGAGGAGCAAAATTCCCTTTACCAGTTTAAGAAAAAATTTTCCAAAAGAACCTTCGATTTTTACATCGGCAAACTCATTTTCAACAAGGAGGTTTATGCCTCTCTTTGTGACGAATGGTCAGATAACAATCCGGAAAAAAGGGATATATATAAAAATCACCTGCTAAAATACAGATTGTAAATTGGTATGACAGCCAAGAATCTTTTTTCAAATGCCTGATTGCCAATTTATTGACATCTCCTTAAGAGGAGAAATTCCAAAATTTTAATTATGAAAAAGGTTTTGATCATTGCTGAAGCAGGAGTCAATCACAACGGTAAACTTGACCTGGCTTTCAGGCTTTGTGATGCAGCAAAAGAGGCTGGTGCCGACGTTGTAAAATTTCAAACCTGGAAAACTGAAAATATAGTTACAAGGACTGCGGATTTGGCGAGTTATCAGGAGAGTAACCTGTCGGACAGCCATGTAAATCAATTCCAGATGCTGAAGGAGCTTGAACTGAGTTACGATAACTTTATTTCAATAAAGAAATATTGTGACAAGATTGGAATCCAGTTCCTTTCCACTCCTGACGAAGAAGAAAGTCTGAAGTTCTTAACCGGATTGGGATTGGATTACCTTAAGATTGGCTCCGGTGAGATTAACAATATATCCTATTTAAGGGTAATTGGCTCGACACGGTTGCCAGTTATCCTGTCTACGGGCATGTCTACGCTTGGGGATGTGGAGCGCGCATACAACACCCTGATGGACTCCGGGACACCTGATATTACGCTGCTGCATTGTACTACCAATTATCCGTGTCCGATGGAAGAGGTGAATCTGAGTGCAATGTTAACACTGAAGGACGCATTTAAATGTAAGGTCGGATATTCAGATCATACGCTGGGGATAGAAATTCCAATTGCTGCTGTCGCAATGGGTGCTGAAATTGTAGAAAAGCACTTCACACTGGATAAAACTATGGAGGGGCCAGATCACAGGGCCTCCCTTGATCCCGTCGAACTTAAAGAAATGGTCAGGGCCATTCGAAGCATTGAAATTGCCATGGGGAACGGAATCAAATGGCCAAATAAGAGTGAGCAGGAGATCTCCAAAGTAGTATTGAAAAGAATTGTTGCGAAGTGCAAAATTCTCAAGGGCGAAGTCTTTACATCCGGGAATATTATCGCAAAACGTTCAAGTACCGGTATTCCATCTTCAAACTGGGATTTGGTACTAGGAAGTATTGCAACAAGGGATTTTGAAACAGACGAAGCTATTGAGTTCAATGCCTAATAATTACCTATGAAGGATTTTTTATCACACTGTATTAAAGCCAGTGACCCGATATTGGATGCCATAAAGAAAATCAATGAGCTTTCCGGCAGTTTGACCTTGCTCATCATTGACGAAAATGGACGAATGGTTGGTACATTGACTGATGGAGATATCCGGAGAGGCTTTATCAAAGGCTACAATTTAGACGATAAGATTTCCTGTTTCATGTCAGGCAGTTTTCATTCGATTCAAAATGATTTCTCGGTAGCAGAATTTAAAAAAATACGTAACCTGGGGATTAAGCTGTTACCTCAGCTTGACAAAAACAACTGCATTACAAGGGTTTATGACCTTAGAGCAAGGAAGAGCCTATTGCCTCTTGAATGCATGATAATGGCTGGAGGAAGGGGAGAAAGGTTGCGTCCGCTAACAGACTCAGTCCCCAAGCCCATGTTGCTGCTGGGAGGAAAACCGATAATTGAACATAATATTGACCGCCTGATCAGTTTCGGGATTGAAAAAATTTACATTTCAGTAAAATACCTGGGACAGCAAATCGTTGATTATTTTGGCGATGGTTCTTCAAAGGGAATCTCCATTGAATATATCTGGGAAGATCAGCCACTTGGGACTGCAGGAGCTTTGTCGATGGTTAAAAGGTTTGATACTGAATATGTCCTTTTAATGAACAGTGATCTGTTTACAGATGTTGATTTTGAAGATTTGTATTTGAACCTGGTTGACAAAAAGGCTCAAATGGGGGTAGCTACGATTCCTTACACCACGAAGGTCCCATTTGGAATATTTGCCATAGACGAGGATCAGATCACCGGAATCAGAGAAAAACCTACTTATACCAATTATGCCAATGCCGGAATTTATATCCTGAATTGTAAACTCATCGATAAGATTCCCAAAAACCAGTTTTATAACATCACTGATTTAATAGACCTTTTGATTCTTGAAAAGCAAAGAATTATTCATAATCCTATCATTGGTTATTGGATTGATATCGGGCAGCTTCAGGATTATATCAATGCCCAGGAAATTGTTAAACACCTGAAAAATGGTAATTAGGGATACGCTGTTTTTAATACCCGCTCGCGGAGGGTCAAGGGGATTGCCCAAAAAAAATATTCTTCCCCTTGACGGTAAACCATTGATTTATTATACCATTGATGCTGCCAGAAGTGTTTCCGGAGATGAAAATATCTGTGTAAGCAGCGATGATCCCGAGATAATAAAGCTCGTTGAGAGCTATGGGTTAAATGTACCTTTCATTCGTCCGCCGGAACTCTCTACAGATTCTTCGGGTTCACGTGAAGTTGTATTACACGCCATTGATTTTTATGCCAATCACCTGGGGATTTCCTACAAGAACGTATGCTTGCTTCAACCTACAAGTCCATTGAGAACAGGCCGGCATATACTTGAAGCTTTTGACTTATGGAGTGTTGATCTGGATATGGTTGTTTCTGTCAGGGAGAGTAAGTCGAACCCCTACTATAACCTGTTTAAGGAAGATGAAACCGGTAATCTGAGGAAACTGGATATAGGTGGAAATTACACCCGCCGTCAGGATGCACCTGTTGTTTATGAGTACAATGGAGCCATCTTTATAATGAGTGTGTCGGCCATCCAGGCTAAAAATTTTGATGAATTTGAAAATGTCCGGAAGTATACCATGGAAGACGAAGTGTCTTCTGACATTGACACTTTTTACGACTTATTAAGAATTGAATATTTTTTAAAATCAGGTCACTAAAAAGTGCTTTGGAATTTTTAACTGGTTTAATGCATCTGAAAATTGTTCCTGAAGTTTAAATCTTTTTTCCGCAACTATCTGTCTTTAAGCTGGCAAAGTAAGGTAGATGTCGTGTTTTATTATCCCAGGCACTTCAACCGTTCCATCAGGGGCAATAATCCATATTTTGAGCCATTGACAGATGCTTGTAAACAAAACGGATTAAGTTTCATTTTAATTGAAGAACCGGATACCAGCACCAATCACCCAAAGGATTTGTCAGCAATTCCATTTGATTTTTATCTGGTACTTATTCTGGTATTCAGGAAATTGCTTCCATTGAGTTTTTTTCAGTCATTTGAATCCCGGGAGCATAAAATTGCAAGAATTTTAAAACCTGTTTTCTTCCGTAAGTTAGAGTTTAAAGTCTTCATAACCATATCCAACAGCATGCTTGGGTTTTTCAGGGGATTATCTCCGGAAGCCTGTTTGTTCGATTACCAGCACGGCATTATAAACTCTTCCCACCCAGGTTATGTAATTGACCGGATGGCTGCCCCGCATATCAAGCAGAACAATGTTTCTGTTTTGATGTATGGAACCGGATTCCAGGATATATTAAATCGCTCGGATTCTGGTTATTACCTGGAGCACACCAGGGTTATCGGGTTAAAAAACAGGCAAATAGAACAATTTCACAAAGCTTTTAACAGGAATGTACTGGTTACCCTCCAGTTTACTGCAGGTGAGTACCTGGATTTTCAGCAATATTTTTTTCAGTTTTTAACTGACCTTTTCGAGAAGCATTCAGAATTCTTTGTTGATCAGGGAATAAGAGTTTTCCTCAAAAATCATCCGCGATACGATGGAGTGCCTGATATAGCCGGGTTCGGATCGTTTCCCTTTGTTGAATTCACTCAACTGCCAAACGATAAATGTTATGAATTGTGCAGTATCAATCTCACTTACCATTCAACAAGTATTTTTGAAGCTGCGCACAATGGATTGCCAACCTATATTATCAATGATAAGCTTTCAAACAGTATATATTTTGACGAATTTGACTTTCCGGTTAAGAATGATCAGCATTTCATCGATTTCCTGCTGAAAATTATGGATGCCAATCAATATCACAAACTTTCCGCTGAAGTAAAAAACTGGAACTCCAGGTATTATATGCAGTTTGATGAACCCAAATTTATTTCACTACTGAAAGGATGTCTTTGATTAAAGTATTTCTTGGAGGATATATCAATTTCACCAACGCACAAAACCTAAATTGCCGGTCTTTAGCGCAACACCTTGACAAGGATGCCTTTGAGGTGTATACACTAGAGTTGTACAATGGGCAAGGAACAGAGAAAAAAAACAAGGGAATGCATACTTTCAGATGCTTCCGTCCACACAGGGTTAGTATATACCTTGGTTATTTATGGGGTATCTGGCATTGCGATGTGGCTTATTTGCCAAAAGGTGAGATTTGGCGGTTTAACCGGTTTTTGATCTGGCTTTTCAGGAAGAAGAGTTTTACTACCATGGAGGGGATTTGGGATGAAAAAAATCTTATTTCTGCCATTGAACTTCATTCAAGCTATGAAAACCTGGTAAAGTCCTACCAGTATTTTGACAAGGTTTTTGCCATTACTGACTATGTTGGCCGGTACAATTCCAGTAAGCACGGTATCATCTGTTCGGATAAAATATTGTATCTAGGAACTGAAACTGATCATTTTTTGATCCCAAAACAGCCAAGCCGACCCCTGAACAAAATCATTTATATCGGCCGTCTGATGGAGCGTAAAGGGATCTATGACTATCTGCAAATTGCTGAATCGTTTCCCGGACTGGAATTTCTGATTGCAGGAGACGGACCGGAAAAAATAAGCGTTCAGAAGTATATATCTGATTATAAGCTTTCCAATGTCAAAATGTTAGGGGTCTTACAACATGCACAACTGGCTGAAGTTCTTGCGGAAGTGCAACTGCACATTCTTCCCTCGCGGTCTGAAGGATTTCCCAAAGTAATCCTTGAAACAGCTTCAGCAGGAGTGCCTTCCATTGTCTACGGAGATTACGGGGCAAGCGAATGGATAACCCAGGATGCCAATGGATGGGTTATAAACAAGTTTGAAGAGATTGGCGGTTTGATATCAAAGTTCCTTGCGAAGCCTGAGATGCTTGAGCAGGTTGCAGACGGGGCAGTAAAGCTGGCCAAATCTTTTGATTGGAGTATCAGGGTTAAGGTTTGGGAAGAAGCAATAATGAATCTGGTCAAAAAAAAATAGTTTCAATGCCTGGATTAAAGCAGAAAACAATTGCGGGGTTAAAATGGAGTGCCATTGAGCGTTTTGCAACCCAGGGGATTGGTTTTGTGATCAGTATTGTAATTGCCCGTATTCTTTCACCCTCGGATTATGGACTGATAGGTATGATCTCCATATTTATCGCGGTATCCAATGTATTTGTCGGTGCAGGTTTTGGTTCTGCGCTAATCCGTAAACAGGACAGGACAGAGGCGGATTGTTCCACTGTCTTTTATTACAATATCCTTGTAAGTACCCTGTTTTATTTCCTGCTTTTTATTGCAGCACCACTTATCGCCGATTTTTATCATACCCCTGAATTGACAACCATTACCAGGGTGGTCGGTTTAAATATTATTATCGGTGCCTTCGGAGCAATACAAAGCACCAAACTCAGCATTGCGATTGATTTTAAAACCCAGGCCAAAATTTCCCTGATAGTGGTTGTTATTACCGGGGGTGTTGGCCTTGCAATGGCTTATAAAGGATTTGGAGTTTGGGCATTGGTAATCCAGGGTTTGGCATCAGCCATTTTGACTTCGTTGTTGTTGTGGTATTTTGTTCGATGGAAACCGCTTTGGACTTTTTCTGTAAGTTCCTTTAAAGAACTCTTTGGCTTTGGATCAAAGCTTATGCTTTCCGGCCTGCTCGACACTATTTACAGCAATATCTACCAGTTGATAATTGGCAAAAAATATCTTGCAGTTGATCTTGGTTATTATACCAGGGCAGTTGGATTGGTTCAACTGCCATCCTCAAATATTACAGGAATAATACAACGTGTTACATTTCCTGTTTTAAGTGAAATTCAGCACGATGCTGAACGTTTGAAAAAAAATTACAGGCGTTTGTTGAAAATGTCTGCTTTTATAATCTTTCCTGTCATGGTATTACTCGCAGCTTTGGGCAAACCATTGGTGATATTGCTTTTAACCGAAAAATGGCTGCCTGCTGTGCCACTGATGCAGGTTCTTTGCTTCAGTTCGATGTTTTACCCTATCCATGCTATCAATCTGAACTTATTGCAGGTAAAGGGCCGGTCTGACCTGTTTCTCAGGTTGGAGATCATTAAAAAGATAATGATTACCCTGGTACTCTTTGTTTCAGTTCCATTTGGTGTTTTGGCGATGTGTTACGGAACCATTTTTACCTCTTTAGTTGCTTTGATTATCAATACTTATTATACAGGTAAACTCATCCGGCATGGCTTCTTTGACCAAATGAAGGATATACTTCCCGTGTTGGTGCTTTCCTTACTGGCTGGTTTAGCTGCATTCTTACCGACCCTGTTTTTCAAAGGTAACCTAATCCAGGTTTTGATAGGCGGAATAGCAGGAGGTGGAGTATTCCTCGGAGGCGGATATATGTTTAAACTGCAGGAGATGAGTGAAATAAAAGCAATTCTTTTAAAACAATAATAAAATGGATAAATTAGTCAATAGTCCAATATATGTTACTCAACCTGCCTTTCCGCCACTGGAAGAGTTCGTTGAATTGCTGAAACAAATATGGGGGAATAAAATACTGACCAACAACGGACCCTTTCATAAGCAATTTGAGAAGGAGCTGGCGGATTACCTGGGGGTTAAGTATTTATCTGTTTTCGCCAATGGCACCCTGGCCCTGATGACTGCCTTGCAAGCATTGCGGATTACGGGAGAAGTAATTACCACCCCATTTAGTTTTGTGGCTACAACCCATTCACTGTGGTGGAATAACATTAAACCAGTATTCGCAGATATTGAATCCGATACATTCAACCTTGATCCGGAAAGAGTGGAAGCAGCCATCACTCCCCAGACAACTGCCATTATGCCGGTTCATGTATACGGCAATCCAAGTAATCTGCCTGAATTTCAACGCATTGCAGATACTTACGGATTGAAGCTGATATATGACGCGGCTCATGCCTTTGGCGTGAAAATCGACGGCAACTCGGTTTTGAATTTTGGGGACCTCTCTATTCTTAGTTTTCATGCCACAAAGGTTTTCAATACCATCGAAGGGGGAGCCATTATTTGTCATGATGAAAAGACCAAACAAAGAATAGATTACCTGAAGAATTTTGGTTTCGCCGGTGAGACCACTGTTATTGCTCCGGGGATAAATGCCAAGATGAATGAAGTACAGGCAGCGTATGGGGTGTTGCAACTTAAGTATGTGGATGAAAATATCGGCAAAAGAAAGGCAATTGCAAATTTGTACAGGTCTGGCCTGGCAAGCATTCCTGGTATCCGGTATTTGAACGACATTGAAGGAATAAACCTCTCTTACTCCTATTTCCCAATATTGGTTGATTCGAATTTATATGGGAGAACCCGGGATGAGTTGTATGATGAGCTGAAAATCAACAACATTCATGGCCGCAGATATTTCTACCCGCTGATCAGTCAGTTCCCTTCCTACAGAGGCCTTACTTCATCGAATCCAGCCAATTTACCGATAGCAGAGAAGATTACCAAACAGGTTATATGTTTACCGATCTACCCGGAATTGCCCCACGAAAATGTTGAATCTGTGGTACAGTGCATAACCGGATTTTTCAAGTACAAAGAACAGATATGAAGGATACTCCTTTGGTAAGTATTTGTTGCATAACCTATAACCACGAAAGCTTTATACGTGATGCAATCGAAGGGTTCCTGATGCAGAAAACAGAATTTCTGATTGAAATAGTGATACATGATGACGCGTCTACCGATAATACGGCTGAAATAATAAAAGAGTATGCAGAAAAGTATCCTTCACTTTTTGTTCCCATATATCAATACAGGAATCAGTTTTCTCAAGGCATCAAACCCTTGCCTAATTTTGTCTTTCCGGCTGCAAGGGGAAAGTACATTGCCCTTTGCGATGGTGACGATTACTGGACAGATCCATTCAAGTTGCAGAAACAGGTTGATTTTTTGGAATCCAATCCGGAGGTTGGTTTGGTCTTCACCAAGGCTAAAGAAATGAAGAAGGACTCTGTGGTTACTAAACTAACAGGAGGCAAGGTTGAAACATTCAATGACCTGTTGGTAGCCAATCCGATACCTACTTTAACAACCTGTCTTAGAAATTCAATTCTTCAGGAGTACCTCCTTACAATTAAACCAGGGAACAAAAGTTGGTTAATGGGTGATTTGCCGATATGGCTGTGGTTCTCGTTTACTTCGAAAATTGAATTCATTGATGAAACAACAGCGAATTACCGTGTTCTTTCTGAATCGGCTTCTCATTTTAATTCCTTTGAGAAGTCAGCAGCTTTTGCCAATGGTGCATTTGAAATCAGGAAATTTTTTTTAATGAAATTTAATAAGGGACACCAAATTAGGGCAGTCGAAAAGGCCAATTTCCAGCGATTGTTCCTGATGTCGCTTCAATACAGAAAATACAGGAAATCCCTGCGACTTTTTTTTGAGTCAACGGGATCAAATATGAAGACACTTGTAAAGTATTGTTTGGGTCATTACTCATGAAGGCCGTCAAAAGCCATTAACCTATAGACCACAGTTCGATTTTAATATGGATAATGAACCGCAATATTACCTTGTAATTGCCCCTTTTTTCCCTTCTGCCGAATCTTTTCGAGGGCCTTTTGTTCTTGATCAGGTCAATGCCATAAGGCAAGCTGGGGAGTATATTCCAGTAGTATTAAAGCCAAAGCCTTGGTATTCAAAGGGAAAGGATTATACTTTTGAGGGAGTGCGGGTTTACTATTTCAATACTTTTGATCTACCTTCCAATATTATGCCCGGCCTTTTTCAGTGCTTTACTGTTTGGTCGATGATGAGGAAGTTGAAATCAATCGGCCTATCACCAAAAGATATCAGGGTTGTGCATGCCCATGTTACAGGAACAGGTTTTCTGGCCAATGCATTGAAGAAGAAATACAACGGAATCAAGACGCTGTTACAACACCATGGTTTTGATGTTCTGAGCCTTACCAACGGCAGGTTGCATAAGTTCCGATGGCATCAGAAATGGGTTCAAAATTATGGCATAGGTGTTTGCAATCAGATTGACCTTCATGTAGGGGTTAGTGCCAAAACACTGGAATACTTAAAACGTTTTCCGAAAATTAATATCAAAGACAGTTATGTACTTTATAATGGAGTAGATACTGCAAAATTTTATCCAATGCCCGGACTTAGGAACAATGATTATTTTACCATTGGTTGTATAGGTAATTTCTGGGAATTAAAAGACCAGTTGACACTTATAAGGGCAGCCGAGAAATTGGTAAACGAAGGCATGCAAAATTTGAGGGTTATTTTCATCGGCAGTGGGGCTCAACTGCAAATATGCAGGGATTACATTGGCAGCCGGAATCTTTCAAAATACGTAGAATTTCGTTCGGAAGTGCCTCATTTTGAGCTTTGCCGGTTTTACAATGCACTTGATCTGTTTGTGCTGCCCTCTTGGTACGAAGCGTTCGGTTGTGTATATTCAGAAGCATTTGTTTGCGGGGTCCCTTTTTTGGCCGTTGAGGATCAGGGTATCAGTGAGCTTATACCGGATGGTGATAAGCCGAGGTGGTTGATAAAAAAAGGTGATTCAAACCGGCTGGCTGATTTAATTTTAGATTTTAGAAACAACAGATACGTCCAAAGGCTCAACGTGAAACTGGAAATTAATAGTCTGATTCAGGCTTTTCTGCACAAAGTGGGGTCGATGCAGGTCAACAAGAATTAATAATTGGTTTATGCTTAAATACATTGCTCTTTTTGTCACCCTTGCAGTGGTCAATAATATGATTGCCTTTTCATCCGGTACCCCACAAGCCATTTATTTCGGAGCGATTGCTTTTGCCGGGATATTTGGATTTTTCACCCGGTTTTTGAAAATAAACGGATATGTGATATTCATTATTTTTGCTGCACTGTTAAGCATTTTGCTGAACGAAATTCCGGGTTTTTATAAGAGTCCGCAGCGGTTGTTGACATTCTGTATTGGTTTATTTCTTGTAAGCCCGGCCATCACAACAACGGGTTTGATCAGAATTAGACTGTATATTTTTCGCTTTATAAATATTGCCTTGATAGCCATTGTTGTCCTTTCGATCCTGGGTAAATTTTCCGGGATTTATCCCGGCGTTGGACCAAGCTTAATATTCCAGGGAATAACAGTCCATTCCATGATGCTCGGACCCATTTCCGCTGTAGTATTATTGATTTCCATTTATGGCTTCATCAAAAACAGATCGCAGATCCTGGTCCGTTATTTCTTTATTGTCTCTTTTGTTTTTGCTTTTGTTGCCTTGCTTCTGGCCAGTTCCAGGGTTGCGGTAATGGGTGCCGGATTCAGTTTATTGCTTTTCCTGTACCAGTATTACCGTGATACAATTGGGAAATTCGTGGGGGTATTAATTTTGCTTCTGATACTTTTACTGGCAACATCCTCCATCTGGTTCGGATATACGGAGCGCATACAGATGAAAAATCAATCTTCTGAGATGAGTGGGAGCATGGTGAGCAGCAGAAAGGATCAATGGAATTTCCGTATTGAAGAATTTAAGTCCAGTCCGGTTTTTGGGATTGGATTTGCAACCATGCAAAAGGGATTGATCAACAAAAATACCGGGGTAATTGAACCTGGCTCGTCGTGGCTGGCAGTATTCTCCATGGTTGGACTGATGGGAGGAGTTCCGTTTCTGCTTTTAATAACAACCTTGTTTATGACGATGTGGAGAGCGAGGAAAAGGTTGATTGAAAATTCATTATTATCCTCCATGCTTGGGTTTTTTATCATCCATTGGTTTGCGGAAGGCTATATTTTTGCTGCCGGGGCTTTTTTGTTTTTTTATTCGTGGCTTTTGATTGGAGTTATTGACATACACAATAATATTGATCCGGCAGACAACAGTGAGATGCGGATTTTGTAGACTCCCTGGATTGTGCCAATTGATGACATTACCTATTCCCATTCGATGAAAATCATAGCCTATTTAAATGAACCTGCCAAATATACTGTTGCCCTGACTGAGGAGGTGTATAAGAGTCGGGATATAGAATTCTATTATGATCTTCGTAATACACAACACAACAATAAAAACTTTGATTTTCAGTTCCTGCGGGAAATGCCATTGTTGACGAGGTGGAAGCTTTATTACGCGAACTGGAAAAAGTCGGACCTTATAATTTCAAACGGTTATCTTTTTGACTGGTTTGTTGTTTCTTTTTTTCTCAATCTGCTTACCTTTCAATGGAAACCCATTGCCATTGAATCAGATACCATTTATCTAAAATCAGAGTCATTCAAGCAATATCTGGGCAAAATAGTGAAGGGGATTTTCTTTCGGTTCCCGTTTGTATATGGTTTTAGTGCAGGAAGTGTTTTGCACCGCGATTTTTTCACCAGGAACGGGATGAGGAATGACCGGGTTTTTCTAATGCCATGGATTTCTATCAATTATAATTTTATTGAAAGCAAGGAACTGTCTGAGCCATTTATCTTTACTTATGTTGGCAGATTCGTTGATTTTAAGAATATACCTTGCATCATCGATGAATTTATTTCTGTTTTCGCGAAAAATGACAAAATAATTCTCAAACTTGTTGGTGACGGGCCTTTGCTTCCAGAACTTAAAGAAATGAGCAAAAATAATTCCAACGTTATTTTTACAGGGAAACTTTTTGATGAAGAGCTGGAAAATGTTTTTAGAAGATCCCATTGCCTGGTATTATCATCCATACCTGAAATGTGGGGATTGGTGGTAAACGAAGCACTTTCGGCCGGTATGCCCGTGATATTGAGCAAGTTTGTGGGTTCAAGGTATGACCTGGTTGATGGAAAGGATACCGGGATGATTTTTGACCCCTTACTTAAGGGCGATCTGGCAAGGTGTATGCAAGAAATCAGCAGTGATCCTGAACTTTACGCCTTATATTCAAAAAATGCATATTCACTGATGCATGAACACTGGAATTTCAATTTTTACAGCCAGTGTTTTGAAGGGGCGACCAAGGAAATTTTTCAAAGGCACGGCAAATGATAAAATCGCTGGTATTGTTCTTTGCCTCCATTCTAAACTACAACAGGAAGAGCAAGGTAATTTTCTATCATGATATATCCGGCGGAACCATTTATACTTCAATGGCAACTCCGTTTGAATTATTCCGCAAGCATATAGAAACGATTAAGAAAGAAGGATTTGAGATTGTCAGCGAAATATCCCAGCCCTTTAACCAGGTGCAAATCTGTTTCGATGATGGATTCCGGGGAATTTACGATCATCAAATCTATTTTGCAGAAAACAATATCAACCCCACGGTATTTTTGGCTGTCAGCCTGATCGGGCAGGACAATTATTTAAGTGAATCTGAGATCAGGGATTTGCAAAGAAAGGGATTCAGGTTTCAGTCGCATACCGTCAGCCATCAGGACCTGACCAAATTGTCAGACGGGGAGCTGGTTCAGGAGTTGGATCATTCCAAATCGTATCTTGAAGGCTTGTTAAAATGCCCTGTTGAGGAAATATGCTTCCCAATCGGATATTTTTCCAATCGGGTCATCAAAACCAGTGTCAGTAGCGGATATAAAAAATTGTACTGCTCTTTGCCGGGTAATTGTTCAGGCAATGAGACCAAGGCATTGATATACCGGAACCTGGTACAGTTTTTGACCCCATCACAATTAAAAGCAACCTTGTACGGTGGAATGTCGGTACTTCGATTCTGGTACAGAAGATCTCATTTCACAAGGAAAGACATCAATCAATGAGGGTACTGCAAACTATCTCGAGCATGAATATTGGTTCAGGGGGTCCGACAGCATGTACCTACGACCTCATCAAAGGGATGATAAGTCGTAACATTCAGGTTGATCTGCTGACTTTTGCCAATGCACAGGGGGAACTTCTTATTGCTGAAGACAGCTTTATTAAAACCGTTCCTGCACCAGATTTCAGACGATTTGGCTATTCGGGACTCTTTCGTAAAAGGCTGGAAACATTTAAGGATGCAGACGTAATTCATGCAAACGGATTGTGGCAATATACGTCACATGCATCTGCCGTTTTTGCACGCCAAACCGATAAGCCGTTCGTACTTACGCTTCACGGAATGCTCTATCCGGAAGGATTAAAGAAGTCAAAGTGGATCAAAAAAATGTCGTTGCTGCTCTATCAGAGGACCGATATTGAAAGGGCTAAAGTTTTGCATGCCACCTGTCTGCAGGAGCTCCAAGTAATTAGAGACCTTGGGATTAAGGTGCCGGTGGCGGTCATTCCAAATCCCATAGAGGTCTCCAATACAATAACCCGGAATCAAGGCAACAGCCTCTCAAAGAAGGTTGGTTTTGTTGGCCGGTTTGCTCCAATAAAAAACCTGGAGTATCTGATCCGGGCCTGGGCAGATGTAACAAAAACCTATCCGGACTGGGAGTTGGTACTTATTGGAGATGGTGATTTGCGCTACACCCAATCATTGAAACAACTGGCTTCCGGATTAGGCGTTAGTAATATCAGTTTTAAGGGATTTTTAACAGGTGAAGCGAAGGAGGAGGTCATGAACCAGATTAGCTACCTGGTCCTGCCCAGTAAATCTGAAAATTTCGGAATGGTAGTTCCGGAAGCACTTTTAAAAGGTATTCCGGTTATTGCATCGCAAGGTACACCATGGGAGGAACTCAACACACACAAGGCTGGCTGGTGGATAGAACCAGGGGTTGATCCTTTGTGCGACTCCTTGTTAAAAGCAATGAGTCTGAGCGAAATGGAAAGGGCAGCGATGGGTTTGAACGGAAACAAACTCGTGAAGGAAAATTACTCCATTGAATCTGTCTCCCAAAAAATGATCCAATTGTATGATTGGATCCTGGAAAAGAAAAATAAACCGGATTTTGTCTACCTGTAAACCTGTGGAAAATCTTAAAGTTGACCTGTCTACCTATAGGAATGCCTTAAGCCGGAGAAATCAAATTGTCCGGTTTATCTGGACATTCGTTTGGTTTCTTTTTGCCAGGCCCCTGCCGCGCAAAGTGGGAAACGGCTGGAAAATTTTCCTGCTGCGATTATTTGGCGCAAAAATACATTCTACTGCCGTTGTATACTCTAGCGCCAGGATTTATTTGCCGGGGAATCTCGAAATGGATGAATACTCCTGCCTTTCACCGGAAGTGGATTGTTACAATGTTGACCGGATCAAAATTGGTGCGCATTCGACTGTTTCTCAAAAAAGCTACCTGTGTACTGCATCACATGATATCATGAAACGAAGCAATCCGATGATCAGCTCGCCCATAATTATTGGAGACCAGTCGTGGATAGGAGCATCTGCTTATATTGGAATGGGTGTAACCATTGGACAGGGAGCTGTTGTTGGCGCAACAGCTTCTGTTTACAAAAATGTTGAACCTTGGACAATTGTTGGGGGAAACCCGGCAAAATTTATCAAGAAACGCCAAATGACTGACTGAAAGGCCCCTTAGTAATTATTATGCAAGATATTACCGTTATTATTTTAACCTACAATGAAGAATTGCACATCCGGCGCTGCATTGAAAATGTCAATTTGTTTGCGAAGGAAGTCATGCTGGTTGACAGTTTTTCAAACGACAGGACTGTTGAAATTGCTACCTCGCTGGGAGCAAGGGTTTTTCAAAACAAATGGGAAAACAACCATGCCAGGCAATTCAATTGGGGTTTGCAAAATCTGCCTATCAGTACCGGGTGGATTTTGCGGCTGGATGCGGATGAATATCTTTTGCCTGAGTTGATTCAGGAATTGACTGAAAAGATTGAGTTACTGCCTGATAATATAACTGGAATTGTCTTCAACCGCCGCCATATTTTTTTGGATAAATGGATGAAGCGGGGTACCTATCCGGTAAAGCTGCTTCGACTTTTCCGATATAAAAAGGCAATTTGCGAACAAAGGTGGATGGATGAGCATATTCAATTGCTTGAGGGTGATTCTGTCGAATTTGAACACGATATGGTTGATCACAACCTGAACAACCTGGATCATTTTATTGCCAAACATACTGGTTATGCAATCAGGGAAGCCATAGATCTTTTGGATTTGGAATACAACATCAGCGGCAGTTTCGATGACATGAATTTAACGGGGCAGGCCGCTTCCAAACGCAGGAAGAAGCATAAATATGCCAGGCAGCCAATAATATGGCGCTCCTTTGCCTATTTTATCTATCGCTTTATTTTCAAATTTGGATTTCTGGAAGGCAAAGAGGGTTTTCTTTGGCATTTTCTGCAAGGCTGGTGGTACAGGACCCTGGTCGACGCCAATATTCTTGAAATTAAGAGGGCCTGTGGTGCTGACAAGGAAAAAATCAGAACCTATATTTTCAAGAATTATTCGATTCAACTATAACCTCGCAGTACATTGATTTTTTAGAATTGGACTTGAATTTAAGCTAACTCAACCAGCTTGTTATGAAAATTATACTGCATGCCGACGATTTCGGATATGATGAGAATACAACGAAATGCACCATTGATTGCTTCGAAAAATCTGCCTTGTCGAGTGCATCCATCATGGCCAAAATGCCCTGTACAAAGCATGCTATAGATTTTGCCAGGGCCAACGAAGGGTTCAGTTTCGGAATTCATTTAACCTATGTAGATGGGCTGGCCCCTATGGCCAAAATTGACAAAATCTCAGGTTTGTTGTCTTCAAGACAGGTGTTTAAGCCTTCCGGACAAATCCGAATTAATTCATTGATGGGGCTAATCCCGAAGCAGCAGATTGTTGAGGAGACCAAAAGGCAAATTGGTTATCTGCTGGATTCCGGAATTAACATTTCGCATATCGATTCACATGGTCATATTCACAAATTTCCGGTATTCCAGAAGGCCATTCAGGAGGTCCTGGTTTCTTTTGGCCTTACCAAAGTGCGAAAGGTGCAGGATATTTTTCTGAAAAAGGGTTCTCCCAGGCTGCAGGATATTCTCAACCATCTCCTTGATCTCAGGATTAAGCGTCATTTTAAAACAACTGACCATTTTTATATGCCGGCCACCCGGTCGGATCGGAATTGGAGTGAACCAATCATGGAAAGGCTTCACAATCAGGATGATGACAAGATCCTTGAAATAGGGGTGCATCCTGGTGATAATGAGTTGTGGAGGAAGTTTGAATACCAGGATATTCTGAATTTTTCTTCGTTGATCCGCCAAACATCAAAACACAGAATAATTAGCTGGCACGATTTTTAATAATACCTATGCTTGATTTAAGTGTTGTAATTTTAAGTTATAATGAAGAGATACATATCCAACGATGTATCGAAAGTGTTACCGGCATTGCCCAAAAGGTTTACCTGGTAGATAGTTTTTCTACTGACAGGACGATTGAGATAGCTTCCGGTCAGGGTGCGGAGATATATCGAAAAAAGTGGGAGAACAACCACTCCAAACAATTCAACTGGGCATTGGATCATCTCCCCATCCGGACCAAATGGGTTCTTCGTTTGGATTCAGATGAGTATTTAACTCCCGAATTAGTTGAGGAATTAAAGGTTAAATTACCCGTGCTGGACCAAAGTATTACCGGTGTGGTTCTCCCGCTCAGACGGGTTTTCCTGAACCGCACCATTAAGCGGGGCACTGGAACGGTGAAATTGCTCAGGATTTTTCAATACGGGAAAGGTCGATGCGAACAACGCTGGATGGACGAACACATTCAGCTGTCGGAAGGGGAAACTATCGAATTTACCAATGAGTTTGCCGATCACAACCTTAACAGCCTGGTATGGTGGACGACAAAGCACCGAGGTTATGCGATAAGGGAAGCTGTCGTTTTTCTGGATCTTGAATTGGGCTTGCTTGAGAAAGATTATTCCAACATGAGACTGAGTAATCAAGCGGCGGCAAAAAGGTGGATAAAAACCAGGTACGCCAGGCATCATTTATTCTGGAGATCATTTTTCTACTTTGTTTACAGGTATTTTGTCCGGCTGGGTTTTTTGGAGGGTAAGGAGGGGTTTTTATGGCATTTCCTGCAGGGGTGCTGGTACAGGATGCTGGTTGACGCCATGATTTTTGAAATTAAGGGTGCCTGCGGTACCGACAGGGAGAAAATCAGGGAATATATTAAAGTGAATTATTCGATTGAAATACCCACGAGCTAATTTTTACACCAACCGAACATGAATATTTGGGTTTTAGTTTCGCAGGTCTCCCTTTCCTTTCGGCAATTTGAAAGCATATTATTTAAACATGAAATCTGATGCTTTATTGTTTTAGCCTGTTTTATGCCGCCTCGAAAATTCTGTTGTTTTTTCTTTCGCCCCTGGTATGGGCATTCTTGTTGTTGTTTCTTGGGATTTTCTTTCCCGGGATCAGATGGTTTAAAAAATTTGTCCTTACCGGGCTTATTATTCTTTATATTTTTTCCAATTCCCTTCTGCTTCACTTTGTTGTATCAGCCTGGGAGAAGCCCTTGCAAAGGTTTGATTCAGTAACGCCGGGATCGGAAGCCATTGTGGTGCTTGGGGGTATGGCAGCATTGGAAAAAGGAAGTCAGCGAGTTGTTTTTTCCAGTTCAGGAGACAGGCTGATCCAGGCCCTGGAGCTTTTTAGTGAAGGGAAGGCGAAAAGGATTGTCATAAGCGGAGGTGCCGGTAATTTGCTGGGGGAGCAAAAACCTGAGTCAGAATTGGTCAAAGAATACCTCAAACGAATTGGTTATGCTGATTCTCTTTTATTTGCAGAAACTCAATCCAAAAATACAGCTCAGAATGCTGAGTATACAGCCATTTTGTTCAGCCGGAATAACTGGCCTAAAAACATTGTACTTGTTACTTCGGCCTTTCATCTGTACCGGGCCACGCTGTGTTTTGAAAAGCAAGGTTTTCAGGTGACCGGATACGGAACAGACCCTCTGATGCCTACAGAGCGGATATCCGTGGCTGATGCATTACTTCCGAATGCTGATGCCTTGTCCAGGTGGAACCTTCTGATCAAGGAGTGGGTCGGAATATTGACCTATCAACTAATGGGATACATCTAGACAGGGCAGAGAT